>UQMI01000006.1 GCA_900542045.1 uncultured Blautia sp.
GGATACACAGGAAAAACAGCACCAAAATCACGCTCAGACACAGGACCACCAGCCAAAGCGGCAGCTTATGCCATACATACCGGTCACTGACACCGCCGTAGACATTCCCTTCCATCTGGAACATACGGACAAAAAATACCAATGTCCCCAGCATCAGACACAACACCACTGCCAGCGACCTGGCAGATGATACTCTTCCCCCTGCCTTTTTCCAGTCTGCAGCTCCGTAAAATACCACGAACAGCAGGCAAAACAGGATCAGCAGCATCCCATAAGTAAGCAGATTGATGTTTCCCACGGCTCCAATGGCAGATGACAGAAACGGAATTTTCAGACAGCAGGCCGCAAATCCAAGAGACAGCAGCACCGCAGCAAAAAAAGCAAAAATCTTATTCATGGATTTCATAAAATGCCCCTCAACCTTCTTCATTTTTTCTCGAACAGCAGGTACCAAAAGCCAGGCTGCGCCTCTGTACGCGGCGCAGGCTCCCGGCCTCTTCCGACACCCTACCCATTATCATGGAGAAAAGAACTGTTTTTGTCAAGAATAATCCAGCCCTGAAACAGACTGTATCTCTAAATTTCCCTTCTTTTTTAGAGAAACCTTACAGTTACTTTTCAGATTTCTGTGCTATACTATGGGCAGAACCCGGACACAGGATTTCAAAAACAGCGGCTGTCTTTCACTTTTCCGGAGGCTTTTTCCTTCGCCCGGCCGCATTTTCAGACAGAAAGGAATTTTTATGCATATTTTACTGATCGAGGATGACAAAAACCTCTGTGATATATTGACCTATCAGCTGGAACAGGAAGGCTTCTCCGTGGATCTCTGCCACGATGGAAGGGACGGACTGGATCTGATGCTGCAGAATGCCCACGATCTGATCATCCTGGACCGGATGCTGCCCACCATGAACGGCCTCATGGCCCTGCAGAAGGCCCGGGCCAATCACATCGAAACCCCTGTGATCCTGCTCACTGCTCTGGGGGAACTCTATGACCGGATCGAGGGACTGGACTGCGGCGCAGATGATTACATTGTGAAACCTTTTGCCTTTGAAGAACTCATGGCGCGGATCCGCACCATACGCCGCCGTTCCCGCAGCATCATGGCACCCCAGATTCTGACCCTGGGCGATCTGCACTATGATATTTCCCTTCGGCAGCTTTCCACGGAGCAGGGACAGCTTGCCCTCTCCAAACGGGAAGGTCGGCTTCTGGAAGTATTTCTGGGAAATCCGGATACAGTGCTGCCCAGACTGGTGATCCTCTCCCGGGTATGGGGCCCGGATGCGGAAGTGGAGGAAGGCAATCTGGATAACTATATTCATTTTCTGCGGAAGCGCCTTCGTTATGTGAAAAGCCGTCTGTGCATCACCACTATCCGGGGTATCGGCTACAAACTGGAGACAGATCATGTATAAGAAACTTCACCGCCAGCTCACATTCTTCTGCACCCTGATCACCGGTCTGATCCTGTGCATCCTGAGTCTGCTGTGCTTTCTTATCACAGCAGGCAGCCTTAATCAGCGGGAAAAACTGACCTTCCAGAGCACCCTGGACTCTATCTATACCTATCTGGAATACCAGGAAGTCCTTACACTTCAATGGGTCCGGCAGATTGAAGCCATCCATCATATTTCTCTTTTTATCTACGATGGCGGTTCTCCTCTTCTGAGTCAGGACTTCCATCAGAGCCCTCAGCTTTTCCAGCTGAAAGAACAGGCCCTTGATGAAGCCCGGATAACCTACGGAATGGATCTGCTCCTCCCTACATCGGATAAACTTACGGTACATCAGGAGTTTACCCTGAAAGACGCTTCCGGCGATGAATGGCAGATTTCCGCCGCCAGGATCCCCAATGCCCGAGGACAGCTGGGCGTACTGATCCTGCATTCTCTGAGACCGGCAAGAGGACAGCTGCTTCGAACGGCTCTTTTATTCTGCATGGCAGACATCCTGGTCCTGCTGCTGCTTTGGATGTTTTCCCGGCGGTTCACCCGGCGGATGCTGCGCCCCATGGAAGACAGCGCCCGAAGCCAGCATCTGTTCATTGCTTCCGCTTCCCATGAGCTGCGCTCTCCGTTGTCGGTGATCCTTTCCGCAGCCTCTGCGCTGGAGCATGCTCCCAGGGAAAAGGTGCCCCACTTTACTGCCATGATACGGAAAGAGGGTAGCCGAATGTCCCATCTGATCACAGACATGCTGACTCTGGCCAATTCTGACGCCAGATCCCTGCAGCTTCATTTTCAGCCGGAACAGCTGGATGAAATCCTGCTGGATACTTATGAAAAATATGAGGCACTGGCAAAGAAGCAGAAGATCAGCCTTTCTCTGCAGCTTCCTCAGGAGCTCCTTCCCGACTGCAGCTGCGACCGGGAACGCATGGAACAGGTACTGACAATCCTCATGGACAACGCTCTCAGCTACGTTCCGGAAGGCGGCCGGATCACCCTGGCCCTGGAGCAAAAAAATACCTCTCTGGAAATCCGGGTCATCGACAATGGTCCCGGTATTCCCAGAGAGGAACAGGAAAAAATATTTGAACGTTTTTACCGGAGAGAAGCTTCCCGCACTTCCCGCCATCACTATGGGCTTGGGCTCTGCATTGCCCGGGAGATCCTGCGCTGCCATCACGGCTCCATCCATGCGGAGGATACCTCCGGCGGCGGGGCTACGTTTGTGGTACAGCTTCCTCTTCCGAAAGCACTCCCATCTTAAGCATCTGTGTACGCACCTGCTGCTGGCGCTTTGCCGCCAGCACCGGGTTGTCCACCGGATTATATACCGAAGGGGCATTGGGGATACCGGCCAGCATGATACACTCATCTTCACTCATTTCCATGGGTTTCTTTCCAAAATATCCCCGGCTTGCTTCTTTCACACAGGTATATCCGTTTCCAAAATAAATGGAATTCAGGTACAGTTCCAGGATCTCGTCTTTCGTAAATTCCTTTTCCATCGCCACGGCCATGAAAACCTCTGCGATCTTCCGGCTGAACTCTTTTTCCTGGGTAAAATATACGTTCTTGGCAAGCTGCTGGGTGATGGTACTTCCCCCTTCCACCAGAGCTCCTGCCTTTATATCGTTGACCACGGCCCTGCCTATGGCCAGCAGATCAAATCCGGGATGCTGGTAAAACCGTTTGTCTTCCACCGCCACCACACCGTCCAGATAAATCTGAGGCATTTCTTCCAGTGTGGTATATTCCGGCTTGGACTGGATCTCTTCCTGCATCTGCTCCAGACTTTTGTTCTGCAGGCTTTCCCAGTACATATGATAGCCCTGCCAGGCAAGGAACGCACCTCCGCACAATCCGGCCAGAAGCAGCACCATCACAAGTCTTCGAATAAACCGCAGTATAAACATTTCCGTCTCACCTTTCCCTTCTGTAGCTTCCAGCGTCCCTCTTCCGGAATCACTGTCATTTCCCATGTTCTCTATGATCAGTATACGTGTTTTCTTTCCGGACTGCCATCGATGCAGCTTACATTTTCCGGATGAACCTTACATCTGTGTAAGATGTTTCACTGATCATAACGAAACAGAAGACGAAAATACTTCAGGACAGCCCAGTACTTCAGACAGAAATCCACATCTGCCTCTTTGACAGATCAGGAACGTGTCAGTATCCCAGCAGGCGTTCTACCACAAAGACTGCCGCACAGGCACAGACTGCAACGGTCAGCAGGCTTTTCTCCTTATAAGCCGCCAGCAGCGCCGCCGCAAAGCCGGCCGCACCCGATACCACACTCTCCGTAGCCGTAAGAATAGCCGGAAATGTCATGGCTGCCAGGCTGGCATAAGGCACATAATACAGAAAGGATTTCACGAAAGGATTGGTGATCTCCCGCTTGATCAATACCAGGGGGAGCATTCGAATCAGGTATGTGACCCCGGCCATCACCAGCAGGTACAGAAAAAACTGTGTATTGCTCATGACATTAAGCCTCCTTTTCTTCCACCGGATGCAGCCAGGCCGCCGCGCCGGCCACAAGCAGTGTGGTGATGATGATAACAAACCCCGATGACACCTGCTTCAGCACCGGGATCACAGAAAACAGCGTACTGATGGCCATGGCTGCCAATACCACCAGCAGCACCGACCTCTCTTTTCTGGCCGGCGGTATGATGATAGCCAGAAACATTCCATAGATTGCCACACTCAGGGCACTGATCATAAACGCCGGGAGAAAATTTCCGGATATGGCGCCTGCCAGTGTTCCCAGTGTCCACCCCGGTATGGCCATACTCATAGCCCCATAGGAATACCAGGGAGAAACCCTCCCTTCCTGACTGACACTGATGCCGAAAATCTCATCTGTCACTCCATAAGCTACCAGAAAACGGTGGATCACCGGCACATGTTTCTCCAGCTTCTGGGAAAGGGCAAAGGACATCAGGCAATAGCGCATATTGATGATCAGCTGCGTCAACGCCATTTCATAATATGAGCCCCCCGAAACCATCAGCGGCAATCCCGCAAACTGGCCGGCGGACGTTAAATTCATCAGAGAGATCAGCACTGCCTGCCAGATCTGCAGACCGGAAGAAACAGCCATCATACCAAAGGTAAACGACACAGTCACATACCCCAGGCCAATGGGGATTCCATCCCTGACTCCCCGCTTAAAATATTCCATTTTACTCAACGAAAAGCACCTCCGAATTTCCATTTTATCATCCTTTTCTGCGGGTTTCAACGGATTTTTGGGTGCTGCCCGCAACCGTCATTCTTGACTTTCTATTTACGCCATAGTAGTATGGAGTTACAAAACCTGCCATACGAATTTATAAGAAAACAGTGGAGAAAACACGATGCAAATAGAATTAACTCCAACCCAAAAACTGAATATTTCCGGACGTATGATCCAGAGCTCGGAAATCCTGCAGATGAATCTTCCGGAGCTGGGACAGTATCTGGAAAAGCTGGCCATGGAAAATCCCCTGATGGAACTGGAGGCTCCTCCTTCAGAATACGAACATACGGTACAGCTGACGTATCGCTCCGATGATCAGAATCCTGTCTATGACAGGCAGGATCGGAAAGACGCCCAGGATTTGTGGAACCGCGGATCTGACAGTTCGGAAACCCTGGAAGAGTCTCTGCTCTTTCAGATCAACGATCTTTCCCTGACAGACCGCCAGCGCCATATCATGGAATATATGATCTTAAATCTGGAACCCAGCGGCTACCTGGAAATGCCCCTGAAAGAGATCGCAGAAGCCGTCCAGACCTCTCTGGATGAGATCACGGCACTGCTCTCTCTGCTCCAGACCCTGGAACCTCTGGGAATCGGAGCACGCTCTCTTCCCGAATGCCTCTGCATCCAGCTAAAAAAAGAGCATCCCGAAGATCAAACCGCTCTGGCCATTGCCCGGGAGCATCTGGAGCTTCTGGCCAAAAACCAGATGCATACCCTGGCCCGAAAGCTGCGGGTTTCTCTGGATGAAGTCCTGCGTGCCTGCAAGGTCATCCGCAGTCTGAATCCCCGTCCGGGTGCTTCCTTCGGAGACCGCAGATATGTAAGCTACATCCGGCCAGAGCTGGCCGTCGTCCGATTCCAGGATCATTTTGACATTGTACTCAATGACTCACTGCTGCCGCCAATCCGCTATAACGAAGAATATATGCAGATGCTTTCCACTCCCTCCTCCAATGAAGTTGCCGGCTATCTGTCAGACAAGAAGAGACAGCTGGACTGGGTGGTCCAGTGTGTGGAACAACGCAACGAAACTCTTCTTGCCCTTGGAAAGCTTATTGTCCGGAAACAGCAGGATTTCTTCCTCCACGGCAGCGGATATCTGCATTCCTTCAGCCAGGCAGAAGCCGCCGACCTGCTGCAGATCCACGAATCCACCATCAGCAGGGCTGTAAAGGATAAATTCCTGCAGTGTACCTTCGGGGTCTTCCCCCTCAGCTATTTCTTTGTGCAGGGACTGGATAAAAAAGATACCATCCGCAGCCGGATCCGTACACTGATCGAAAAGGAAGACAAAAAACATCCCTATTCCGATCAGACTCTGGCAGACCTGCTGGCCCGGGACGGCCTGACGGTGTCCAAACGTCTGGTGACCAAATACCGGAATGAAATGGAACTGCCGGATTCGGCCAGAAGACGGCAATACGAATAGACGCAGAAAAGGAACTGCCGCAGGATTTCTCCTGCTTCAGTTCCTTTTTTTCGTTCCCGCTATAATTCTGTTATTCTGCGCAGGCGATGCACTCTACTTCCACCAGTCCGCCCAGGGGCAGCTTGGCTACCTGTACACAGGAGCGAGCCGGGAAACCGTCGCCGAAATAAGATTTGTAAATCTCATTTACTTTTGCGAAATCATTCATGTCGGTCAGGAAGATTGTGGTCTTAACAATCTGGCCATAGTCGCTTCCTGCTTCTTTCAGGATAGCTCCCATGTTTTTCATGGAGCAGTGTGCCTGCTCTTCCACAGTTTCCGGCATTTTTCCGGTTGCAGGATCAATTCCCAGCTGTCCGGAACAATATACCATGCCATTTGCCTTGATTGCCTGTACATATGGGCCGACTGCGCCCGGTGCGTTTGTGGTTGCGATTACTTCTTTTTTCATTATTTAACTACCTCTTTTCCTTTCTTTCTGAGAACCACGCCGTTTCTTGTACCGGTATGCTCTCCATTCTTCACGGCAAATTCACCGTTGATCATTACATACTCAATTCCATCCGGATACTGGATCGGATCTGTAAACGTTCCCTTATCGATCACGGTGTCCGGGTTAAAGATGCAGATATCTGCGTAGGCGCCTTCCCGAAGCTCTCCACGGTCTGTCATATTGAAAGTCGTCGCCGGTTTCTTTGTCATCTTGTAGATCGCTTCTTCCAGAGACAGAGCTTTGTCTTCCCGCACATATTTTCCCAGGATTCTCGGGAATGCTCCATATACACGGGGATGCGGTTTTCCGCCCAGAAGACCGTCTGTGCAGGCGTTCATTTCCGGACGCTTCATAAAGAGCTGCACATGCTCTTCTGTACCATAGAAGTCCACCATACCCACGGCGTTTTCTTCTTCATACAGCAGATCAAATGTGGCATTATACGGATCCGTTCCCCGCAGCTTGCCGAGCTCTGTAAGACTTAAGCCCACTGCGTCTTTGTTTTTCTCGTTCTTTACGCTGGTTACGAAGATACCGTCCAGTCCGGCAAATTCCACAAAGTTATCCCATCCGGGAATGCCGTGTTCAATGTCATATACCATTTTTTTGCGCAGCTCTTTGTCAGCCAGACGCTCCAGAACTTTGTCTGTTCCGCCGTCATGCACCCACGGAGGAAGGATTACACCCAGCATGGTGCTTCCTGCCACATAGGGATACTGGTCAAAGGAAACATCGATGCCTTCTGCCTTGGCCTGCTCCAGAAGACGGATCACATCGTCGATCTTGTCCCAGTTCTTCTTTCCGCACACTTTGAAGTGAGAGTAATGGATCTTCACACCGGATTCTCTTCCGATCTTGATAACCTCTTCCATGGAATCCAGAATGGTGTCTGCCTCACTTCTCTGATGGATCACAAAGCGACCGTCATACTCGGCAACAACCTTGCACATTTCAATAATTTCTTTGGATTCAGAATAGGCACAGGGCATATAAATCAGTCCGGTGGACAGACCGATAGCTCCTGCCTCCATCTCACGACGTGTGATCTGGCGCATTTTCTCCAGCTCTTCCTCATTTGGAAGACGGTTTTCCAGTCCCATAGCTTCCATACGGATATTTCCATGAGGTACCAGATAGCATTCATTCAGCCCCGGTTTGGCAGCCTCAACCATTTTCAGATAATTTTCTGTATTCTCATATTCCCAGTTGATCTCCTCACTGTCTCCGTCCAGACCAGCCAGATTCTTTCTCCACGGGCTGATGTACTGTTTGGGAAGGGGCGCCATGGAAATACCATCCTGTCCCAGGATCTCTGTGGTGATTCCCTGTCTTACTTTTGGCTGTACTTCCGGCTCCACCAGAATCTGCAGATCACTGTGGCTGTGGGTATCGATAAATCCCGGCGCCACCACAAGACCTTTTGCATCGATTACTTCCATATCTTCTGCTGCTTCAATTTTTCCTATTTTCACGATCCGGTCGTTTTCCACAAGCACATCTGCTGCATACCCGGGTTTTCCACTTCCGTCTACAACAAATCCGTTCTGAATCAGTTTTTTCATAA
Source organism: uncultured Blautia sp. (assembly GCA_900542045.1). Classification (GTDB taxonomy): domain Bacteria; phylum Bacillota; class Clostridia; order Lachnospirales; family Lachnospiraceae; genus Blautia_A; species Blautia_A gallistercoris. Next base: position 8,194 of record UQMI01000006.1, read on the forward strand.
TTTCTGCATCCTTTCCCCAATTAAACCCAATTGATCATTTTTCATGTATCTACCTGTAGGCATTTCCCACAGGTTTCCACAGAGGGATCCAAAGCAGTGCCGGCTGGCCTTCTTTGCTCCGGATCCCTGCATTTTTCTCTTAATTATCTTCCAGTTTCAGTTCCGGAGCCGGCTTCACGCCCAGCTTCCGGTCAATGGCAGACAGAACAAAGATCAGCACCAGTGCCACGATTCCGCCAGGTACCATTGCACTCAGTCCCCATGGAGTATTCAGACCATAGATCCAGAAGGCTGCTACAACTGTACCTGCAACGATGGAGATAAATCCTGCCCGCTGTGTTACGTTCTTATAGAACAGACCGCAGATAAAGGCTGCGAATGGACCTGCACTTCTCAGAGCGAATGCACCCATCATAACGCTGATGATATTGGATGCTGTCAAGGCAACGATCAGACCTACCGCACCTACGATCACCATGATCACTCTGGAGATCCAGATTTCTTTTTTGTCATCCTGTTTTCCGCCGTTGATGTAGGGACGGAACACGTCATTGGTAAACATGGTTGCTGTACCGATCATATTTCCGGAAGCAGAACTCATGGTTGCCGCCACCACTGCTGCCAGCACGATACCAGCCACAACTCCCGGTGCGAACTGCATAGTCGCATCTGCCAGCGCATTTTTCTGCGGGCCGCTTGCATAACCATCGATACATACGTATGCGATCAAACCGATGATTGCCGGAACAATGGCATACACTGCGGAAAGAATACCGGCGATCAGAGAACCAAGCTTGGCGGATTTACCATCCTTGGCAGAACAGTAGGTCTGCACGATCTCCTGTCCAGTCGGGAAGGTCATGAAATACATGGCAATGTAGCCGATGACAGTGGGTACACCGATTTTTGTCATACTCAGCAGGTCCATGCCCGCTCCGGAAGCATCCGTCATTTCTCTGGCTCTGTCAAACAGATTGCCAAGGCCGCCGATCTCAGCATTTCCCAGCATAACAAACATGGCAATAGCCATACCTACTGTGATAAATAACACATGCATCAGGTTTGCTGCCGCTACAGACTGGAAACCGCCGATCATGGTATAGATGATAACTACAATGGTAATGATGATTGCCGCTGTATTAAAGCTCAATCCTGTTACCACGTTGATAATGGATGCAGTAGCGATGATCTGCGCACCGGTTGCCATAAACAGCGCGGCAATAGAAGTAAAGGCAGTGAAAATATGAGATGCCTTTCCATAACGCATACCGATGATCTGCGGCACGGTACTGGCCTGTGCCTTACGGAAATAAGGCGCGATAAAGGATACCAGAACGAATCCGATACCGGCTGCGATCACATACCAGCTTGCGGAAAGCCCGTAATCATACACATTGGTAGCGATACCTGTGGTACTGGCACCGCCTGTATTTGCTGCAAACAGTGTTCCGGCCAGAACCAGAGGTCCCAGGGATTTGCCGGCCATCAGGAAATCATCGTTGCTCTGTTTTTCTTTCTTGCTCTGTTTCATTTTGGAAACGATCAGTCCCAGAGCAATGGTGGCGATCATATACAGGAAAATAATAACTAATGCTGTAATCTGTTTACTACTCATATCTGTACCCCTCCGGCGGGATTCTATCCCGCCTTCCTTTCTTTTTTCTCTCTGGTCTGACTGTTACTTCAGAAGCGCTTTCATGACGCCGTAATAGCAGTCGGTTACCTTTACGAGCTGGTCAATTTCAATATATTCGTTCACAGTGTGAGCCAGATTTTCTTTGGATGGTCCAAGGCCGAAAGTCTTGATCTTAGCCTCACCTGCGTAATGACTTCCATTGGTGCAGAAATTATACTGTGTGATCTCCGGTGTATAACCCATGCCCTCCAGTTCTTTCTTTACGTCCTGCACGAAAGCATCGTTCTCATCGTACAGCCAGCCTGGGAAGAAGCGCTCACCAGTGATCTCATTGCCTGTATGACACAGTTCTTTTCCTGTTGCATAGGAAACCTTTACTTTCAGCTGCGGATCTTCTGCCATCAGCTGATCCAGCAGTTTCTGAATAGGCTCCAGTACACTTTCCTTTGTCTCTCCAACCAGAAGACGTCTGTCGTAGGTTGCCCGGCAGTATTCCGGAACAACCGATGCTCCGGGGTATGGAGAAGATTTAATGTCTGTAAGCTCCAGGATTCCATCTCCCAGCACCGGATGATGGGTTGGCTCCAGAGTGCGGATGGCTTCGATCACCTTTGCCATTTTGTACACTGCGTTAATGCCTTTTTCCGGATTAGCCGAATGACAGGGCTTTCCGAAAGTTTCTACAACGATCTCTCCGCGTCCTCTCTGGCCGATCTTGATATTTAACTGGGAAGCTTCACCGATCACCACATAATCTGGATTTACCGCTTTGCTGATTTCTCTGGCTGCAACGCCTTCAAAACATTCCTCATGTACGACACCTGCCACATAGATCTCTCCGGCGAAATCTCTGTCTGTGTCTTTTGCAAAAGCGGCTGCTGCTGTTACAAATCCTGCAACTGCACCCTTCATGTCACTGGTCCCGCGTCCGTAGATCTTCTCATCGTGGATCTCAGCTGCAAAAGGCGGATACATCCATTCGGTCTCATCCGTTACCGGAACGGTATCAATGTGTCCGTCGAATAAGATTTTCTTTCCCGGACGGTTTCCCTTGATACATCCGATGATGTTTCCATACTTGTCCACCGTTACAGAGTCGAATCCTTCTGCCTTCAGTGTTTCCTGAAGAACACTTACTACTCCGTCCTCATGTCCGGAATAACTCTGCTGCTGCACCAGCTTCTGGCACAACGCAACTACCTGATCCTGTCTCTCTTTACTTAACATATTCTCCTCCTGTTCCGCGCAGCTTTCTGCCACACTGTTTCCTCATACTTTTGCGGGATCTGAAGCGCTTCCCCTGTTTCTCTCTGAACCGCGTTTTCCCTTATCTCTGTTTTTATTTTACACTGGGATATTTTCCATCCCATACAATCGCTTTATAGTTTTCCCTGTCGGTGTCGCCCTCGGTGCTGAAGAACAGCACTTTTGAATTCTCATCCAGTCCCAGCTTCTCTTTGATATGGGCCAGCTCCGGATTCGTCATGATTTCGGCCACACATCCGAAGGCTGCTGCGCCGCTTTCTCCGGATACTACCTTCTGATCATTCCCAGCCGGATTCCCCAGGATCCGCATTCCCTTTGCCGCCGAATAATCCGGACAGGAAATAAAATGATCTGCATAGTCTGAAAGAATATTCCATCCGATGCTGCAGGGCTCGCCGCATGCCAGTCCGGCCATGATCGTATCCATATCTCCCGTTACAAAATGGCGCTGACCGTCATTGGCTTCGGCTGTCCGATACAGACAATCGGCTTTATTCGGCTCCACAATGGTGATCACCGGACGGTCCTTACCATAAATAGATGAGAATAAACCGGTCACTGCTCCAGCCATGGACCCAACTCCTGCCTGCAGGAAAATGTGAGTGGGTTTTTCCGGAATCTGCTCATAAGCTTCCAGCCCCATAGTTCCGTATCCCTGCATGATCCATGTGGGAATGTCTTCATATCCTTCCCATGCAGTATCCTGCACCATCACCCATCCCTTCTGCTCTGCCTGGCTGTTTGCCAGACGAACGGCCTCATCGTAATTCAGATCGGTAATGCTTGCCTGTGCACCTTCCGCCCGGATATTTTCCAAACGTTCCTGCGCGCTTCCCTTCGGCATATAAACTACAGATTTCTGCTTAAACTGATTGACTGTCCATGCAACTCCTCTTCCATGATTTCCATCTGTAGCTGTAACAAAAGTAATATCTCCCAGTTTTTCTCTCGTTTCTTCAGAAATCAGTGTCTGATAATCAACTTCTTCAATACTCTTACCCAATCTTCCAGCCAGGTAATTTCCAATGGCATAGCTTCCGCCCAATACCTTAAATGCATTCAGTCCAAAGCGATAAGATTCGTCCTTTACATAGACATCGCCGAGTCCAAGACATTTTGCTGTCTCAGGCAGGTGTGCCAGCGGTGTTGGCTGATACACCGGAAAGCTCTTATGGAAATTACGAATTTTTTCGGCTTCGCTCTGGCTTAAAAAAGACAGATCACAAACGGGCTCTTCCTTGTGTTCTCTCGTTACCAACTTAAATTCTTCTTTCATCCTTATCTCCCTTTCATTGACTTCTGTTTCCTTTGCCCTTTTATATCGCAAGTTCTGTTCCCACATTTCTCATCTTTACTTTTTTTAGTTAAATTGCTGTTTTCACATTTATTTTTTGTCTGAAACGCACAAAAAAAGGCGAATTGTTCACCGCAAATCCAATTTCGGCGATACAATTCGCTTTTCCTCTCCGTTTTTTCTGCTTTGCAGAATTCTTATTTTGAGAATTGTTCTCATTTCGAGAAATCCACAATTCTTATTTTGAGAATTACTGACTTTTTTCCTGCTCTTCCAGCTTCCGATACAGGGTAGCCAGTCCGATTCCCAGCTGCTTTGCCGCTTCTTTTTTTCCCTTTGTGGTATTTCCGCAAAGACGGATGGCCTTTTCGATCTCTTTTCGCTCCAGTTCTTTTAACGGAACTATGTCATCTTCTACCGATGTCCCGGGCAAAATCCCGACTCCCTTCTCCGTACGTTCTGTGTACTGCCCGTCTGCGCCACTTTCCGCATATACAGAGGAATCCCCCGCATATGCCGCCGTGCTTTCTGTATGCACAGCATTTTTTTCCGGCGCTTCCCGGCGCAGGGTATCCGGAAGGGTATCCTCGTCCATAATACCGTCTTCTCCCATCATGTTGACCATAAATTCCATCATGTTCTCCAATTCCCGCACATTTCCATCCCATCGATAGGCTTTCAGCTGCTCCATAACAGACTCTGTAATCTTCCAGAAATGTTTTTTCAGCAGTTTCGCATACCGCTCCGCAAAGAAAACAGCCAGCTCTTCAATATCTTCCGGCCGTTCCCGCAAAGGTGACAGCTCCATGGGAATAACATTCAGACGATAGTAAAGATCTTCCCGGAATCTTTTTTCCTTTATCATTTCCAGGAGATTCTTGTTGGTGGCCGCCAGTATCCGCACATCTATAGGTATTACCTGGTTGGAACCGATCCGGATGATCTTGCGCTCCTGCAGGACCCGCAGAAGCTTCGCCTGGAGATACAATGGCATATCGCCGATCTCATCCAGAAAGATCACACCATGATTAGCCAGCTCAAATTTCCCTATCCTTCCATTGGGATCCGCTCCGGTGAAAGCTCCTTTTACATATCCAAAAAGCTCTGATTCCAGCAGCGCTTCCGGAATGGCTGCACAGTTAATGGCCACAAAACGGCCTTTCCTTCGTTCGCTGGCATTCCAGATGGCCGTAGCCACCATTTCTTTTCCGGTACCGCTCTCTCCTGTGATCAGTACCGTAGAAGAAGTCTGTGCCACTTTCAGAATCTCTTCCTTCAGGCGCAAAGTCTGGGGACTGCTTCCAATAATACTGCTGCTGTCCAGGGTATGCACCGTAGAAGTCATTTCATAATATTTTTTCTGGAGATTCCGGCTGCTCTCGAAAACAACCAGGGTAGCATACCGTTTCATGGCGTTGGGCAGGTTATACATATGTCCCATTACCAGAAACTCGTGATCCCGGAACTTCATCTTATATTCAATCCGATGATTCATATGATCGCCGGTGGGAGCAATCTCTATCAGGCGCCCCTCCAGATCCTCCAGTTCCAGCTGTTTTCTGGCTGAAGCATTGGCTGTGGTCACCACATGATCGCTTCCCAGAATCAGGATTCCCTGCTCAATATGGTCAATGGTACAGTCCAGGGTACTCAGCATGGCGTTCTTATTTTCCAGTTCCACGTATTCCTTGGCCTTGGCGGCGATAAACGCCGTGATCTGCTCCAAAAAGTCCATATAGAGCAATTCATCCTCCAGAATCCTCTCTTTTTGTTCTCTGGTGCTTCCTACTACCCCGATGATCCCGATAATCTCGGTACCCAGACGCACCGGCATGGAAATCTCAATCTCTTCCTGACAGACATTGCGCTGGGGGCAGGAATGACAGATCAGTTCTTCCCCCGGTTCATAGATAACCTGGCGCCTGCCGGTTTTCAGTACCTGATTATAGACATATCCCTCTGAAGACATATCTTCATTGACTTTCCCGCTGAACATTCCCGTGCCGGCCACACGGAACAGATTCTTGTCTACAACCTCCACATCGACCCTTGAAACTTTTGAAATAATATCGACATACTGAATCACCGTATCCTGGATCTTCATCAGCAGACTTTTTTCCTTTTCTAACTCTTTGGTATGTTTCTCCATTGTATACCCTCCGGCTTCCCTTTAGCGTACCAATGGTTTTCCTTTTTGTCAACCTCTCGCCGCCAGTTCCTGCCACAGAACTCCAACCCCTTCCGGCAGCACTTCTGCTGTCAGAAATTCCGGCACCTGGATGCCGCAGTCTTCCATCACCGACACTGTTTCCTGACAGGTTCTGTTCACTTCTTCCACACTGCATCCGGTAACTGCAGTAACGGCGCACCAGAGTCCCATGATCGCCACACTTTCTGCAAATCTGCGCACTTTTCCCATAAACTCCCGCTCCTTTCGCAGTCTCTTCCAATTCTGTCATTTATATGGGAACCGGCGCCTGTGATCGTCCCCTGATTTTTTTCTGAAACTTCAAATGTTTCTTCAATTACTATAACGAAACTCTCTTTTTGATTTCTTCAGATACCTTCCACGATTTTATAATATGTTCGGGCCGTAACACCGTAAATCGCTGCGTATACCAGCGCGAACACAGCGGCAGTAACCACCGTGCACAGGGCAAAGAGCTGTACATTATACATATTCAGCGCAGACAGCATCCGCGTGATCATGGGGAATGCAAAGGCAATATGCATCCAGGCCATCAGAAGAGGCAGGAAAAATACCATAAGCACCTGGCTTTTAATGGACTGGCGTACTTCTTTCTTGCTCATTCCCACTTTCTGCATGATCTCGAACCGTTCTCTGTCATCATATCCCTCGGATACCTGTTTGTAATAAATGATCAGCGTAGTGCCCATCAAAAACAGGACTCCAAGGAAAATCCCCAGGAAGAACAGCCCGCCGTACAGTGCATAGAAGCTCTGGTATTCCATCTGTTTCATATCTGCCCGGTAGGACAGATCGGTCTCCTGAGAAAACTGCTCCGCGCTCATGGCATCAATTTCCCCATTCAGCGATGTTTCGAACGCTTCCTTTTCTTCCGCAGTTCCTTCCAGATCAGCCTGCACTACCCGCTCCACATGGCTTGCCATATCTCCGTATACTGCGGTCTCCAGAGCTTCCAGTTCTTCCAGCTGCGCCATGTCTTTCACAACAATGTAATAGCCGCCGCCCACATACGTACTCATTTCTCCCACGTAAGGGCATGAGTCTATCACTTCCTTTACCTGATATTCTTTCCCGTAAATCGTCAGCGTATCCAGATCTCCGCTTCCCTTTACAGGATAGAGCAGAATCTCGTTCTCTCCACCCAGGGTCTTATCTTCTCCCATGATCCGGTTATAATCTTCCAGGGTCATGGCCGCCACAGTAACCAGATCCGCTGCATTGATGCTTCCAATGGCCTGGCTGCTGTAATCCAGCAGTTCCAGATTTCCGTCGCTGCCCACTGTGGAGAAAGACAGACTGTTGTAGCTGTTCAGACTTCTGATCTCGATCCCCGCCTCCTGCGCACTGCTGACAATGCGGTCTTCCACGGCTGCACCAAAATTTTCTTTTCCGCTGCCCTGTATGGTATATTCCACATCATGGGGATACCGGGTATTCATGATATCACCCATACCGGCATACATGGATACGGTTCCGGAGATCATGATCAGCACGCCGGTGCTGAGGATACATACATTTGCCAGCCCTACGGCATTTTGCTTCATTCGGTAGATCATACCAGAAATACTGGTAAAATGCCGGGTCTGATAATAAAATTTCTTATTCCACCGCAGCATCTTCAGCACAGCAATACTTCCTGCCGTAAACAGGCAGTAGGTACCGATCATGACCAGAATCACCGCCACAAAAAACAACAGAAGCGCATCCAGCGGATTGGTGGTGCTTACAGCAATATAATATCCGCTTCCCAGACAGATCATCCCAATCAGCGCCAGAAGCCATTTTGCCTTTGGTTCTTTCTCACCGGCGTTGCCGCCCCGGAGAAGTTCCACCGGACTTGCCAGATGGATCTGCCACATATCCAGCAGCAGTGTCAGGATAAAAATGCCCAGGAACCAGAAACAGGTACCGGACATGGCTTCTCCGGAAATAATGAATCCAAACTGCGCCGGCACCTCCAACAATTTCAACAGAAACAGGAAGAGCAGCTTGCTTCCCAGAATTCCCAGCGCAAAACCTACCACATAACTGATTACAACCACATAAGCCATTTCCCAGCACAAAGTCCAGCGGATGTGCCGTTTTTCCATTCCCAGAACGTTATACAGACCAAATTCTTTTTTCCGCCGTTTGATCAGAAAACTGTTGCTGTAGCACAAGAAGATCAGAGAAAAAATTCCCATGACCACCACGCCCAGAAACATGATCGTGGCCAGTACCTCTCTGCCCGGCACTGTGGCCAGATCCGGGTTCGCATTCATATAGAACATCATATAAAACATGGCGATATTGCAAATACAGGTCAGGATATACGGCACATATACCCTCCGGTTCTTCCAGATATTCATGGCCGCCAGTTTTGGATAGAAAAATTTACGCATTGTGATCACCACCTGTCGCCAGCATTGTCAGCGTATCAGAAATCATCTGATACAGTTCATTGTTGCTCATATCGCCCCGGTAAATCTGATGGAACAGCTCTCCATCCTTGATAAACAGGATCCGGTTAGCCCGGCTGGCCGCCATGGTACTGTGGGTTACCATGAGGATCGTCTGTCCTTCTCCGTTGATCTCGGAAAAAATATCCAGCAGCTGTCCTGCCGCTCTGGAATCCAGCGCACCGGTGGGCTCATCTGCCAATACCAGCTTTGGCTCCGTGATCAGCGCCCGGGCCACTGCAGCTCTCTGTTTCTGTCCCCCTGAAACTTCATAGGGGTATTTTTCCAGAATATCCACAATCCCCAGCTGCTGGGTAATGGGACGGATCCGCTGCTCCATTTCCCGATAATCCATTCTGGCAAGTACCAGCGGAAGATAAATATTATCCCGGATACTAAACGTATCCAGCAGGTTAAAATCCTGGAATACAAACCCCAGATTTTTTCTGCGGAAAGAAGAAATTTCCGAATCCCTGATCTTTACCACACTTTTTCCGTCCAACAGAACTTCTCCGGACGTGGGTTTATCCAGCGATGCCAGGATATTCAGCAGCGTAGTCTTTCCGGATCCGGATTCTCCCATAATAGCCACATACTCTCCCTGCTCCACTGTAAAACTTACATTTGAAAGGGCCTGCACTTTATTCCCCCCAAAACGGGTGGTATATATCTTTTTTACGTTTGATACTTCCAGCAAAGACATCTGTACTCCTCCTTGTTGTCTCATTTCTCTGGCGCCGGCATTCCGGAACCATTCCTGCTCTGCAGAAATCGTCCTCCGTCCGGCCCCTCGCTCTTTCTGATACCAGTATAAAAAAAGAGGGAAATGTCTGCCATAACTTTGGCTTACATTTCCCCTTTCTGTCTTACATTCCTGTAAGGATCAAAAAATGACAGGCGTCACCGTAAGAAAAGCCTGGCACTTTATCCTCCTGGTATCCTGCAGGATGTTTTCACTTGCCCTTACATCAGGTCCAGCTTTTTTCGATTCAGTTTTATATGCACCTGCGTTCCCTTTCCCACCCGGGACGTAAGGTAAATCTCATGACCCAGACGGTCCATGACCCTCTTGACCGAGTATAGCCCAATGCCTGTGGCCCGTTTATCCAGCCGGCCGTTTCGGCCGGTAAAGCCTTTTTCCCAGACCCTGGGCAGATCTTCGGGCGCGATCCCTATTCCGGTATCCGCGATCACCAGAGTTTTCTCTTTTCCTTCTTCCATATATATAGAAACTGTTCCGCCTGGACGGGTATATTTCAAAGCATTGGAAAGGATCTGCTCCAAGGCGAATACTAGCCATTTCTCATCGGTGATCACCGTACAGTTCACCGGTTCATACTGCAGGGAAATCTTATTCAGGATAAACATCTTGGCATATTTTTTTACTGCCTGCCGTATCATATGATCCAGCTCGTATTCCCGGATCTCCAGATCCCTGGACATGTCTTCCGTTCGCAGATATCCAAGGACCATCTCCACATACTGCTCAATTTTGAACAGTTCCAGCTCCATGGCCCTGGCGTCCGTACTGTCTTCCTTCTGGATCAGAAGCCGCATGGCCGCAATAGGAGTCTTGATCTGATGCACCCAGATGGTATAATACTCCATCATTTCTTCGTACCCGGCATTCAGACGCTTCTCTATCTCCTGCCGGCTCTCATAGAGATGCAGCAGCATTTCCTGATATTCCCGCTCCACCCGGTTCTCCGGGCGGGGGATCTCTTTCAGATCGCCTTCCAGTTCTCCCTTCAGTTTCTGCAGCTTTTCGTATCTGCGCAAATAGAACAGAAAATCCAGTCCGCCCCACACCGCCGCCAGCAGAAGAGCCAGCAGCACCCCGTAGGTCAGAGGTTCCAGGGGAAGTCCATACAGATAAAGAACAACGGTAAAGATCAGCAGATAACCGGTCAGTATCCCTGCGGGTTTCCGCATTCGCTTCCATTCATCTTTCCAAAGTCTCGGCATATCTTTTTCCTTTCATCTTTCTGCCTTTGTTCTCCGGCTGCCGGTCAGATCCGCTTTCCTTCAGATCAGATAGCCCATTCCTTTTTTTGTAATAATGAAATCTTTCAGCCCAATGGACTCCAGCTTCCTGCGCAGCCGGGTCATATTCACCGTCAGCGTATTATCGTCGATAAAACTGTCGTTCTCCCAGAGTTTTGTCATGATGGCCTCCCGTGAGACCACCTTTCCATGATTTTCGAACAGAATCTGCAGAATCCTGAAATCATTCTTGGTCAGTTCCAGCGTCTGTCCCTGGTAGGACAGAGTCGTGCTGCCCAGGTTCAGGATCGCGTCTTTGTATTCCAGCACACTGCCGGAATTTCCAAAAGAATAGGCCCGGCGCATGATCGCCTGGACCTTTGCCACCAGCACGCCGCTGTCAAACGGCTTTGCAATAAAATCATCCGCTCCTCTGCTCATGGCCATGACCATATTCATGTTGTCGGCCGCCGAAGAAAGAAATACAATGGGGACCTGCGAAATTTTCCGGATCTCCTCACACCAGTGAAATCCATTATAAAAGGGAAGAGCCAGATCCAGAAGCACCAGCTGGGGTTCAAAACTGATGAAATGCTGGAGGACATTCTGGAAATCCTTTACATATTCCACCTGATACCCCCAGGAGGACAGCTGCGATGCAACTGTCCCCGCTATTACAAAATCATCTTCCACGATCAGAATCTTATACATGCTTACTGTGCCATTTCCTCCACACTGTTCAGAAGCCGGAACCCTTTCCGGCGCAGAATGTCTTCTGTCTCATAGATTTCTTCCGAATGGATGATCACAACCGGCTTGTCATCCCCTCTTCGGAAGGACGAATACGTATAATTGATACTGATATTGCTCTCCGATACAGCCTCCAGCACCCGATCCAGACCGCCGGCATGGTCTTCCAGTTCTATGGCGATCACATCGCATACTTTCGCCACACACCCTTTTGCAGTAATGGCGGCTTTTACTTCCTCCGGACGGTCCACAACCATTCGGAAGATGCTGAATTCCGGATTGTCAAAAGATACAAAGGCATAGATGTTCACCTGCGTCTCCCGTATCATAGTGGTCACTTTTCTCAAACTTCCCGGTTGATTTTCAACAAAAACTGCTAACTGCTTTAACATTCACTTTCCTCCTCAACGTACATGGTTTCTGTACATACTGGTATCCCCTTGCGGGATTTCCTCCTCAACGTACATGGTTTCTGTACATTCTGCCATCTTTATTTTATAAACCGTCTCCGCGCAGGTCCGTCACACGTCTGGCCTTGCCTTCAAATCTCTGGAGACTCATGGGCGCAACGATCCGGATCACTGCATCCAGCCCCAGCATGGCCTTCAGATTCCTGCGGATGCGGGTTTCCAGTTCTCCCAGTTTCTTATAAGAATCCAACAGACGGTCGTCAATGAGCTCAACGGTAATGGTCATCACATCCAGACGGTTCTTTCTTTCCACCAGGATTTCATAATGTGGTCCAATCTCTGCAATCTGCAGCAGAACTTCTTCAATCTGAGTGGGGAATACATTCACACCGCGGATCACCAGCATGTCATCGGAACGGCCGGACAGATTTTCCATACGCACAGTAGTTCTTCCGCAGGCACAGGGCTCATACATCAGACGTGAGATATCTCCGGTACGGTAACGAACCAGCGGCAGCGCTTCTTTTCCCAGACAGGTGACCACCAGCTCTCCCCGGCTTCCCGGCGGCAGAACTTCCCCGGTCTTCGGATCGATGATCTCCGGAATAAACCAGTCTTCATTCACATGCATGCCGTTTAACTCCTGACACTCTCCGGACACGCCCGGTCCGCACAGCTCGCTCATACCGTAGTTCTGTGTGCAGAAAAACTTTTTGCCCCAGATGCGGTGCATTTCATCCCGCATGGGTTCTGTCATTCCCTCTCCGCCAAACAGACCGATACGAAGCTGCAGATCCTCCTCCGGATCCAGACCCATGGAGCGCACCACTTCACCAATATGAAGTGCATAAGACGGTGTCGCTACCAGAAGAGTAGTTCCCAGGTCTCTCATGAACATAATCTGTTTCTTTGTATTTCCTGATGATGTGGGAAGCACAGAAACACCAATGTTTTCCAGTCCCATATGCAGACCCAGAGCTCCGGTAAATGTACCGTATCCAAAAGCGATCTGCGCGATATCATCCGGCGAAGCGCCTCCCATGCAGGCGATACGTGACACGTTGTTGGTCCATATCTCCATATCGTTCCGGGTATAACCTACCACCGTCGGTTTGCCCGTAGTGCCGCTGGATGCATGGAAACGAACCAGTTCTTTTTTGGGAACCGCGAACAGCCCCATGGGATAATTATCCCGGAAATCCGATTTTCTGGTAAAGGGCAGCTTTTGCAGGTCACTGAGCTTCTGGATATCTGCCGGCTTGACCCCTTCCGCATCCATTTTTTCCCGATAGGCAGGTACTCTTTCATAAATGTACGCAACCGTTTCTTTCAGTTTTCTTAATTGAATGCATTCAATTTCTTCTCTCGAATAGGTTTCTTCTTTTGCCCAAATCATCTTTTTATCCCTCCATATATCAGTACACCCCGGCACTGAACGTTTTTTATTATAACATTATTTCTTACTTATTGAAACCCAAAATAAATACTTGTATAATAAATACAGTTTCACTTGACCCAAATTCTTACAGAAAAGAGGAAGTACCATGATTATTGATTTTCACACTCACATTTTTCCGGAAAAAGTAGCCAGGAAAGCGCTTCCCAAGCTTTCTTCCGTGATTCATCTGGATCCGGCCACAGACGGCACCATTGAGGGACTGCTGGCATCCATGAGAGAAGCCGGCATTGCAGTCAGCGTGGTCATGCCTACGGTCACCGATCCCCATCAGTTCGATTCTATCCTTCGTTTTGCCTGCCTGGTCAATGAATACGACTACGGTCAGGACGGTCCCCGTCTGATTTCCTTCGGCGGCATTCATCCGGATTCCTCTGATTACAAAGAACAGCTTCAGCTTCTGAAAGATCACGGATTTGCAGGCTTTAAGATCCATCCGGATTATCAGCTCACCTGTTTTAATGATATCCGCTATAAAAGAATCCTGTACCGGGCCGCTGAACTTGAATTGTGCTGCCTGACCCATTGCGGCTACGATCCCTATTCCCCGGATAAAGTCCACTGTACCCCCCAGATGATCCTGGATGTAATAAACGAAGTTTCTCCCTACCATCTGGTCCTGGCACATATGGGAAGCAACAACAATTACGATGAATCCGAAGCTATGCTCATGGGACAGCCGGTCTATCTGGATATGGCTTATTCTCTCCTTCATATGGACCGCAAGCAGCTGGTCCGCATGATCCGTGCTCACGGCACTGACAAAGTTCTGTTTGGATCCGACAGCCCCTGGACGTCCCAGAAAGAAGATGTGGAAGTATTCCGCAGCCTGGGCTCTCTGACCGACCTTGAAAAAGAACAGATTTTCTCCGGAAATGCCAGAAAACTGCTTGGGATCTGATCCCAGGCAGTTTTTTACTATGCCTCTTCTTTTTCCGGAAGGGCAATTTTCCGTTTCACCGATACCGGCTCATCGTAACAGCTGAAGATCTCTTCCACTCTCTTCTTCTCCATCTTCGGCGTCAGCACACTGACCACAGGCACTATGACCAGACCTGCCACCATGGCAGCAGCGCCCGCATTGATGGACGACTCAATAAAATGGAAAAACATATTAAGGACCGTAATCCCCACTCCTGCAATGAAACTGGCCCACACAGCCGCTCTTGTCACCCTCTTCCAGAAAAGGCCGTAAAGGAACGGCGCCAGGAAGGCTCCCGCCAAAGCTCCCCAGGAAATTCCCATGAGCTGCGCAATAAAAGTAGGCGGATCCAGTGCCAGAACCACAGAAACTGCAATAAAAAATACAATCAGCACCCGCATGAGCAGCAGCTGCTTCTTATCGCTCAGGTCTTTCAGCAGATTTCCCTTGATAAAATCAAGAGTCAGTGTGGAACTGGAAGTCAGCACCAGCGAAGACAAAGTGGACATGGAAGCGGACAATACCAGAATCACTACAATACCGATCAGCACATCCGGAAGCGTAGAAAGCATTTCCGGTATAATGGCATCATAAATAATAGACCCATCCTGGGCATAAATAGCCGGATTATCAAACAATCTTCCAAAGCCTCCCAGAAAATAACATCCACCGGAAATGATCACTGCAAAAAATGTGGAAATGATCGTTCCGGTCTTTACTGCCTTTTCATTCTTAATAGTATAAAATTTATGTACCATCTGCGGGAGTCCCCAGGTTCCCAGAGAAGTGAGGATCACCACGCCCAGCAGGTTCAGAGGATCCGGGCCAAAGAACGAAGCGAAAGCCCCCGGCTGTCCCATGGTCAGAGGATTATCGCTGGGAATCTCCGATAGTGAGCGCACTGCCTGCATGAAACCGCCCTGGCCGTTCAGGACTGCCAGCACCACTGCCACAATACCTCCCAGCATAATGATACCCTGGATAAAATCATTGATAGCCGTGGCCATATAGCCTCCCAGGATCACATAGACACCTGTCAGAGTGGCCATCAGCACCACGCACACAGCATAAGGCACATCAAAAGCCATGCCGAACAGTCTGGATAGACCGTTATACAAGGAAGCCGTATACGGGATCAGAAAAACAAATACAATAGCTGAAGCAGCAATCCGCAGAGCATTACTGTCAAAGCGCTTTCCAAAAAAATCCGGCATAGTAGCCGCAGACAGATGGTGGGTCATAATCCGTGTCCTTCTGCCCAGCACCACCCAGGCCAGCAGGCTTCCCAGAATGGCATTGCCCAGTCCGATCCAGGTAGAAGCCAGCCCGTATTTCCATCCAAACTGTCCGGCATACCCCACAAATACCACAGCGGAAAAATAGGAAGTTCCATAGGCAAAGGCAGTCAGCCACGGTCCCACAGAACGTCCCCCTAACACAAAATCTGTCACATTTCCCGCATGCTTTCTCGCATAAATGCCCACTCCGATCATGACAGCAAAAAACACGAGCAACATTACCAGTTTCACAATCATTCTCTTTCCCTCTCTTTCAAAGATGTTGCTTTTGCACTTTAAAGCGTTGCGCTTTTAACCGCTAAATTAACTACCAGTATATCACAGAATCCGGGAAAGTCAACTGGATTTTTTTAAAACAAAATATTTACCGTTCCGGAAAGCAATGAAACCGCCGTGAGACAGACCAAGATAAAATCCCACGGCGGTTTGCAAAACCATCTTTATTTATATCGAATACTGCTCCACATATTTCTGGATATTCGAAGCATTTACATATTTCTTCATATGCTCCCCGTCATTGACAATCAGCGTAGGAGCCTGGCGGATGCCGTATTTCTGCACCATATCCGGATGCGCATCGGCGTCGATCACTTCGTAAATGGCGCCGGATTCATTAAGCATCTCTTTGGCAATCCTGCAGTTGGGGCAGGTGCTGGTAGTAAACAGAAGCGCCTCTGTCTTCTTCACCGGCTGAATTTCCACATCCTCTCCGGAAATTTTCACCAGGCTTGCATGGCTTTTGGCCTTATCCCAGTCGGAATGGAGTATGTCATACAGGTTCCGGTTCTTATATTCCTGGGCCTTTCCGTCATTCCAGTTCTGCACCGGCCGGTAATATCCGGTGATCCGGCTGTATACCTCTGCCTTCCTGCCGCATTTGGGGCAGGTAAAATGCTCGCCGGACAGATACCCATGCTCCGGGCATACCGAATAGGTGGGAGAAATGGTGTAATACGGCAGCTTATAGTTGGAAGCAATGGTGCGCACCAGGGCCGCAGCCGACTTCCAGTCCGGCAGCTTCTCTCCGAGAAACGCATGAAATACAGTTCCCGAAGTATACAGGGTCT
Source organism: uncultured Blautia sp. (assembly GCA_900542045.1). Taxonomy (GTDB): domain Bacteria; phylum Bacillota; class Clostridia; order Lachnospirales; family Lachnospiraceae; genus Blautia_A; species Blautia_A gallistercoris. Next base: position 24,923 of record UQMI01000006.1, read on the forward strand.
GCATCTCATCCTGGATATCCAGCGCATCGAAAATATCGGAGGTGTAATCCACCGGAAGATGAGAGCTGTTGGTATAATAGGGGGTATCTCCCTCTTTTCCTGCAGTCTTGATATCCGGCCAGCGCTTCCGGTCATGCTTGGCAAGCCGGTAGGCAGTAGATTCTGCCGGAGTAGCTTCCAGATTGTACAGGTCGCCGTACTGCTCCTGATAGTCTGACAGGCGTTCCCGCATATGGTTCAGCACATCAATGGTGAACTCCTGTGTCTTCCTGTCCGTCATGTCTTTGCCCAGCCATCTGGCATTGAGCCCCACTTCATTCATTCCCACCAGACCAATGGTAGAAAAATGATTTTCAAAGCTGCCCAGATACCGCTTGGTATAGGGATACAGCCCTCCGTCCAGAAGCTTTGTGATCACTTCCCGCTTCACATGAAGGGAGCGGGCCGCAATATCCATCATATGATCCAGTCTCGCATAAAATTCTTCCGGCGTCCTGGACAGATAAGCAATCCGCGGCATATTGATGGTTACCACGCCAATGGAGCCTGTGCTTTCACCAGAGCCGAAGAATCCGCCGGATTTTTTGCGCAGTTCCCGAAGATCCAGCCGCAGACGGCAGCACATGCTGCGCACATCGCTGGGCTCCATATCGCTGTTCACATAATTGGAAAAATACGGGGTGCCGTATTTGGCAGTCATTTCAAACAGCAGCCGGTTGTTCTCCGTGTCTGACCAGTCAAAATCAGAGGTAATGGAGTAGGTGGGAATGGGATACTGGAATCCCCGCCCGTTGGCATCACCTTCGATCATGATCTCGATAAAGGCTTTATTCACCATATCCATTTCTTTCTTGCAGTCTTTATACTTAAAGTCCATCTCCCTGCCGCCCACAATGGCCGGCAGCTCTGCCAGATCATCCGGCACCGTCCAGTCCAGTGTGATATTGGAGAAAGGTGCCTGGGTTCCCCAGCGGCTGGGAGTATTCACTCCATAGATGAAAGATTCGATACATTTTTTTACTTCTTCATAACTGAGGCTGTCTGCTTTTACAAAGGGAGCCAGATACGTGTCAAAAGAAGAAAAGGCCTGGGCTCCCGCCCATTCATTCTGCATGATCCCCAGGAAGTTCACCATCTGATTGCACAGCACACTCAGATGTTTGGCCGGTGAAGATGTAATCTTTCCTTCAATGCCTCCCAGCCCTTCCCGTATCAGCTGCTTTAAAGACCATCCGGCGCAGTATCCGGTGAGCATGGACAGGTCATGCAGATGCAGATCTGCATTCCTGTGGGCATCGGCAATCTCCGGATCATAGACCTCAGACAGCCAGTAATTGGCCGTTACTGCCCCGGAATTGCTCAGAATCAGGCCGCCCACGGAATAAGTCACCGTGGAATTCTCTTTCACACGCCAGTCCTCAATCTTCACATAACTGTTTACAATTTCTTTATAATCCAGAATGGTGGATTTCATGTTGCGGACCTTTTCCCGCTGCTTCCGGTACAGGATGTATGCTTTTGCCACATCTGCGTATCCTGCCTGGATCAGCACATTCTCCACACTGTCCTGAATGTCCTCCACCTCAATCTTCTGGTCATGGATCTTCTCCTGAAAATCCGCGGTCACCCGCAGTCCCAGCAGGCTGAGCATGTCCGGGCTGTACTGCTTGGATTTGGCCTCAAATGCCTTGCCAATGGCTCCTGTGATCTTATCCAGTTGAAAATCTGTGATCTCTCCATCGCGTTTAACTACCTGAAACATAATCTCCGTTACTTCCTTCCCCCGTTTGATCCCGGTAAAACTAAATCTGTCGCTTCTCTTTCTGTCCGAAAACGGGCAGCACATTTGTCGTGTATGGCTATTGTAGCAAAGGGCACAGAAATAGTCAACAGAAAAACACCATATATTGTGTTCTGTATTTTCAAAACACAATATATGGTGTTTCATAAAAAGGACACCGAATATCCATCCTGCTCTCTTTTAAAACATCCACTGGGCCATACCGCCTGCATTTACGTTACTTTTCCATACAGCTCCATGGGTACCCGTGCCTTTACGGCAATCCCCTCCGGCGTATATTCTTCCGAAATCAGCTGACCGCCTCTGCGGATCAGCTGGATCAGCCCTGCCTTCTCATAAGGGTATACCCGTTCGAAATAGATCTGGTCCTCCTCCAGGATCTCTTCCAGAACTTTCTTCAGCTCATCCAGTCCTTCTCCGGTCCTGGCAGAGATCTTCAGGCAGTAATCGGCCTTCAGATCCCGGATATGCTCTTTTTCCACCAGCTTATCCTGCTTGTTGAAAAGGGTTACGATCTTCTTGTCTTTTACCCCCAGCTGCTGCAGAGTATCGTACACCACATGCATCTGGGTCTCAAACTGAGGATTGGATACATCCACCACATGCAGAATAATATCCGCATATTTCGCTTCTTCCAGCGTACTCTTAAAAGCCTCCACCAGATGATGCGGCAGCTTCCGGATGAATCCCACTGTATCTGTAAGCAGGATCTCTTGGCCTTCCGCCAGTTCCAGAAGCCTGGTCGTAGGATCCAATGTGGCAAACAGTTTATCTTCTTCCAGTACACCGGCGCCGGTCAGCACATTTAAAAGAGTGGATTTGCCCGCATTGGTATAACCCACAATGGCAGCCACCTTACGCCCCGTCCGTCCCTTTCCGGAGCGCAGCAGCTCTCTGTGCCGCTCTACCTGCCGCAATTCCTGCTTCAGCTGCGTGATCCGGGCCCTGATCAGACGCCGGTCCATTTCCAGCTTCTTTTCTCCGGGACCTCTGGTTCCAATCCCTCCGCCCAGACGGGAAAGCGAATTGCGAAGCCCTACCAGTCTTGAAGCCCGGTACCGGAGCTGCGCCAGCTCCACTTGCAGCTTTCCTTCACTGGTGGCCGCCCGCCCGGCAAAAATATCCAGGATCAAAAGGGTACGGTCCATCACCTTACAGTCCAGTTCCTGTTCCAGATGATTCATCTGCACAGGGGACAGCTCATCGTCACAGATCACTCCTGTCGCTTCCAGACTCTGCACCATCTGCCGTATTTCTTCCGCCTTGCCGGTTCCCACATAGTTGCCGGGGTGGATCTGTTCCCGGTTCTGGATCACCTTTGCCAGGGTCACTGCTCCTGCTGTCTGAGCCAGTTCTTCCAGTTCCTCCAGAGATTCCCAGGCATCCTCGCCCTCAGAGGTCTGGATGCCTATCAGGATCACCCGCTCGGTCACCTGCTCATTTTCATACATCATCCGTTTTCATTCTCCGATCCATTCTCTGTTCCTGACGAATTTATCCCGTCAGAGGTTTCTGACTGCTCTGTTCCACCGGACGTTTCTGACTGCTCCGTTCCGTTTTCATCCTGAGAGGTCTGGCTGGTTCCTGTCCGGAACTGCAGGAATGTATATTCCCGCTGCGCGTCCTCGTCATCGGGATACAGATCCAGATAAGTTTCAAATTTGGAAAGAGCCTCCTGAAAATTCATCTGCTTTTCATAGATGATCGCCTCATTGAACAGAAGCCCCTGCATTTCATCATCCTCAGCTGCCCGCAGTCCCTTCTGGATATTGTCAAGGGCAGAAACATAATCTCCCTCCTCAATATCGCATAAGGCCAGGCCGTTATATCCTTTGGCTGTGCCTTCTTCTCCATCAATGTATTCCTGATACATGGTCCGTGCATTGTCCACGTCATTCTGCGCCAGATATACATCACCCAACAACAGCTTTGCCTCTCTGCTGTTTTTGTCAATGGCTTCTGTCAGAGACTCGGCAGCACTTTCATAGTCCTTCATGACATAATAGACCATTCCTCTTTCATAGTAGTCCTCTGCACTGCCGGCATTCTTTTCCAGCGCCCGGCTCAGATACTCCGTGCCGTCCGCTTCCATGGAACGGTCCGCATACGCCTGATAGATCTGAATTGCCATTTCATAAGAGGAATCCGCCTCATAGGCCTGGTCAAAACAGTCTGCTGCCTCTTCATAATTATCCTGCTCCAGCTGGATTTTTCCCATCAGAAACAGACTGTCCACATCTGATTCCAGATCTATAGCCTGCTGACAGGACTGGGCTGCCACCTCGTACATACCTTCCCGGTAACAGGAAGCAGCCTGGTAAAGAAGTACATCCCGCTGAAGGCCGCTGCTGATCCCTTCCTGATCCAGAGCTGACGCAAAGGCATTGGAAGCATCCAGATACTCTCCCATTTTATAATAGGCAATTCCCAGTCCCCGGTACGCTTCTGCCAGATATTCTCCCTGGTCAATGACCTGCTGATACCCCGATGCCGCTTCTTCGTACAGCCCGTTTTCCAGATCGGTACTGGCCTGCTCATAAACGGCCTGACTTTCACTTGTACACCCTGCCGCCAGGAGCAGGACCATTCCTGCCAGCAGACCCGTCACTGTTTTTTTTATTTTCATAAATCTCCTGACTTCCTGTGCTGTTCCCAGAGGATCAGACCGCCAGTCCTTCCTCATGGATGACCTGTACAACCTGCTCTACATACTTCTTGCAAAGCTCGTCTGTGGATGCCTCCACCATCACACGAATCACCGGCTCTGTGCCGCTTTCCCGCACCAGGATCCTGCCATCTTCGCCAAGAGCTCTGGCCACTGCTTCCACAGCTTCTTTTACCGCCGGGTTTTCCCGGGCCGTCTTTTTATCGGACACCCGGACATTCTGCAGCAGCTGGGGATAAATTGTCAATTCTTTTGCCAGATCATGAAGGGTAGATTTCTTTTCCACCATCGTCTCTGTCACCATCAGAGATGTCAGGATACCGTCTCCGGTTGCCGCATAGCGGCTGAAGATAATATGTCCCGACTGTTCTCCACCGATGCTGTGTCCATTGCTCAGCATATTCTCGCTGACGTATTTATCACCCACAGCAGTCTGCACATAAGAGATTCCCTCTCGCTCCAGCGCTTTGTACAGTCCAAGGTTGGACATAACAGTAGTCACCACTGTGTTGTTGTTCAGTTTATTCTGTTCCTTTAAATATTTGCCGCAGATATACATGATGTAATCTCCGTCGATCACATTGCCCAGATGATCCACAGCGATACAGCGGTCCGCATCACCATCGTAAGCAAATCCAAGATCCAGCTCATGATCTACCACATATTTCTGCAGTACTTCAATATGCGTGGATCCGCAGTTGGCATTGATATTGGTTCCATCCGGATCATTGTTGATCACGTAGGTCTTTGCCCGGAGCGCGTCAAACACGCTTTTGGCAATGGAAGAAGCGCTGCCGTTGGAACAGTCCAGACCGATCTTCAGATTTTTGAAATCCCGGGACGGAATAGAGATCAGATAACCGATATAACGGTTTCTGCCGGATGCGAAATCCACAGTACGTCCCACGGCTTCTCTCACTGCCAGCGGAAGCTCCCCGATCTCGCCGTCGATATAGCTTTCGATCTTCTCTTCGATCTCTGCCGCGATTTTCTGTCCGTTTCCGTCAATAATTTTGATCCCGTTATCATAAAATGGATTGTGGCTTGCAGAGATCATAATACCGCAGTCAAAATCCTCTGTACGTACTGCATAGGAAACACTGGGTGTTGTGGTCACATGCAGCAGATACGCGTCTGCTCCGGAAGCCGTCAGTCCGGCAACCAGCGCGTATTCGAACATATAGCTGCTTCTTCTGGTATCCTTACCGATCACAATCTTGGCTTTGTGTTCCTGTCCGTAATACCATCCCAGAAATCGTCCTACTTTAAACGCATGATCCACTGTTAAAACCACATTTGCCTCTCCGCGGAAGCCGTCTGTTCCAAAATATTTACCCATTTTTCATTCCTCTTTTCTACTCTATATTTCCCTTTTTCTGCCACAGAACAACACTGCGGTCAGCCATACAGGTTCTCCGGATATACTCCTGCATCCACCAGACGCCGGAAAGACGCTTCCACGATCTCCCGGTCTTCCTGGTAGGTCACACCAAACCAGTTGTCATTGGACTTCAGCACGTCTACCTGGAGGATTCCCTGCTGCAGAAGATCATCCACCACTTCCGGCAGAAGGTATTCTGCCTTCAGCTCGCCTTCCGGCAGTGCTTTCAGGAATTTCACAAATCCCTGCTCCAGATATTCCATGAAATCCGGCGTCAGCCCCCACATGTTCATGGACACCAGTCTTCCTGCATCCAGAGGCTGCAATCCTCCGTTTTCCAGCCGGACTGCTGCTCCCTCCGGGGTTTTCACCACATTTCTGGTCTCCTGGATCCCGGTCAGTCTGCCTGCCTCATCCACTGAACAGATACCCCTGGTCACCGCTCCATTTTCACTGAGCGTATTTCCCAGCACAAATCCGGCCATACAGATGTGCAGGGTATCCTGTTTCTTCCGTTCTTCTGTCAGGTATTGATAAACCTTTACAAAGGCTTCTTTTCCATAGTAATCATCTGCATTGATCACCACAAAAGGTTCCTTCAGCACTTTCCTGCAGGCCAGCACTGCCTGTCCTGTCCCCCAGGGTTTTACACGGTCCTCCGGACAGGAAAATCCCTCCGGCAGATCCTCTTTTTCCTGAAATACATACGCCACCTCTGTAATGGTTTCGATCCTTTTTCCAATCATCTGCCGGAACGCTTCCTCTAGATCCTTCCGGATAATAAAAACCACCTTGTTAAATCCGGCCTCCAATGCATCATGTATGGAATAATCCATAATAATCTCTCCACTGGGACCCACCTGTGCCAGCTGCTTGATTCCTTTGCCAAACCTGCTGCCGATTCCCGCAGCCATAATGACTAATGCTGTTTTTTTCACACCTATCTCCTTTATCCTTGTAAAACCTCAATACCTCTTTGTTTTCCCCTTATTGTTCCTGCAGATGCGCCAGTTTCGCCGCCTGATCTGCCGCGATCAAACTGTCGATAATCTCCTCCAGATCTCCGTTCAGGATATTTTCCAGACGATGCAGCGTCAGTTTGATTCTGTGATCCGTTACCCTGCCCTGCGGAAAATTGTAGGTCCGTATTTTTTCCGAACGGTCTCCCGTACCGATCTGACTCCGCCTGGCCTCTGCCTCCGCGTCATGCTGTTTTGCCAGTTCCATCTCATACAGACGGGAACGCAATACCTTCAATGCCTTATCCTTGTTCTTCAGCTGTGATTTCTCATCCTGACAGGAAATAACGATTCCTGTGGGAATATGAGTCAGACGCACGGCAGAGTCCGTGGTATTTACACACTGTCCTCCATTGCCCGATGCCCGGAAAACATCGAATTTACAGTCATTCAGATCCAGATGGAAATCAATTTCCTCTGCTTCCGGCATAATGGCCACGGTGACTGTGGAGGTATGGATCCTGCCTCCGGATTCCGTTTCCGGCACACGCTGCACCCGGTGCACACCGCTTTCATATTTCAGCCGTGAATAAGCTCCGGCTCCGTTGATCATAAAGGTGACTTCCTTAAATCCTCCAATCCCATTCTCATTCAGACTCATCATTTCTGTCTTCCACCGGTGACTCTCCGCATATTTTACATACATCCGATAAATCTCTGCGGCGAAAAGAGCCGCCTCATCGCCGCCGGCACCGGCGCGGATCTCCACGATTACATTCTTATTGTCGTTGGGATCTTTGGGAAGGAGAAGAATCTTCAGTTCGTGCTCCAGCTCTTCAATGCGCTTTTTTGCTTCAGAAAGCTCTTCTTTGAGCATTTCCCGCATATCCTCATCCTTTTCTTCCTCCAGCATGGACAGGCTGTCTTCTACTGTCTGCTGGTTTTCCTTATATTCCCTGTACGCATCCACAATGGGCTGCAGGTCACTCTGCTCTTTCATCAGCTTCTGAAAGCGTTCCTGATCGTTTGTCACATCCGGCTCACCTAGTTCGCTGAGAATTTCTTCCATACGAATGAGCAGGTCTTCCAATTTGTCAAACATTCTCCCGATTCCTCCTTACAGGTATCTCGTCATATTCCCCGGCTTCTGGCGGTTACCACCCGGTCCAGACCTGCCAGGTCCTTTATTATTTTCGTCTCTGCAAAATGATTTTCTCTTAACAGGGCCTCCACAGCTCTGCCCTGATCATGACCGATCTCAAAACATACCCGGCCGCCGGGCTCCAGGACCCGTCCTGCCTCTCTGATCATTCTGCGGTAAAAATACAGTCCGTCTTCCCGGCCGTCCAGGGCTATCTTTGGATCGTGATTCCGGACTTCTGGCATCAGTCCCCCTATTTCTCCTGTCGGTATGTAGGGCGGATTGGAAACCAGAAGGGAATACGTGCCGGTGACCTCAGAAAACAAATCCGACTGTATCCACTGAATCTGTCCGGGAGAAATCTTCCCCTCCCGGATCATTTTCTGCGCATTTTTCCGGGCAACTTCCAGTGCTTCCCCGGAACAGTCTGCTCCAATTCCCTGTATCTCCGGATGGAGAGCCAGAAGGCTCAGAACAATGCAGCCGGAACCGGTACACATATCCAGAATACGCATCCCCGGACGCAGAAATTTCTCCGTTTCCTCTACCAGCACTTCCGTATCCTGTCTAGGTATCAGCACCTGATTGCTGACCAGAAACTCCATTCCCATGAACCAGGCTTTTCCCAGAATATGCTGCAGCGGAATCCGTTCTGTTCTTCTGCGGATCCACTCCCGATAGATACGCTCCTTCTCCGGTGGCATTTCTTCTTTGCAGCGCAGAAAATACGCCGCACGGCTCATGCCGGAACACTCCTCCAGAAGATACCAGGCATCCAGCTGTGCCTCCGGTACATCTGCCCTGCCCAGTTCTTCTCTGCCCCAGGCCAGCAGAGCTTCACAGGTACTCATGACGCAGCCTCACCGGCTTCTTCCGGTGACCTATCCCATCCTTCTTCTTTTCGTACCTCTTCCACATAAGATTTCCAGTCAAAGACGGCTTCCACGGCGGCAATGGCCACTTCTGCCATGGATTCATCCGGTTCTCTGGTACTCAGCTTCTGAAGAGCAAGCCCCGGTTTGCTCAGTGCGCAGGCAATGGGATTGTCGCTGCGTCCTGCCCACTGGATCAGCTCATAGGAAACACCGGCCACCACCGGCACCATCAGGATCCGGGCCACCACCCGTACCCACATCACCGGCACTGCCACAAACAGAAAATGGGCCGCAATACTGACACACATTACCAGAAGCAGAAAACTGGTCCCGCAGCGTTTATGCTGCCGGGAAGATTTCAGGACATTCTCCACTGTCAGGTCCAGACCGTGCTCTACACAGTTGATACACTTATGCTCTGCTCCGTGATACATAAATACCCTTTGGATATCTTCCATTCTGGAGATCAGAAACATATATCCCAGAAAAAGAAAAATCTTCACAAACGCCTCAATGACAGTGATCACAGCCTCCGAAGCCCCCAGTCTGGAAAACAGACTGGCCAGAAGATACGGCAGGAGCATAAACAGGCCCACAGAAAGCACAATGGAAAAAGCCACTGTCCCATACATGATGATCTTATTCATACGTTCTTCCCGTCTGGCCTGCTCTGCTTTTTCTTCTTCCGACTGTACTTCCTCTGCATCTTCCTCTTCTTCAAAAAAAGACGCCGAATACATCAGGCACTGGATCCCCACCACCAGAGAATCCACAAAGCTGGCCACACCCCGCAGAATCGGCAGCTTCATGATACGGAATCTGCCCAAAACGCTCCTGTAGTCTTCCACCTTAATCTCTATTTCCTGATTGGGCTTACGCACAGCGATGGAATATTTGTCTTTGTGACGCATCATGATCCCTTCCATCACTGCCTGCCCGCCTATATTCGATGATCTCATACTATTCCTCAATCAATGAATCCTGTATATTTTGCTGTTTTTCTTCTATATGCAAGAAAAGGTTGAGATTATCATCAACCTCAACCTGTTCCCCTTTACCATATGTTCTGCATTACTGTGCTTTGATTCCGTATTTCTTATTAAACTTATCAATACGTCCGCGTGCCTGTGCAGCCTTCTGCTGTCCTGTGTAGAATGGATGACATTTGGAACAGATTTCCACGTGGATGTCCTGCTTTGTAGAACCTGTTGTAAATGTATTGCCGCAGTTGCAGGTTACGGTAGCCTGATAATAGTTTGGATGGATACCTTCTTTCATTTTTTTCACCTCTCTATGTTCTATAGTCTTTATCTCATATTTTGATAAACGCTATTCTTTTCTATAAACAGCTTACAAATTATAGCACATTCTATTTATAAATGCAACTGCTTTATACAAATTTTTGTTTTTTAACCATCTGTACAAATTCCCAGTTGTTCCTGGTACGGGAAAACATGTTCAGGATCTGCTCCACCGCCTCATCGGCTTTCATTCCATTCAAAGCCTTGCGCATATGGTAGACCGCTTCCTGCTCTTCCCGGGTCAGCAGCAGGTCTTCTCTTCTGGTCCCGGACTTCTGGATATCAATGGCCGGGAACACTCTCTTCTCCTGAAGCTTCCGGTCCAGGATCAGTTCCATGTTGCCGGTGCCCTTGAATTCCTCATAGATCACATCGTCCATCTTGCTGCCTGTGTCCACCAACGCCGTGGCCAGAATCGTAAGGCTTCCGCCCTCCCGCATATTCCGGGCTGCTCCGAAGAAACGCTTAGGCATATACAGGGCTGCCGGATCCAGACCGCCAGACAGCGTACGGCCGCTGGGCGGAATGATCAAGTTATAGGCTCTGGCCAGACGGGTAATGCTGTCCAGCAGAATCGTCACATCTTTTTTATGTTCTACCAAACGCTTGGCCCGTTCGATCACCATCTCCGAAACACGTTTGTGATGCTCCGGAAGTTCGTCAAAGGTGGAATAGATTACTTCCACGTTTTTCCCCTGGATGGCTTCCCGGATATCCGTCACCTCTTCCGGACGCTCGTCGATCAGCAGAATGATCAGATGCATCTGGGGATTGTTTTTCAAGATAGATTTGGCCGCATCTTTCAGCAGAGTCGTCTTACCTGCCTTGGGCGGAGAAACGATCATTCCTCTCTGTCCTTTGCCGATGGGGCTGATCAGATCCACGATCCGCATGGCCAGGCTTCCTCCCGGCCGTTCCAGCACCAGCCGCTCATTGGGGAAGACCGGCGTCATGTCTTCAAAATTATACCTCTTGGAGCTCTCATTGGGACTTACTCCGTTAATGGATGTCACATACAGAAGGGCGCTGAATTTCTCACTCTGGGTCTTCACCCGGATATTTCCCTGCAGGATATCTCCTGTCTTCAGATTAAAACGTCGGATCTGAGAGGGAGACACATAAATGTCATTTTCTCCCGGAAGATAGTTCTCGCAGCGGATGAATCCATAGCCGTCCGGCAGGACTTCCAGGATCCCATTGGCCTTCTCTCCGCTGTCCAGCTGAGTAGTATCCAGAGGAGCCTTTCCCTCACGCTCAATGGTCCTGGGCCGGATTTCCCGGGGCCGTTCTTCTTCATGGCTGTTCTCCTCTGTATGGGCGGCAGATGTCCGCTCCCTTCTCTCTTCTCTTCGCTCTTCTCTCTCCTCTTTTTTCTCTTCCTTTTTATCACTGCTTTCTTTTTTATCTTTCTCATCTTCCAGCAGCATTGCTTCTATCAACTGACCTTTCTTCAGGGTGGAGATTCCTTTCATCCCCCTGGCTTTTGCCAAGTCCCGCAAAACGGTAAGTGATAATGATTCATATTTTTCTCTCATACGCAACCTCGTTCCTGTTTCTATTCACTTTCAATTCTTTTAGAGGATTATCTGGCGATTCGCCAACGAAACTCAGATCATATCATCTCTGAATGTTAAGATAAAATCATAGACATACTTTATCATACCTGACAGGAAAACTCAACCCCCGCATTTCATACTCTTTTGAGAAAATACGGGGGATCTTGTCTTTTCCCGGGCTGGCACCTGTTCCGGCCCTGTCCGCACAGGGCCTGGAACAGAAACCAGGTCGGCTTTCATTGCTTTTATTCAACTGCTGTTTGTTCTTCACAGACCGGCGCAAGTCCGATCAGATAATTGATAAACTGCTGAGCCGTGCGTCCGGAGATGCCTCCATGACTCATCTCCCATTTATTTGCCTCTGCCGCAAGCTCCTCTTCTGACAGAGTGATCTCCGGGTGCCGCGCAGCCAGCGTGGTCACGATATGGAAATATTCTTTCTGGGTTGGTTTGTAATATCCGATGGTCACACCAAATCTGGCCACCAGGGAAAGCTTCTCCTGCATGGTATCGGAACGGTGAAGTCCTTCCTCATTCTGCATATCGGAACGGTCGTTCCAGGTCTCCCGAATCAGATGTCTCCGGTTGGAAGTGGCATAGATCAGCACATTTTCCGGTTTTGTCTCCAGGCCGCCTTCGATCACTGCCTTTAAGTATTTGTACTCAATTTCAAACTCCTCAAACGAAAGATCATCCATATAAATGATAAAGCGGTAATTCCGATTCTTAATCTCAGAAATAATCCGGGAAAGATCCTTAAACTCATGCTTGTAAACCTCGATCATCCGGAGTCCCTGGCTGTAATACTGGTTCAGGATAGCCTTGATGCTGGTGGATTTGCCGGTTCCCGCATCCCCAAACAGAAGTACATTGTTGGCCCTTCGGCCCTGCACAAACGCCTCCGTATTCTGGATCAGTTTTTTCTTCTGCAGTTCATATCCCACCAGGTCATCCAGCACCACATCGCCTGTGGTGGTTATGGGAATCAGAAATTCCGGGCCGCCGTCGTGGGCAATCCGAAAGGCTTTGTTCAGGCCGAATTTTCCAACGCCATAGTCCTTATAGAAATCTGTGACGATCCGATAGGTCTCTTCTTCATCCTTTGCGCCCGCAAATTTCCGGCTCAGCTCCTGCACTTTTTCACTGACGCTCTTATTAAAGATCTGTTCTTTCTTCCCCACCGCCTGGTAATTCTCAATGATGGAAAAACAGTTGATCCCCAGTTCTTTTTCCATGGGCGAAAAATCATAGTCAAACAGCTTCCGGAAGATTACGAAATCATTCCGGGCAAACTGGTTCACACTTCCTCTGTTGGCTCCCACCTTTTCCGACACCAGGGTAAAGGGATTTTCCGTGGTGGCCAGCAGGAATGCCAGGTAATTATGCCAGAGATTCTGATCAAACCCATATTTGGTGGCCAGATCCAGCAGATGATGGATCTGATCCAGTATGTCTGTGATCAGCGCCTCTTTTTCATAATTTCCCTCTGCAAATTTCTGGCAGATTTCCGATAACCGGAATAAAATACTGTCCCTGCCGATATTCCGGTAAATAATTAATTTTGATGTTAAACGATACATATCTGTTTCTTTTGCTCCTGTGTCATTCTGATATCCTTTGCATCGGTTTTTGACCCATGCATCCCCTGCCGCCTTCTGTCATCAGCCAAAGAGCTTCTGATAGGAAGCATGATCTTCCAGAGCCTGAGACAGTTCTGTCATCCGGCTCACATCTCCGATCAGGATCACGCCGCAGAGACGGTTGTTCAGGAAATACAGCTTCTGATACTGTTTTCTTGCCATATCCTTAAATTCCACTGTCCGGTAAATGAGATTCGGATTCTTGCCGTTATCTCCCGCTGCATACAATGCGGTATTCATGCCGTGGAAATTGATGGCCGCCGGTACCGGTTCATAAGTCAGTGTGTCTCCGACCGCATTGGCGCCTGCCACCTTGCCCTGCTCCAGAGCTTCCGGCCAGATCGCGTAATTCACGCCCTCAAACTGGGCACAGTCTCCGCAGGCATAAATACCGGGAATACTGGTCTGCATCTTTTCATCTACGATCACTGCCCGGTCTGTATCCATGGAAATCTCTTTTGCCAGAGCCACATTGGCCCGAACGCCGCAGGACATGATCACCATATCTGCTTTGATCACCTGGCCGTCCGCCAGACGTACACCGGTTACCTGCCCGTCTCCTTCGATCTCTTCAATCTGCACACCCGTCATAATATGAACGCCCTGGCTTTCCGCCGCCGCTTTCAGAATATCAGACGCCGCCTGATCCAGCTGTCTGCCCATCAGGCTGGGAGCCAGCTCCAGTACAGTTACACTGCATTTTGCTTTCCGAATCTCCCAGGCAGCCTCCAGACCCAGCACACCGCCGCCGATCACCACTGCGTTTTTCACATTGGGCAGCATGGCTGCAACCTTCCGGGTATCGCTCAGTCTGCGGATCGCCACTACCTGCTCCTTGTCAGCTCCTTTGATGGGAGGGATCACGCATTCGGAACCCAGTGCATAGATCAGCTTGTCATACCGCAGTTTCATACCGTCATCCAGAACCACTTCCCGGGCATTCGGGTCAATGGAAGTTACTGTTTTGCCCAATACCTGGATGATCTGATTTTCCTCATACCACTGCTGATCCTCAATAGCGATCTGGTCAGCATCCAGTCCCGCCATAATGGATTTGGTCAGCATCGGACGATTATAGGAAGAACAGGGCTCGTTGGAAATCATCACGATCCGGCCTGTCTTATCCCTTTCTCTGACCGCCTTGGCCGCCTGGAATCCTGCCACGCCGTTGCCCAGGATCACGTAGAAATTCTCTGTATCATTATGGAATTCATTTTCTTCCACATCCGCAGGAACAAAATGCTCTTTTCCCGCTCCGCACACCGGACAGATTTCGATGGAAGAATCGAAAATCTCCCCGCAGATCACACATTTTACCAGCTTTCTCGGTCCCGTCTTCTTGGGATTTTCTTTGTTCTGCAGAGTACAGCCGAACTGGTATCCATACTCATAAGCGTCCACCAGCTGTGACTCACTGGGTTTGAAACGTACCCGGAAGCCGTCCACCACATTCATGCGCAGCTGCTTCAGACGTTCGATAATGTGGGGAACACCTTCCCCGCTCCATCCATAGCTTCCAAAGGCACTGGCCAGCTTCCCGCCATGGGTTCCGGCAAATATGGATGTGGTCAGATCCCAGATAGGCTTTAACGCTTCCCCTACAATGGTAGGCGTACCAAACAGGATCCCGTCTGCAAATCCAAGCTCTTCCAGAACTTTTCCCTGATCTGCCTCCACCATATCATAGCAGCGCACATCAATATCACCACTGTCACGGATTCCTCTGGCAATTTCTTCTGCCAGGGTCCCTGTGTAGCCATACGCAGTCACGTAAGGAATCACCACGGTCTTCTTCTGGTTGGGATTCACCACTGTACACCATTCCCGGTACGTCTGGATAATAAAATCCACCTTATCATCCAGTACCGGTCCATGTCCGGTACAGATCATGGAAATATCCAGATCCGCAATACGATCCAGCGCTTTATTCATATAAGGCTTAAAAGGTCCGATAATGTTGTCAAAATAATATTTGGTGGCACGCATATAGCCTTCCATATCTGTAACCTTACTCATGAGCACATCCTGGAAGCCATAGTGAGAACCGAAGGAATCACAGGTCACCAGAATCTGCTCTTCCTCAATGTACGTGTACATGGTATCCGGCCAGTGGAGATTAGGCAGCACCAGGAACCGAAGGGTCTTATCTCCTATCTTCATCTCCTGGTCATCCTTCACCGCAATAGCCGTAAAATCTCCATTTACAATTTCTTTCAGAAATCCAATGGCACATCCCGTGGCAATGATCTTCAGTCCCGGATTCAATTCCAGAAGCCTCTCCACACTGCCTGCGTGATCCGGCTCTGTGTGGCTCAC
Source organism: uncultured Blautia sp. (assembly GCA_900542045.1). Lineage (GTDB taxonomy): Bacteria > Bacillota > Clostridia > Lachnospirales > Lachnospiraceae > Blautia_A > Blautia_A gallistercoris. The sequence goes on from UQMI01000006.1 coordinate 40,558, forward strand.
CACCAGATAATCGATTTTTGTCACATCTGTGACTTCTTTTAATTTCTCCAGATACTCATCAAAAAACTTTGCTTTTGCCGTCTCAAACAGGATTGTCTGATCCCCTGCTTTCATCACATACGAATTATAAGTGGTTCCAAATTCTGTATACATGATAATATCAAATACCCGCAGGTTCTCGTCCACAATCCCAGTCCAGTAAAAATTATCTCTTAATTTTAATGCTTTCATCTGTACCTCCATTTCTTTACGCTGCAATTTGATTTACTTTTCTCTCTTCTATTATATACAAATTCCCAAACAAAAAAATACATTTTCCATGAAAACTGGAAATTTTTTGCAGTCTTGTCTCATATGATCAGAAAAAAATCTGCCGCCGTATCGTTTTATCCGTTTCTGCACCGGCAAGACTTTCTATCGTCGGCACAGCTGCCAAAAACAATGTTTTCAAAAAACTTTATTCGCAAATATCAAAACTGAATATCTTTACCCAGACAGCCGAGGGGCGTGCCGGTTCCCGATCCGAGTCTTGCGGAAAGTGGAAAACTTATGGGTACATATGAAGAATTTATGATCTTACTCACATTTGCCGGACTCATTGTTTCAATTCTGAATTTGAAAAATAAGTAAGCCGCCCTGTATCTTGGTCGGATAGGACGGCTTACTTCGTAAACTGTTAATCGCCGGATCGAGTAGCTTGCACCTACCCATCGGCTGTCTTGTTAAATATATTACAGCAAATATGCATGAAATGTCAAACAAGAAACCCGCCCCTGTGTCAACAGAAACCGACATCCCCTCTCTCAGGAGATTCCGTCATTTCTCAACCAGCTGTACGGTACATCCTCGATGCAGCATGAAATACAACACAAAAGAAAAAGATGCCCCTAACAGAGCATCTTTCGCCATGCGGATAACAGGATTATTTCACTTTCTCTCTGTTTCGAGCAATATATAATAATATTGATTTTATGCATATTTCAGAGAACTGAGGGAAAACACAAAAAACACTTTTTGCCCCTTTTTTGCCCCTGTGAAGATGACACAATATTTAACCGGGCGGGGGATTACCCCCTGCCCTTTATAATGCGATCATATCTTTCAAGGTCTTTTCGCCGGCCACGCCATCTACGCCGCCGCAAGAGCCGGGATCCGCAGCCTCTCGCTGTAACTGATATTGCTTGATGGCGTAAACGGTGTTTGCGCCGCACTGCTTATCCAAGGTCAACTCTTTCCCGTCTTTGCCTTTAAATCCGCGCGCTTTAAGAATCTCCTGAACAAGTAACACATGATTTCCACTGTCACCACTTTTTACTGTATTCACACTAAACATATAAGCACCTCCGCTGCTCTCTTCTTTTCCTTCTGTTCCATTCATTACTGATACTGCATAGGCCCAGTCTATCCGGCAAAATTTTGTCCCCGGTAACTGGCTATTGTAGTAACTTTTTGCACACACGCCACCGCCGTTGGCAATGATACCTGACGCACCAGAGGTATTGCCTTCGATGGTCTCAAAGTAGTCTCCAGATACTTTTGTTACAATACCGGTATGAGCAAACTCTCCGCCGCGCCAAAAGATCACGATATCTCCCACCTGTGGGTTTGCGTACCGGGTAAACAGATTGCCAAGAGTCGGGCAGTATACATAAGGCCAGTGTTTTAACAGCTTCTGCGCTGCGGTCTGTCCAAACGCCTGCATCAGTACCCAGCTCACAAAAGCTGCACACCAGGGCTGCCCCTGGTAAGATGGATATACATCACGCCAATATTTTGTGTAATTTGTGCTGCCAGCATTTGCTGTTTTGCTGTCAAGCTGGCTGTTGCTGGCCTTTTCCAGATAGCCGACTTCTGCTTTTGCAAGTTCCAGAACTTTATTAATTGCGTCATTTGCAGTATAGCTCAATCCTGATTCCTCCTTGTCTTTGTAGCCTTTATAAAATACATTACGATCCACTTTTGCGTTAATCCCAGGGATCGTTGCGTTGCTGGAATACTGCCAGCCTACCCCAACAGATGGCCGCAGTCGCTCCTGCAGCCATCCATCATCATCGGCCGGATAGCTGGCGATCCAGAAGTCATACTTGCTCTTTGCATCCTCCGGGATCACATTGTTATACCAGTCCAGATTGCAGTAGATGCCGAATTTGTAACCGGCTGCCGTCACCACTGACCAGAAAGTCTTAATCATCGTGGACAACATGCTCTCTGACATCTCCCGCTGCTCGGAATATTCCAAATCCAGCCACACCGGGAAATCCAGCTTTCGACCCGCCAAGACATCTATCACCTTTTCTGCTTCTTCCTGGATTTCTGCCACAGACTCGGCGTAACTGTATTTGTAGACACCCACAGGGATGCCGTTATCTACACAGCCCTGATAGTTGGCTTCAAAAGTGCTGTCAATCTTATTCCCGGCTTCCGTGATCCGCAAGATCGCAAATCCCATCCCGTAATCTGCTACGGTCTTCCAATCAATGTTACCCTGCCAGGCAGATACATCAATTCCTTTGATTTCCATGTAAATCCCTCCAAACAAAAAGAGAGCCTGGTTTTCAAGCTCTCTCTATCTTTTCTTATTATCTATTTCCTACTTTTTCCATTAGCGCTTCCTGAAGTACCTGGGAAAAATTGATATCTGCTTTGATTGCTGCTTCATTCAGCCATTCCGGTATACTCAGAGTTTTCTTCACCGCTCTTGAGCAATGTTTTTTCCTGTATTCCATCATATCAAACTCAATGACCACCAAAAATCCATCCTCTACCTGCAATTTATTAGGAGCAGAGGCTTTCGGAATCTCTTCCCCATCTCTTTCCATCGTTGTCAGAGATAGCCCAAGTGCTTCCACAGCCATTTCATAAGCTTCCTGCATATCATCTCCTTGTGTCAAGCACTCCGGAATATCCGGAAATTCCACCCAAAATCCTCCCTCTTCTGCTTCATGAAAAACAGCTGGATAAAATAATTTATTCATATTGACACCTCCGCGATATTTCGTAGGCCGGGGCTTATTTCAGCCCCGCCTGTTTTAGTATTGCCTGTTCCATTCCCTTTTTCAGGGCTTTGGAATGATAAGGAACAACTACCGTTCTCCCTGTTTCCTGATTCTTGAACTTTTTATGAGATCCATTCTGTCCTATCTCTATAAATCCATTCTGTTTCAGGAATTTTACCATTTCTCTTGGGGTCATTGGCATCTTTTGTGTTCTCCTTTCCTTATCATGGCTTTATTATACTACGTAATATTACGTATGTCAATATGTTTTATGTATTTTTACGTATTATTTATTTCGGCTCATTGTATGTAAGTGCCTGTTTACTATCCCCAATCCCCTGCGTAGTCGGGTCTGTTACCACACCCAGGATCACCAGCACGGAAAATACTGCATTGACCACATCCAGCAGTTTATTACCCAGGTCTCCCAGATTTAAAGTAAAGCCAAACACAGCAGCCACCACCTGGACCAGCAGCAATACTGCCGGTATAATGGCTACCCAAAATGATTTATTTTTTAATCTTACAGTCCAGTTAATCATCATCATTCCCCCTTGTTCTTTCTTTTTAGCATTAATTCATAAGGTGATACGTCTGAATCGCATTTTTCCAGCTTATCAATGTCCTCGTCCCACTCCAAGGCAATGCTGTTCCCTCCCAGCGTCCGGTATGCCGTAAAAAACTCTTTCCAGTTTTTATACTGGTTATAGCTGATCTTTCCCTGTATGAGATATTCCCCGTGGTATCTCTGGAGCATATACCGGAGCACCATCATCATTCCATCTGACACAGCCTTCTGCTTTGCTTCGTTGTCTCCCTCTTTTTTCCGCTGTTTTTTGATTTGCACCCCTACCCACCCGATCAGGGCCGTAGCCACGACAGGCAGGAGGATATAATACGTTTGTAATAGTATCTCCATTTATATCTCCTTTTGGCTTGCGCCGGCGCAATTTTATAAGCAGAACATAAGGCATACATATTGATCGTTCCGAAATTTAGGACTCCCATTTCCCCGATCTCCTTTTTCTCCTATCCCCTCCATTGTTTCTTCATCTATAAAAGTTCTTGATAGATAATATTTCGCTGTTCCAGTTCCATTAGAAGCCTTTTTAACACGACTGCTATTGTCTGTGAAGATTGGATATTGATGATCTGTTGATATTTGTCCAAGCCCCACATTTGTAATAGAAGGGATTGTAAGTTTTTCCTCTGTCGCATAAACACTGGATCCTTTGCTGGATAACACCTTAATATTTCTCATGGCATTTTGTATTTGTTCTGGGAATCCTTGCAAAATTTGGGGGATTATTGATTTTCTAAAATCTGTGCTTTGGTATCCGCTTGCACAAAATCCATCATTATCCATCTTAAAATTATTTGCCATAAGATTTTTCATACCGAATGTAAGAGGCGCTTTTGTTCCATCCATACAGTCATCTAAATTCTTTCCCCATATTTGCATCGTTATCACCTGGGCATATGTGCCTGTCAACTGAATATCTTTTTCATCTCCAATATTCCACGTTTCCGGTACATCCCGGCTTTGGCAAGCAAGTACAACCTCGTCCCAAGTTGCTTCAGAAAACACCGGATTAACTGTCGTGACCAGTACTTTTGCAATATTTTCTGCACTGTTGTTATATACTTCCTGATCCGTGTATGGGAAGATCCCGTAATAATAGGTCTTTCCGACTACAACGTCGGTGTCTACTAATGCCACGTTTTTGTACTGGTTCCTCACCTTGCTGTCCGTTACAACAGTACCGTCTTTTTCATTGATAGGTGCGCTTCCTTCCTTTCGAACCACAAGTGTTCCGGCCCAGGCCGCAAATACAATCGCATCTAAAGTAGTGTCCTGTGGATCTGTCCATTGGATGTTTACTTTTCCGCTGGCGCTTCCTATTTTTATGTCTGTTACATTATCGGTGGAGTAGTAGTTTTTACCCTCCCCCACTGAAAATCCGGATCCTCTAACACTCACTGGCATCTACTATATCTCCTTTCTGCGGCTCCATAAATCCATAAATAGCGTAAAGGGGGCTAGTGCCCCCTTATGTACTACCGTCCGTTTTGTTCATTCAGCGACAATCACATCTCCATATCCATCTGTTTCCAAAATGGAATTTACATCTTCTTTCCATTTATTATACAGTTTAGTATTCACAAAGTATGCCCTGTACTTATCCTGTCCTTTTTCTGTACTTCTGTCTGCCTGCTCCATGATCATTCTTGCAATAAATGTAGTCATACTGTTCATTCTCCTTTACTCCTTTTTTATTATTTACATCCCAATAAGTGACGGCAGTACCTCTGTAAGGATACTGTCTACGGTAAGAGACAGCTCATCCGTATGGGCTTCTGTCTCATCAGCCTGTGTCTCTACCTGTTCAAAGCGCTCATCCACACTTACCTCTTCCAAATAGCAGACCAAATATTCTTCTTTTAACTGGTCTTCTTCGTTAAATTTGTAGATCGTGCTCCCATCCCGGGAGACAATCCCCTGTGCTTCCTCTCTTTCACACAGGAGCATCAGGTCGTTTTTCTCCTGATATTTGACGTAGGATAACGTCTCTTGGTAATATGATATCCCCTTGTCGGGGACGGTTACTTTGTACATTTGACACCTCCTCGTTATACGCAGAAGCAGAAGCAAAACTTACCAATATGGTCGCGGCCGGAAGTCCACGTGCTCCCCTCCGTGCCAACCCTATAAAATCCTGTTTTAGAACTAAATATAGACCTGAGCGAATATTGCTGCGCATAGCCGCTTCCATTGTTGTTTTTCTTAATCCTGCTTTGATTGTCGGTGAATATTGGAAATTGATATCCGACATATGGCATCCCGCTACTTCCAATTTCCGTGTGAGTCGGAGTGAAAATCTTTTCTATGCACTCGCCAGTATACGTAGATCCGTCATCACTGTTCGATGGGTAGTTATATGGGATTCTTACTTCTTTGACAACGTCTTTGACAGATGCTTGCAATTCATCGAAAATTGATACTATATTCGCCCTAAACCCAGACCCTACCCATCTATCTCCAGCACAGGTAATATCTGTATTAACTACTCCTTTTGTTCCGAATAAGATACCGGCTTTCCCTGATCCATCTGATTTTTCGTAATGTTCAAAATCCCATATTTGTAAAGTATACGTTCCTGAAAATGTTCCGCCCACTGAAATATCAATCTCATCTCCTATATCCCATAGTTCTTTTGCAATTCCTGATTCTGCTGCTTCTGAAATTAAATCCCATGTATTATTAGCTAATATATCGGAATATTCAGAAGCAGTAACCTTAATTGTAGGAGAACCGTCACCGATAATTCCTTCCGTTGATTTTGTGAAAAATCTGTAATAATACGTCGCTCCGTCAATCAAGGAATTTGTATCTTCATACCATGTGTTCTGATACTGATTTTTTACGGTACTTTCTAAAATCAGGACGCCATCTTTGACAGATTCCGGAATACTATTTAGTTTTCTCACAATCAATGTGCTTTGCCACTGTGCAAGTGTTGCATTATCCAAAATCGTATCGTCCGGGTCCGTCCACCTCAAAAGGATCTTCAGACCGCCTGCGGGTGCCCCAACAATATCTTTTACATCAGCAGTTGGATACCCTTTCGTACCCCCCCCCACTTGCATTTCCAAATACTCTTACTGGCATATTGCTTACCTCCTTTTTGGCAATAGAAAACCGCCACCTCTGTTGAAGTGACGGCCTTAACTCTATATTTTTTCCGGGTCTTGTATTGTTTCTTCAAATAATTGCATGAGATCATGGTTTGTCCCTATATTCGTGACCTCAAAATGGTTTAAACAGTACGGAAGCCACGGAAATTCCCGGCTCATGTCTCGAATCAGGTCAAAAATTTCCAGATCTGTTGTCTTATATTTGGAATGGTATCCAGAATACTGCTCATGGGAAAACTCCCGTTTTTCCAGATATTTCCGTATTTTCCCATACGCCCCGTTTGGATTGCTCTCAGAAAAATACTTTTTCAGGTCTTTCACACGGAGGTCAAAATACAGGGCCTTTAAATGCTTGCTTTCTCTTCTTGCCATTATGCTGCACTTAACCTCTTCGTATAATGATACAGGACATCTTCTACCGCAAAGTCTTCTTCGTTTTCTCCATCATCACTGTTATACCAGATCCATCTTGTTACATAATCCATAAACCACTCTTTTTCACAGAGAGATGTTATGATGCATCCAAACGAACCGTAATCTTTTGGGCTTCCATTTCCGGTTACCCACAATACACCGCTTTCGTCCCTTTCCTGATTCAGCCTGTGTTTGGAAAAGGCCTGATCCAATGCCCGGTAAATACTCTCTACGGAATATTTCTTTTCATTCCGTATTTTTTCTTCGTCCAGTTTTATTTCCAGTTTCAGCATAGCTCTACCTCCACAGAATCCCGTTTCCTATTTGCATGCTTCTATTATACTAATCCTCCGCCGGAAAATCTACTGGAAAATTCTTATCCTTCTGTTACATCGTCCCCGATCATCACGGTGATGTCGATATCTATCTCCGGCTTATCCCCATAGGCCTTTAAAGTCAGGCTCCCGACAGCCTGATCCCCGGATAAGATCATGGCCCCTGCCCATGCCTCTGCCTGCTCTGCTGTCCAGGTAAACCTGGGGATCACTGAGATATCATTGGTGGCTGTCACGCCCTCCACGGACAGGGTATTGGTATAAGGGGCCGCGTCTCCCGCCCAGCCGGTGGCTGGGACGGTGACGGAGACCTCTTTGCTCTTTCGGGCAAACCTGTTTTTGATCTGTGCTGCAAGCACTCCAAGACCTGTGTAAGATAAAAATTTCTCCGTCCCCGCATTTCGCGGGGACGCAAACAACTGTAGTTTCAGTTTTTCAAAAAATCCCATTGACTGACCCTCCTTTACTCAAACAGGGCTGCAATTTCCTCCTCTGTAATTGCGGTCACTTCCGGGATCGTGATATCTTTCCAGGTACCATCGCCTGCCAGGAATTTCCCCTGGCCTCCCTGTGCCGGAGCTGGGACCAGACCTGCCCCGCCTGCCGCAGACGCGCTCGCGCCCTTAAAAGCGCTGTATGTAGTGTCTGTAAACTTGGCGTCTGCAGGGACGTTTACCTTTACGGTAAATCCGCCTACCGTATCCGCATTACCACCGTTTGCTGGCAGACTGGTAGGTTTGTTTTTAATAAAAGCATCGCTTCCAGTATCGGATTCATTCCAGTCAGACTGTACATTGGCTTCCGCATCTGCCGGCGCATGCGCTGCCTGGCTATGATCATAGGCCGCCTTACCTTTATCACCAGCAAATGCAGTAGAGGCTGTTTCGCCAAGAGCAAGGGAAGCGGAAATCTCTACATAAGTAGTACCGGACCAGCGGTAGGTCTTATTGGTTGCAAGATCTACGTAGATCTTCCCGGATTCCGCTGTGATCTCTGTAGTATGCCCTTCCTCTTCGTAGAACTTTCCATCTGTATGAAGGTATCCCTCCAGTGCATCATCTACATAGGACGGGAGCTGTGCCGCCGGCACTTTTCCATTCTGATCCAGAGATGCAAAGCCTCCGGAAACTCCTTTCTGCCCTGTTACCCATGCTTTAATCTTTGTAATGGTACTTGTTAAACCTGTTAAATCTAAAAATTTTGCCATAATTTCATTTCTCCTTTTTTCTTAACATCATTCTGTAAATAGTGCTGCGATCTCCCCTTCACTGATCGCTTCTACATTTCCGCCTGCTTCCAATTCCTCAATCGCCTGTTTTACATTCTTTCCGGTATCATCATACTGGACGGCCGAAGCATCCATCAGAGGGAAACTGCCGCCATTTTTCTGCGTGATACCAGAGATCAGCTCTACGCTGCCTTTATATGCTGCCATTCTTCCCACCTCCTTAAGATACTTTTACCGTAGTGCTTCCCAGACCTGCGTTATCCGACTGATAAATATCGTAATTCTCCGCATATCCAGAAGCATTGGTAAACTCGATTGTTGCCACTTTACCAAACCCGCCGTCAAAACCACCTACATTAAAGCTGCACGCGCCATAACGGCTGGGTACTGCATAATAAATATGCTGCCCGGATCCCGCATTAACGGTAAACGTCTTTGATCTGGTTGCCTGCAGGCCCTTGGAAAGGGACAAAAGAAAGGCGCTGTCGAAAGCCTCTTTGCTCTCTCCAACACCCCAGTACACACCATTATAAAATGTAATCTTCGTTGTCTTTGTAACGGTCTTTTCCCTTTCGTCAGTGGCAGAAAGGGTATAGGTTTTATCTGCCTGGATGGATTGCCCGGTAAACTGTTTTGTACGCAAGGTTTTTTCGATGGTCTCACTGTCTACTTTCTGGCTTTCCGGCTCTTTATTCAGCACCCAGTTCAGGGTAACATCGGTCACTGTGCTTCCCATCTCCACCGTATTTACGTTATTCGTAAAACTGCTGATGGCAATCGGCACATAGGTCAAATCTTCGATCATCTGCATATACTCGTCCGTAAAATCATTGCTGGACAGCCCTTTTCCTTCTTCTTTGGCTACAAAATGATCCTTCAGTTTCTCGTGATAGCTCTGCAACCCTGTGTCTGTTAAGACATTCATAAATTTCTGATCCTCCTTTTTTTCGGGATTTGCTTTTTTGATTTATTCTGAACGGCCAGTCGGCGCCCGAATCGCAGCCATTGCATCACCCCTCTACTATCTCAGAAATCTCATCCTCCGTGATCGGCTCGCATCCGCATGCTGCGGGTTCACTCTCTTCTGGTTCATAATTCCCAGAAACGATCTCCGTTATCTGCTGTGATGTGATCGGCATACAATTGCAGACTACTCCTCCGCCTGTCTGATCTCCCAGGTCTCCTCGTTTGATTACATAAACAGGGATGTCAATCTCCGGTTTCTCCCCGATTGCTTCCAGAAGTAGTGCTCCCGCAAGGTTATCCCCGGATATGATTCCGGCATCCGCCCAGGCCATTTTTTGCTCATAAGTCGCTTCGTATTGGATAAACACATCCAAGAGTTCCAGTTCCGATCCAGTCAGTTCCTCCACCGCCACCTGCGCGGTATAAGGAGCCTCATCCCCGGTCCAGGCTGTTGCCGGGATCGTCACAGACAAAAGGACAGATCGATCTGCTTTGCCTGCAAGGGCATTTGTGTTTTTAGCAACATCTTTTTCCAGATCATCTACACGGCCCTCTAAGGCTTCCAGATCCTCCTGTAGCGCATAAGTGCCTTGGGATACCTCTATACTCACATGATTCGCATTAGATACCGTCACATAACTTTCTATGGTGCTGGTGGTCGGCGCTGCTCCGGTGGCTTTGACGGGCATATACTCCGCCTGCCCGGAGACGGCGGTGGCAATGCTATAAAGAATCTCTCCCTCATCCGGATCCGTGGCAAAGATACCAAATTCGTTGATATAATATCCTTCTAACAACCCTTCATTGGTCAGGATCGTCCGGAGCATCACCGTCCGGTTGTTCTGCTTGGTTTTTTTATTAAAACTGAATGATTGTTTCTGTTCTTTCAGGGCGGTCAGCTTGGATAAATCCGTCCCGGCGTCATACGTCCCACTGCCGGAAGCCGCTTTGGTAAAGGCAATGCTGCACTCCCCATTGTTGGCCTTGGTATTTAATGCCAGGCCCTTGTCTGTGATAATCGCCCGGTTAAATGCCGGCATCTGTTACACCTCCAGTCCATTGTCGTAGATCGGCGTCACCGTCCGTATCACGGTGGCCGTTCCGTAAAAAAGATCGCTCTGGGTAGAGCTGTACATAAAAACGCTGATCAGATAGTCCAATGGGACCACCTCTTCCAGGAGACTCTTGACACTGTTGTAAACGCTGGTGCTGGCTGCCGACACCTTCAATTCCACCAGCTTCCCTTCCAGGTCAATGGTCAGCTCATAGTTCTCTGTCCCCAGGGCCCCGTCCAGCTTCTCCCGCAGACTTCTCTCCGTATACATCTCTTTGTTATACCAACGCAGATGTACCCGGATCCGCCGGTCTTCCAGGGAATCTGTGGCCTTTGGGATGATGCCGAGGATCTCTTCTCTTCTGGCAATCCCACTCTCCCGGGAGGTCAGGATCGTGATGTTATCCTCCATCTCTCGGACATGATCCTCCAGCACTTCGCCCACAACATCTCCTGTTTCCACTGTCTTACGTACTGCATCAATCGCCCAGATATGCGGCGGGTAAAGTACCTTTATGTACATGTGATCACCCCCAGCACCGGGATCGTCCCGGACAGGATCAGATTGCTCTCCGCATCATTGATCTTCGTTCCGGCCACGTCCAGAATACCCGATATCTGCACCAGGGCAGCCTCGATCTGTACAATGCGGACCACCAGGCTGTTTTCTTCTTCCCACGTTTGGCGGAGGGATAACAGATAGGCTTCAATGGCTGCCTCAATCTGCGCCTGTACATCCTCATACTCCACGTCCTCCTCATAGGTGATGTCTGTGGAGATGTTGACCGTAGTCTCTTCCACCGGCAGCACGGTCACCCGGTGGCCAATGGGTGCAATGCCGTAGCCCTCGCCAGAATTGACCACCGGATCTACGTAGGTCTGCATCTGCTCCAAAAATTCTTCATCCGGCGCATCCCAGTCCGATGTGATCAGAGTCAGATTGATGATGTCCTGCGGGGTCTTGACACGGGTCAGCTTCACTCCACCCACGCCTGGCTGCTGTTTCATCCGGCTTATATAATACTCCCGGTTTCCGCCAGAGCCCTGGTTTAACATGGACGCCAGCACTCTTCCGCGATAAATAGCAGTGTCTTCCATGTCGGTCCCTTCCTTTGTGCATTCCAGGATCTTTCCAGATTCGAACCCCTCCACATAATCAATGGGTATCAGATCCGGCAAGTACGTGTTGGGTGCCTTTCCTGGAGTATCACAGACCACTGTATAGGTATGTTCCTCCTCATTTACCGCGTCCAGTACCGTATAGTTGTAGTCTCCGGAATTAAATCGGGTTCCCTCAGTTACCGCCACATTAAACTGCGCGGTAAACTCCGCGAAGGTTGCGTACTGGATATAGACGCCCCTGTCATTTCCGATCCGGATCAGGGCCGGAAGGTCAGCGGTGTCCGGGAACATGTCATTGGCGATCTGATCCAGGGCCAGATAGGCTTCTTCCAGCCGGACTGCTTGTTTGGCGCAGGCGTTAAAAAACAAACTTCCCTCCGAGGTATCGATCCCGTTCGGCGCCTCTTCCATCATCTCATTCATAATGTAATCGTAGGTCATCTGCTCGAACATTTGCATTCACCTCCCCGAACCTCGTGTTGACCGTAAAATGCACCACCAGTCTCCCTCCTTCTTCGTATTCCACTGTAAAATCATCCACACCAAGGATATAGGGATTGACCAGCAGTGCTTCTTCCGTCATGGTTTCCACCTCTGCCTCCGTATAAGCCTGGGAATAACTCTTGCCGATCAGTTCTTCATACTCTGCTCCATAATCCCAGCTGTAAATATAATAGCGATACCGAACCGTTTGCAATGCCAGCCAGATCCATACCTTAATCGCTTCAATTCCCGTCACGATCCGCCCATCCAGCTGGCCGGTCTCAAAGTTCAGGCCATATTCTTTTGGGATAGATGGGATTTCTTCCACCGGTGTGGCTTCTTGTAACTCTTCGAAAGGAAACAAACTCATGGGCTCACCACCTTCGCCAGGATCACAAATTTGTTCTTCCCCTTGTCATAAAACATCGCCAGCAGGTCTCCTTCCTTGATGATGTCTCTTTCATCCAGATATAAGGCAGCTTCCTTATTGTTTTCCCGGTACGTCCAATACCGGGTGTCGTCAAAGATAAGGTGGGCGGACACCAGCAAGGATCGTTTCTCCAACTTGTGCCCCTGAAATTCTACCTTGCCGTCTTTGTAGGTTCCGATCCCCGGCGGCATATCATTCTTGTAGGCCCCCTGATTCCTTAACAGGGTAACCAGCCTCTCATAACTATTCATAAAGCTCCTCCTATCCGTTGTAACGCAACACACAGTTCCAGGGATAGTTACTATACCCGGTAATGGCAAACTCATTGCCGGTCACCCAGTCCCCCTGGGCAGAGCTGCCAAGGGATGCTCCTCTGGCATGCACCATCTGACCATTCCCACAATACATCGCCGTATGGTGGACATGGTTTAATAGGACATCGCCCCGCTTCATTCCGCTGCCGTTTCCCAGATTGCAGGATGCCGTCACATCCTGAAAGCCGCAGGCCAAGAAAACAGAATACATGTTGCCCGTATAGGTGGCGCCCCGGCTCTTGACCAGCACTCCTGCATTTTCATATGCCTGGATCACCGCCGAAGAACAGTCATAATCCGGCCCCCAGCGGTTGGCCTGGCTGTAACCGTGACTGTTGTCATTGGCCCAGGCTTCCATCTGGGCAGTAGCTGCTTCCGCCTTGCTGCCGGATGCCACAGATCCCGTGGACTGATAGCCCGTCCCATTGCCGATAATGGCATACCCCATCTTGACGCCCCAGTTGTTGCACTCCGCTGCCGAGCTCATCAAGAGGTCAAAGTGATAAACATTCCCGGCCTCGATCTGGATCGCGCCGCCCCGGTCCCGGACCCGCCACTCGGTGCCGTCTTTGTCCGTACCGGTCTCCAGTACCTGGATCATAGTGTCTTTTGCAATTGATGGCGGCGCCGCGATCACCTTGACGCCCTGGGCTGTCCAATCCGACAATAAAACACCATAGGCATCGTAAAAACCGCCCTCCATTGCATTGTTGGCCGGATAGTAGGCGGTAAACTTCGCCCGTACTTTCTGGCCATTCAGGATTTTTCCGGAGCTGGAAGCAGAGATTGCTGTCAGTTCGGTCTGCTTCTGTGGTTTTTCATCCGGTTCAAAAGTCTCCATCACATTTTTAAAGGCCAGTTCCAAAGTCATGGTGTAATTCCCATTCTCATCCCAGGTGTGTGAGTCTGACTGGATCCAGTATTTTCCGGTAATGCCGGAGATCGTGTCTTTGACTCCCACGGCCCAGCCGGATAAGCACCGCACATCTCCCAGGCAGGTCAGGCTGGCTGTTTTCTCCACGCCCTGCAACGTGTTTTCTGCTTCCGATTTCCAGGATCCTTCGTCCACCGTGATTCCGCTCTGGTAAACTCCGTGTTCTTTCACCCAGGTGTCATTTTTCGCTTCGCCGATTTGCCGGCCCATGGAATCATAGACCTTCACCTGATTGACCATGTTCTGGGTGCTCTCTGAAAAGGAGGCATCGATGATCCGTTCGGATTCATTGATGTAAAAGTCTTTGATCTTCTTTCCCTTCTCGATCATAGAAAATTTCCGTCCCACCATCGTGGGCATGTATTTCTTCCCGTTCTTTGCAGCCGCTTTGGTATAGGCAGCCAGAATGATCTCGTAAAAGGGCCGATTGGAAAAATACAGGTCATCAATGGCAATCCCTGTCCGGATCACGTCTTCGGTGTCCACGTTGGCATCCGCACAGACCAGCTTTGTGATCTGCTCTGCCGTTTTGTTATAAAACTCATAGGTCCCAGTGCTGCGGAGAAGGAAATTCATGTAATCCTGGGCAATGTAATGGATATTCCCGCTGCCGGTCGTTCCGTCCTTTGAGGTGATCCGGCCATAAAAGAGCATCTCTTCTCCCCGGTATAAAGTCAGCCGGTCTCCCAGCTTGATATCCAGGTTGTCCGCGTAAGGGTCATAATCTGACTGGATCACGGAAAAATCCAAAGAGCGGGAAGCCTGGGTGTCGGTCCCGCTCCACGTAAAAGAGAGAACAAACCGTGTGATCGGTTCCCCCTCCCAGAAAATCGTCATCTTATCCTCTGTCATAGATTAATCACCAGCTCCATTCCCGGGTAAACATGGGTCCATGCATCACTCCTGGTCTCTCCCCGTTTTAACCCTTCTGTGGTGATGATCGCTTTGTTGTCATTAAAGATCGCGCCCCAGTTGTCTTCCTTCCCGGTCAGTTTCTTCGCGATAGTCAAAAGATTGTCCCCCTCTTTCACCACATAGGTCTTAGGGATTGTCTTTTCCGTCCTGGTAAAGGTGGGCATCCGGTATTCGGTCAGGGACATGGTGTATTTCAGGTCCCCTGAGGCATCCGTTTCCCCTGCGGTAAAACTCATCAGGCCAAACTTCAGGCCCCGGATGTTGGTGCCGGTCAGCGTGACCTTGATGATCTCATATTTCCACGAATTGATCTTGGTCACAAACTTATAGGGCTTTAAGGCCGGTTGGCAGGCCAGGAACCCATACTCGTTGTCCGGGTCCGGCCACCAGGTATCCAGCGTGATCGTCCGGCAGCCGCGTTTCCCAAAGATAAAGACATCGCCGTAGGTCTGGATCTTCTGGGTGCTGTTCCCGGTCTCAAACGATACCTCCACGGTCTCCGGCACGATGGGGAGCTGCAGCTTCTCCCCGGCTGCTTCCAGCCAGATCTCCATTTGTTTCGCCATTCTCCCCACCTCCTTATGCCATGTTGTAAGCGGTCCGCTCTAAGCGTCTTGCCAGGGCATCCGCGATCTTGTCAATATCTGCCTCCGACCGGACAATGATCTGGTCGGCCAGTTTCGGGATCGTGATGGTAACAGTTCTGCTGCCTTCTGCACGGGCCATTTCCACCGACTGGTCATGGGGATATACCCGGGAACCCTGCGGCAGGTCCACGATTTCGCCACCGTATTTGGGTTCATTGATGGCAGCAACTCCACCCGGCCAATTATTGGTCCCAGTATACAGATTCGGGATTTTGGGAATATTGAACCCGATCTTGGTGTCTGTTCCCGGAATGGTAACAGAAAATTTATTCATAGCCCCAATCGCTTTATTGATTAAGTCAATCACGGCATTGAGCGGAGCCTTTACCCAGCTGGATAACGTATCCCAGATCCCGCCAAACGCCCTTACAACGCCATCCCAGGCCTTTTCCCAGTTTCCTGTGAAAACTCCCGTCACAAAATCCACAATCCCACTAAAAGTCATTTTGATCCCATCAGTCACGCCCCGGATGCTCTCTGAAAATCCCGGGAAAATTGATTCGATTTTATCAAACGCCGTTTGCACGCCTGTTTGGAACATCTGTACAGCGCCGTCTTTGATCTCCAACAGCTTATTGCCAAAATCTGTGATTTTTTCAGCTGCTGCATCCCGGAATCCGATTACTTTATTCTTGGCATTTTCAAAAGCCTCTCCTGCAGCGTCTTTAAAGACCGCAAACTTCTCTACGGCAGCATCTTTCAGTTCACCGATCTTTCCGGCTACTTTCCCGAACAGGTCTTTGATCTTGTCCCAATTCTTATAGATTAGGACTGCAACAGCCGCGATTCCCGCAATCACTCCGATCGCAATCTTCACCGGTCCCGGGATTGCCAGGAAACCGGTTGCGATGGTCTTTGCTACCCCGCCGATCTTTCCAAAGCCACTGGAGAGTACTTTTCCAACCCCACCGGCTTCCTTTGCTGCCAGGCTGAATTTTTTGATCCCGCCAGCAAACTGTCCCATCAATTTGATCGGTCCAGTAAAAGTCTGGATGATCTTTCCGCCAATGGTTAAAAAAGGGCCGGCCGCCGTCACCACAGCAGCAATCTTGATCGCCATATCCTGTTGATCATCACTTAAGTTACCCCACCACTTGGAGAATTCCTTCAGTTTATCAATTCCCATTTCCACATAAGGGACAAGCTTATCCCCAATCGGCGCCAGCACATCTACCTGTAAAGTACGGCCAAATTCTGCAATCTTATTCTTCAGGTTATCTGACTTTGTAGCCATCAGCTGCTCCATTGACTCGTTCGTCTTATCAATGGGGCCCTCCATCTGTGCAAGAGATGTCACGACATCCGCTCCAAGGTCTTCCCACATAGTGCCGAAAAGATTCACTCCCGCTGCATTCTGGGCAAGTGGATCATCCATTTCAGCCAGTCCGGAAATTACTTGTTGGAACGCATCCCTGGCGGAGTCTCCACCTGCTGCAAATTTCGCAGCCATTGTATCTGCATCCAGTCCCAAGGCCTCAAAACCAGCCCTTGTGGTGTCGGAACCGTCTACAGCACGGATAGAAAACTCCTTGACCGCGTCACCGATCTTGTCCAGATTAAAAGCTCCATTTTCGGCCCCGGCAGAGAAAATATTAAACATATCTTCCGCACTTAGACCCAGCTTTTGGAACTGTACGGAATACTCATCGATGTTATCGTATAATTCACCGGAAAAATCCAGGCCTTTTTGTGCACCCTGGCTCATCAGGTTAAAGGCTTCCCGGGCTGACACACCAAAGTTTTTGATCAGCGTGTCCGCCGCCCGGGTGCTCTCAGATACATCCACGCCAAACGTATCCGCCATGACATCGGCATATTCCGTCACCCGCTGCAGGGCCGAGTCATCCAGGTAATCCATGTTCTGTTTGACCTTGCCCATTGCATCCGCCACCTCTTCGATGGAGTCATAGTAATTCCCTTTGAAGATGTCCTCCATCATATCCCGGTACTTTTCGGCATTGGTTATGCCGTCTTCCACCGCATCCCCCATGATCCCGGTCGCGCCCAGGAAATTCTGTGTGGCTGTCTCCGAATCAGAAGAGAATTTAACGGCTGCTGTCCCGGCTGCAAGGAGCGGGGCGGTAAATCTTGTCGTCATGGTCTGCCCGTACTTTTCTACGGTTTTCCCAAACTTCCCGACTTTCCCGGCAAACTTATCGAATTTGCGTTCGATATTTTTTACCTGGCTGACAATCTTTTTGGATGGGTTGGTAAACTCATCCACCAGCTTAATGACCGCCGCTACCGTTTTCGCCATTTCCGCTCCGCCTCCTTCCTTGCTTTCTTGATCTCATCGATCTCCTGATGCAAAAAGGCCCGGGTCACCAAACGCTCCCCTGGGCCCATATCGTAATAATCGGACGGCTTCCAGCCTTTCTCCCGGAAGAGAAGATAGGCGGTGTTGGTATCGCCGTCCGAATAGATCAGTTTTTTACCTCGTCCTCCGTACTGTCGTCCCCAAGGCTTGTGATTGCATTGGCCAGATCTACCACCTCATCATCAAACAGCTTTTCTGCCAGATCTTTTGGGGTTGCCGCGCCGAATTTCTTCAGTAGACTTTCGTCCTTCAGATTTGGGTCGGTGATGCCCTGCACGCAGAACATCAGATATGCATCGTACAGCCTGGAGGCATCTTTATTTCCCTTCTTGTCAAAGGCCATGCTGGAAATATCCCCCTGCTTCCTGGCTGGGATCTGCCGGATACTTACCGGTACCGCTTCTTTGGCA
This sequence comes from uncultured Blautia sp., assembly GCA_900542045.1. Classification (GTDB taxonomy): domain Bacteria; phylum Bacillota; class Clostridia; order Lachnospirales; family Lachnospiraceae; genus Blautia_A; species Blautia_A gallistercoris. The sequence goes on from UQMI01000006.1 coordinate 58,819, forward strand.
TTTAAAAACTTCTGCAGCCGTTTTGAATAGAAAACACCTGTTTCCAGCTCCAGTGTCGTCTTGTCCGCTTTTAATAACTGCTCTACTAAATTCATATGTTCCTCCTTATGCGCTGATGGAATCTAAGACTTCCCAATCCGAAAAAGAAAACGGGATCGACTCTTCTCCAAGGGAAGCCCGCTCCCAGTTTGCCAGAGACAGTTCCGTAAACACGCAGTCCACCAGCTTCACGCGCTCCGCGCCAAACGCATCCGGATCATCCAGTTTTGTGATGATATTGGCCCGGAACGGCTTCCCGGCTTTGATACTGTCTGACATTTTGGTCAAAAAATAGGACGATACCTTATCTAAGGTCAGCGTCCCTGAACATTCGATCCCTGTTACTTTGTATCCCTGCATCAGCTTCCGGCACATCGGTACCGCTTCCGTAGAAAGGGAAACGGTAGCCTCCACACCTTTGGCTTCTGCTAGGTAATCATTATCTACCCATACCTCTCCCCAGGTACCGGAGATGACTCTGTCAGCTGTATAGTTCTGCATCTAATCCCTCCTTATACTGCGATATTTAAGGTAACTTCTTCAATGGCATCCAGGATGCTGATCTCTGCTGTTAAAAACAGCTTGTCATCCGTGTCTGCTTTTTTCAGTTCTTCGTCTGTCATGCTCTCCGGATGATCCCCCTGCTCTTCCAGATAGTCTTTTACCGCTTCTGTATCGATTGCCACGGATGCGGTGCTTAAGACACCTTCCAGGACAAGCTCGTTAAAGTAGTCCATGATTGCAGAGAGCACCAGGCATTTATTGTCATAGGTGTTTGGATATTTGCCGATATAATAGTCCTCCACCAGCTTCACCAGGTCGTCATAAATCATATCCATTGCTTCTACGACCTTAATCTTTTTCCAGGCATCCGATTTTCCGTCCGGGACGGTGGTCAAAGAATTTACGCCTCTGGCTACTTTTACTTTTTCTCCGTCATTGAAGATGATAAATTCTCCCTGGTCGATCCGCTTCTCGATGCTCGCCCGATCTACGTCCGAAGAATCAACTGCTTCCGAAAGCACAGAAAAGGTACTCGCCTGCTCGATCGGGGTACCGGCCAGAAGCCCTGCCACACGGGAGCAGAACCCCTCTGTCAGATACTTTATCTCGCTGTCTGCTGTGAGCGTATCTCCCACTTTGGCATCCCCAACCTTTAACAGGCCTGTGCTGCCCGTAACAACTGTTACCGATGCGGTTGTATAATTGATCACGCCTTCGGTGTCTGCCTCTGTATTGGGCAGTACCGCCTTGATCTTATTTCGTGCGGCCCTCTGCTCTTTTACCCAGTCTGCAACCGCCGAAGCCTGCCCGTCTGTTTCCGCAGTTGGCGCACAGAGATACGTGACTTTGTGCGTGCTGAAATAGGACAAGGCAGCGGTATAATCCTCCGCAGCGCTGGCAAGCACATACACCACCACCCGCAGCGGTGCATTGACATTCCCGAGAAGGGCCAGCTTGACCTGCTCTTTGTTTGCTGCGGAAAGGGTCCCTGGAATGTCTTTTTCTTTGTAGACTGTAATCGGATTTGTTTCCGGCACGGACGCTTCCTTGACGATCATGCCGACAATCCCTCTTTCCGCCCGCTTGGAAACTTCCCGGGCTTTTTCCACAAAATGAATGGTAATATTCGGTAATCCCACTTATATTTCCTCCTTCAGCCTTACTTCCTGTAAGGTCTTTGCATCTGTCTTATGAGGTACGGCATCGTAAAAATCAGACTGGAACTCGACATAGGGCACGTTTCGGTGGTCTCCCTCGAAATCATGGGAGAAATCAGAAGTCGTCAGGAAACGGTCGCCCACCTGCAGCTTGGGATAGAAGGCGTCTTCGATCTTCTGAAAAAACTCCAACGCGTCTATTTCATCCGCCACAGGCTGTACCTTCAGGATCTCCGCATACAATGTTTTTTCCTTTACGTTGTATCCGCCTTCTGTCAGATTCACGTTGATCGATACAAAAAAACAGGGGGTTTTGTATCCCTCTGTGATATCTGTCCCGTAGATCGGGATATCTGGTTCGATTTCCCGCAGCTTTTCTACGATAGCTGCCTTGATTTCTTTGTACGTCAATCCAATCCGGCCTCCTCCAGGATATTTTTTAATACACGTTCCGCGATTTCCTCAGAATGATCTGATCTTTTCGCCATAACCTGCGCAACAATTTTCTTACCCGGAGATTCTTTTCCTGTATAATCTCCGTGGCTGTATACTTCATGCCCTTCTTCCACCAGATGATAATGCGGTGCTCTTGCAGTAACAGCGACTGTGATTTTCCCTTTTTGATGATAAACTTTTCCGACTGAAAATCCTCTCTTCAGAGTTCCAGGTTTCTTTCCGTGCCCCTCTGTTACAGCATCCACATTGTCACGAATTAATCCGCGCACTGCTTTCGCTTCATCTTTTAATACCTGTTCAGCTGTATACGGGAATCTTTTGAAAAGTTTTTCTAACGCCTGATTCAACTCCTTCATATCGGCTTCATCTATTTCAAAAGAAAAACTTCCACTACTCATATCGTTCCTCCGCCTGAATCTCCAGCAGTTCATGTCGTTCATCCACATCAATGGGCGGCCCTGCCAAATACAACAGCCGCCCATGGTATACGACCCGCATATCCGCCGTAATGTCATCCCGGTACCGCACATAGATCCGGTGTGTGACTTCCGGTTTCAATTTCCCGATAAAATTCGCTTCCGTGGCCTTTGTCGGCTTAACGGTAGCCCAGACCGTTTTATAGTCCTCATACCGCTTGCAGTCCTGCCCGATCTCATCTTTGGCATCCACATATTTTTGGAAGGTAATGCGCTTATTCAGTTTTCCGATATCAACCGGCATCCGCATCCCCTCCCATTTCGTCACACTGCAGCTGCAGGACAATAGATCCGAATGTATAAGCCATCCTCTGTTTATCTGCTTCCCGGACATTTAGCACCCGGTTTTCATACAGATCCTGCACAATGGCTAAATAAAGGAGCTGTGCTTTGAAATTCTCTGGATCATATTTCCCCACCGCATCGATAATATACTGCTTCGCCGCATCCATCATGATCTGGAGTACATCATCGTCTGCATCTTCATCAATTCGCAGGTATTTTTTTACCAGTTCCAAGCTCAAGAAACCACGCCCCTCGCCTTTAACTGCGCAATGACCTCATTAACCTTATTGGCAATGGTGGGCGCATCCGCAGACTCCGGTGTCGCAATCGCTTCAACTGCTGTAGCACTTCCAGTCAAGCCTGTGCCCGCAGGCCCCTGCGGGCCTGTCTCCCCAGTATCCCCTTTGGGCCCCTGCGCCCCGGTATCGCCCTTATCGCCCTTCGGCCCCTGCGGGCCAACCTGTTCATTCTGGACGCCCTGCTCAAGCTTATTCAGTTTCTCCGCGGTGATCACATCACCAGTGCTCCATGTTGTTGGTGTATAACTCATGACGTTTTCCTCCTGCTTCTTCTCACCTTGTTTTCCGTTCCAACAGTTGCCTCTCCGACTTTCCCGCTGCCAACGAGGCTATTCCCAGCGGGTGTCATTCCCCCACGGTCAGTTCGCCGTAAACAATCGCCTGCGCATCTTTCATCACGCAATCTTCTCGCTCGATCGCCCTCCAGAGTGTCAGGTCTTCCTCAAATGCATTCAGGTCACCAATCGCAGCAATATTCGATGCCATGATAGACATCTGGTTCCGGTCAAAGAACTTGACTGCTTCTTTGGGATCCCCAATGATCACCGGGATCTTATTGGTCTCTGTCGGCAGGTCGGCATTGGGAACAACCGTAACCGGCACAGTAGTCGCCCCGGCGCACAGCCGCATAGCCATCGGGTTTGCCGGATCTGGCTGCAGGAGATATTCCCCTTTCTCATTTTTCAGGGTATCCAGCCACTGCAGGCCATCATCGTTTGTGATGATCCGGGAAGTCGGCTTAAACGCCTGTCCCAGGGTAACGTTCAAAGCCTTTTTGATATCATCCAGGGATGCGATCGCCGTTTTGTCCTTCGTTTTTAATACTTCCAAGATGATCTTATTCCTGGTTACACGGGATTCATCGCCGATCCATCTGGTCAGGACGTTTACAATATTGGCATCGCTGTCTGCTAACAGTTCATTGGTCACAGCAAAATACCCCGCATATTTTTCGATCTCATAGGAAATTCGCTCAAACTGCGGTGTGGTACCGGCCCCGATCTTTCCGCCTTCCGCAACTTTGGTAAAACCAGTCTGCTGGGCGCGCTTTTTAAAAGTCCTCTGCCCTTTGTTGGTTGTGACCTTTTCTACATCCACAAACTGGAGCAGGGATACTTTTGCGTCCCGGTACTCATTGATCCGTGTCTGGATGTCTTCCGGCACCGTATAGCCGCCGTCTGCCGGGGTTCCTTCTACCATAGTGGCATTCTTAAACCCATTCCTGGCAGCATTGGCAAACTCCTTTGTCGAATCCTCCCCTTGTGTCGCCGCCGCCACTGTGTTTACGTTATTAGGTACAGGGACAACGCCGGTTCCTTCCGGATCCAGGACGTCTTTTAACAGGTCAAACTGTTCCTGCAGGTTTTTCAGTTCCTCTTTCGCGGCTCTTGCCTCGTCCATTTTTCTTTCATCCACGAAAGCTTTTACCTGCGCCTTCTTGTCTTCGATCTGCTCCAATAGAGCTAAAAGTTCTTTATTCATATCTACCTCCATAAAAAATGACCTATACTCCATAAAGATACAGGTCGTTTAAAAGTTCCTTTTTTTCCGTTTCTTCCGCGTCTCTGGCTTCTTTTTCCGCGATCACTTTCTGCCGGATTTCATCTGTCAGCCGCATCCCGCAAATCTGGTTCGTATATTGTGGCATAGCGTCCTGCAGGATCTCATCCACAAATCCCATCTCCACTGCTTGGTTGGCCGTGATCCATGTCTCCCGGTCCATCAGACGCAGGATCTCTTCCTGGCTCATCCCGGTCTTTGCGGCGTAGGCAGTTGCCAGCGCCGCGTTCATCTGCTTCAGGATTTCCACATTTTTCTGCATGTCGTGGTAGTCCCCGGATGCCCCGGACATGGACACGTTGTGGATCATGATCATTGCCACCGGGCTGATCGAGCAGGTGTTCGCCATTGCGATCACACTCGCCGCGCTGCCGGCCAGGGACTGGATCTGGATGTCCACATCGTCTCTTCCATAGAGCAAAGAGTAGATTTCCTGACCTGCCAGGACATTGCCGCCTCCGGAGTTGATCAGGACGGTCAGCCTTTCCCCTTCCGGCTTGTCTGCCAGTGCCTGCCGGATATCCGCAGGGCAGGTGGAATCCCATTCCAGCCAGTCATAGATCCACTTGTCATCATTGCTGATAATGTCGCCTCTTACATCAATCTCCATCTCCTTCACCTCCTTCATTGACACCGTATGCTGCCCCCACCTGTGTGATCGGCTGGTAGGTTCCGTTTACCATGTTGACATCGCCTCCCGGCACATTCGGCAGGTCAAGATATGACCTCGCCTCATTCACCGTGTAGAGCCCATTTGTTACCGCGGATACCAGGGTATTCATTTGCGTCTGCGCGTTTGTCCGCAGGATCGCTTTTTCGTTGAATTTAAAAAAGTACCCGGCTTCCATTTCTTTTGGGGTCAGGCATTTATAATTTAACTCCTGCTCATACTGCGCCAGCCGGTAAGACATCGTGTCTACCAAAAAAGCCAGCTGCTGCGTTTCGGAGTTCGCATAGCTGGACTTCTCATAATCATTTAACTGGTTCGGCTTGATGCCAAAGGCCGCTGCGATCTGCAGGGCAGTGTATTTTTTCAGCTCAAAAAACTGGGCATCTGTCAGCTTGATGTTCAGCGGCTGCAGCGTCATCCCGATCGGGACCGGTACCACCTTGCCAATGTTTTTCGGGCCAGTCATCATTTTCGCGTATTCCGAGATCAGTGCGTCCCGGCGTTTTTTGTCCAGGTCTCCCGTGTACTGTAGTACCATGTTTGCCGTCAGGTTCTGCTGGTAAAGGCCGTTCTGGTAACTCTGCGCTTCCGCCGCGCCGTCCACCGTGTCTTTTAAGACCTCCCGGACGCTCTTCCCAACCATCCCGCCGGTAGAAAACCAGGTCTTGAAATGCAGGACGCTTTCCTGCTGGTAAAACCACAGCCTTCCGGTCCGGGGATCGGAATACTGGTAATACGGTTTGCCTTCTCCGCCAAAAATCCCGGCGTCATCCATCAGGATCTGGACACATTCGGACTGCATGGGCCAAAAATCCAGGATCTGGTATTTCCCGCCATACCGTCCAGGCTTGTCAAGACGTGTCCGGATCCAGGCAAAAGAATTCCCGTGGTGCTCACAGTTAAATTCTATTGTTGCCCAGAAGGTTGCCGGTGTCATGATACTATTCGGCCGGTAAGACAATAACCTCGCCGCCTGGTTCGGCTCGGCCCGGATCTTCCCCTGGTCTGTCTGCTGGTAGAATTTCAGGGGCAGCTTCCCCATCGTTTCGGAAAGCAGTTTCATACAGGTGTAATAAGTCGCCTCATTGATCGCCTGCCGGTTTCTTGCCCCATCAATCCCCAGCCATTTCAACAGTTCCTCTTCATCCAGGGAAACCGCTGGCCTGGTCAATATATTCCAGGCTTCTTTTATCTTATTCATCATTCCCATTCAGCAGTTCCTCCATAAACTTATCTAAGTATTCGCTGTAACTGTCCCCAAACTCATGGTACATAGCCAGCTTAAACGCGCACAGGGTTGCATCCACCGGGTCGATCCGCTTCGTGGTAGCATCCTTATCAATCTTGATCAGGCCGTTATTCTGCCGGATCACGGCATTGCTCATGGCGTAATTTAACAGCGGGTTATGCAGGTAAACAATGTTCCCACAGAAAACCTGCTCCCGGAATCCCTGGGTGGCTTCGTTCAGGTGCCGGTGGCTCTGGAAGACTTCCTCCACGGTATAGCCTTCATTGGAGAGGTCCATCATCAGCTTGCTGGCATTGGCAGGATCAAAGCAAAGGCACTGGATCTTCAGGTCATATTTCTTACACTCCTCCAGCACATAACGCATTACCGCGCCCTGATCTACGATCGGGGTATCTGTCACCGTCAGGTATCCGGCCCGTTCCCAGTAGTCATAGGGTGCTTTATCCTTTAAGATATGCTCCTGCAGCTTCTCGCGGGTTGGAATAAAGCTGTGCGTCCAGAGCAGATATTTAATGATCTCTTTCCCGTTCCCGTCATATTTGCCGGACTGGTATGGGATCACAAAGGCCACAGAGGTAAGGTCGGTTTTGGCAGACATATCAAAACCCACATACACCGGCTGCCCGTCAATATCAATCGGCAGCCCTTCTGCCTCGCAGGCTTTCCATTTTGCCATATCCATGTAGCCATTTTCCTTGGCCTGTACCCAGATATTCAGGCACTTGGTCAGGAACGCCGTCATGTGCTCCGGCTGCTCTTTCGCAATCTTATACTCTCCGCGTATCTTGTCGATTCCTTCCGGATAGGTCATCCGGATCGGGTTTGCTTTTTTCCACAGTTCTTCCTTCTCAAGCCTTGAGATATCCTCATAATCCTCCGGATCCATCTCGCAGATGTCGATCAGATACTCATCATTTTCGACATCCGTATTCGGATCCAGTACCTTGTTGCAGTAATTGTATTCCGTCACATAACACGGAAGTGTCAAATCCATTCCGGCTGTCGTAATGATCATCAGAAGAGGCTCTTTTGTATTTGCCCCTAAACCAAGGTCATAAAATTCTGTTGTCTTGTGCTGATGGTATTCGTCAAGAATTAAAATAGCAGGATTCGTTCCATCTCCGCTCTTTCCGTCTTCCTTTGACAGCGGCTTTAATGTACTTCCGGAAAAAGAATGTGTAATACTGTCTCTCGTCACCCGGAAAGCCACCTGCAGCGGAGATCCCCGCAGCATCAGCCCAGCCTCATTAAAAACAATACTGGACTGTTCTCTCTTGGTCCCGGCTGTGTAACCTTCGTATACCTCTTGATTTTTGGTAGATGTAACAGCAATCTCATACAGAGCTACGCCAGCCTCTTCCTGCGACTTCGCATTCTTCCGGGCTACCTCTGTAAAACTCTTTTTAAATCTCCGTCTTCCGGTATTTCTATCCACCCATCCATAAAGCTGGCATAACCTGAATTTTTGCCATGGTGTAAGAATAATCGGCTGTCCGGCCAAAACGCCTTTGGAATGCCGCAGAAGAGAAAACCACTCCACAATATTCTGTGCCTGCTGCTCATTCCAGACATAAGGGAAGCGGACATCATCCATCCGCTCTATATCCCGCAGCAGCCGCTGGCAGGCCCATTTATGTTTTTGACAACTGATCTCTTTTCCGGAGATACAGTCTTTTGCGTAAGTTACAATTTCATCCAGTAATGTCATAGGATCGCTCCAAACGTTTTTCGAATCTTATCATCCTGTTTTTCCACCTTTGCAGTTCCAGCCTTCAGCCGGCTATCTATCGTCAATCCGCAAAGAGATGCATACTGGCGCATCTCATCCAGATATTTCGCCTGAATTCCAATCAAGGGATTTGGCACCATCTGTACTCCATACTTTGTATGCTTCTCCACGGTAAACGGAGCATCTTTCATTTCTTCTGTTGCCTTCCGGTAATTGGAATACGCATTGCAGTAAGCTCCCAGATTGTTCAGATCCAGATTTCCAATGATCTGGATGCTTCGCAGTTCTTTCACCAACCGCTTCCATTCCTTTTTCGCCACTGTATCCACCAACCATCTCGGCGGCTTTTCCAGTTGGTCCGCTGCCACTGTCACTGCAGCTTCTTCCTGCTTTCTTTTTTGGTAATCAATCACTTTATTATGCCGGGTCTGCATCTCGACCGGCTTTCTTGGTCTGGCCAAAATGCCACCTCCTGACGTTTTGAGAATTTTGCGGAAGAAATGGAGGCATAAGTGGTCAACTCCGGTCCTCCAAAACTTTCAGACCACCCCCGTGGTTCTCATCCGTGCTCGTCTGCTCCCTCCATGCTCGCTTTGCTTCCCAGAGCACATCCTGCATTGCCTTCTTCGCCTGCTCGCTTTCTCGATATGCCCGGTGTATCTCTTTATGGCTGGCATCACTGACCGGCAGCAGGTTCTCCACCTCATAAAAGCCAGCCTCCCCTACTTCTTTCGCCGGTACAATATGATGCACGGTACTGGCCGGCACAATCCTATGCAGCGCATACCAGGCATACAGATCGATTCCAACAAACTGCGCCATTACATAGGCTCTGACCTTCTCCCACTGTGTCGTGTGATAGAAAAGCTTCAGGCCAGTGGCCGGCGTATAGACTCGTTTCTCTTTATATCTGCTGTAGCAATCACAAGTAGTTCCAGATGGAATTCGCTTCCCACAGCGGACACACCGTTTATAGATCACTGTTTATCACTCCATCAATGGCAGTCCCACCAGCACCATATGCGACCACCGATTGTGACCGCCGAAAGGAGGAGACTGCAAAATGCAGTGGCAAAATGAATCAAAACCCATTGTTATTTTGCTGGTGCTGTGTGCGCTGCCCGTCAATTATCTGAGATCAAAAAGAGCACCCAGATCATTTCTGGATGCTCAAAGGAAAGGGTAAAAGAAAAAGCGTATTTGCCTTGTCTCTTTCTTCAGTTTACAGTCTATCACAATCGGAGTGGGCATTGTGGGCAACTTGTTTATTCCGTTCTTCATTTTACACTTTATCACATTTGACACGGGCATTGTGGGCATCTTTCTGCAGATCAAAAAAATGATAAAACTTTCTGGACACTGTCCGCCTGTCCATGTGTACTTCCTCCCCGATATCAGACCAATTCATGTTATTGACGCAACGCAGCCGCACGATCAGCCGGATTTCCGGGTCTTCGATACCCTGCAGGAATTTCTCGATCTTTGCTCTCTCGTACTGCAATTTACGCAGAGCATAATTTAACATATCTTCCAGTTCCTGCTTTTGCACCAGGTAATCGTCTGTTTCATTCCGATGCTCGCCTCCACCTTTTGGCATATCTGTCAGAATGACGGGCTTATAGTAGGTACGGCTTTCCTCCAGCCTTGCCTTTTCTAACCGCAGATGCTTGATCTCTTTATTGATATAATAAATCTGGCATGCTTCTTCAAAAGTCATTGCAATTCCCTCCTGTATACAATATACTAGATACAAGAGGTGTATCTCTGTCCCAGATGGTGGCCAGCCGCAAGGGACAGAGATTTTTTATTTGCATTCTTTATCGTATTCCTTTTTATCCCAGTACCTTCCGCTCTCAGTCCCGCTAATCAGCAAGATAATCCCATCATTTAGCTGTCTCGGGTAAGCATCCAATACCGATCGATGTGAAAGTGGGATAAAATTTTCCATGTACTCACTTAACTTCTTGCAACATTCACTGATTTCCCCCGCGATCTTCCGAAGGTCTTCCAGTTTCGTCCTTTTCTTCCCGATCCTTTCTGTCTACTCCTGGATCTGCTTCAGGTACAGCTGTGTGTTCTTCCTTGCCGCTTTTATGCAATCCTGGTAGATTGTGTCTTCATCTCTTGTAAAAGTCTCCTTTGTTCCCACAAACAGAAATCCCGTCCCAGAACCGATATGTACCACTTCCTCGTCAGGTATTTCCTTCAGCGCTTCTGCCAGCGTCAACCCCACCAGCTTGTCCAGCTCAATCTGATTCACTCTCATATCCCTCCCTCACCGCATCCGCACACGCTTCTTCGTCCGCTTCTGTATCCACTTCTAGTAATTCACACATACCCAAGGCTGCATTAAAGTATTCACATTCTTCGCATGTTCTCATTCAATCCCGCCTTTCTCGACAAGTTCAAGTGCTGTTTTAGCCTGTATAAACTCAAAATCTTCAATACATTTTCCGTTAAAAGATCCGTCTTCCGTGTAGTGAATATCACCTATCGCAGATTTTAATTCCTCAATCACCTTTTCCTTGTCAAAGGCTGTCGGCGCACACTCCGCAGCGATTCTGACAGGATCATTCTCAACCCTGTCTTTTATAAGTTCGTCAGCATCAATCAGTCTCATTGTCATCCCTCCTGTTCCACTTATCTATCGCTCTGTATATTGCGCCTCCATGTGGCTTTCCTTGCGAATTTCCATCTACAAGGCTTATTGTGCGGCACCCGCACTCTCTGCATACAACGCATACGCCTTCTCCAACATGAATTACCGCCTCACCACCGCAGAACGGACACGGCTTTAATTTAATCTCACTCATTTTCCGTTTCCTCCAAATTCTCATCCCACTGAATAGCCTGTCCGCATTTAGAACAATAGTTGACTTCATCGTTACTGTTATAGTACCTATCGCACATAGGGCACCTTCCTATTCGGTAGTGGCTAAATCCGTTTGAAAATACAGAGTCGCTTTCATACACTAGCTCCTTTGGTTTCTGCTTCTCTACCGCTTCCCGGCACTCTTCCACGGTTCCGATCTTGCGGTATTGCTCTAATTCTTCACAATCCCTTTCATACGCTTCTCTATTTGTCATTCTCCATCGCTCCTTTCGAAGTCATGATCGATCCATGCCACAATCTGTATCCTGGCCATTGGATTGTAACTATCGTTCGTCCTCATCAAATCGAATCTAGGATAAAATCCTATTACTTCTTTGTCTAAATAATTTTCAATTTTTGTGTAAACTCTGCCATTATAAGCGTCTTTTAAAACAATATCTCTCACACGGCAAAATTCTTTAAAATCTTTTACTGTCATTCTCCCCCGCTCCTTTCCATTGGGATCGGATACCCATCAGGTAATGCATTAATCAGATTTTCTAACGCCTGCAGGCCAACTCTTCTGGCAACTACGTAGGGAGTATTTTGGCAAGAATCTAGCTCTATTTCTTGTGATTTAATACTTTCATTGATCTGTTCTCTAAATTCTGGTGTAAGTGGCTTCATGTATCTCATTACTTTTCGCTCCTTTCTGGGCGGTATGGATCCGGCAGAGGACGCCAAGCGATAACTTTATAATTCCCTTTGAAATATAGGAATGGGCTTCTCCATTCTTTGAAATACAGCTTTTTCCCGCCTAGTGTCGCATAGCCATATGTTGTTATAGCAATACCTGTTTCTTTTTCATCCTCCATATCAGCATATGTGATTAAAACTTAAACACAACAATCATGCTCGGAAACGGTGCACTGTTATTTGCATCCCCAAATTTTAATCTCCCCTTTAAAAACCTTATCTCTACATTTTTCTTTTTATAAATAAACTCATGAAACCATCTTGTATCAGTTCTCGCAGGGATAAGCATTACTGCAATTCCTTCTCCGACCTTGCTGTGTAAATAACACCTCTTGACCCAGCTTCCAATTTCTCTTCCGTATGGTGGATTACAAAATACATTTTCGCCTTTCCAGCACTGCGAAAGCCCATCCGTTTCTCTAGTATAATATTTTTCACATTTATGGTTTTGTTCATTTGCACAAGGGTCAAGTGTGAAATGAAATTCTTTGTTTAATTCATCGAATAATTCTTGTGGAGTTTCCCACTCATCAGACTTGCTGCTAAACATTACTTCTGTATTTATTTGAATCACTTCCTTTTCTTATTTCGCTTAACCCACTTCCTATATTTCCGACTGTATTTCCTCAAAATCAGTTCGAGCATAATACTCTAATTCCCGCATGTCAGTCTTCCTTCCTTTCGATCCATCTCACCGGCTCCCGGCTTCCGATCCCGCAATACTGGCAGGTATTGTTCCCCTGCCACTTGCATAGTTGGCAGTATTCCTTCAGTCTGTCTAGCTGGGCCTGGATGTATGCTTTGTTGATGATCTCTATCATATCGATGTACCTCCAGATTCAGACTCCTAATCAATGGTTTCCACTTCCACAGGCAGCCACATTTTGGGATTGAAATTCAAGGTGTATTTATACTTTTCAACCTCTCCGCTTGTCACATCTTCCACCACATAGGTCACATTATCGCTCAAACCGATAAAGTGTTTCTTATATTCCCCATTCTCATCTTCCACGATCACTTCAAGCTGATTATCAGACACATCCGCATTGATCGACATTTTCCCAGTCATCTGGAACAGAACATCTCCCTGCAGACAGTTGATCACTGTAACCTGCCGGATATCATTAAAATTATCTGCTTCCCGAGATAAATTGTAAGACACCTTGTCTGCTTCATTCCCGCAACCAGTCAAAGTCAATACTGCAGCTGCCATAATCCCTACTATTACTTTCTTCATATTCGTCCTCCTGTAAGTTTTATTCTTTTTGATCCTCTCATTCATACCTTTATCCCTTTGCCGGATATGCCCGCAGAGCATCGTATAAGCTCGATACGGCCATTTTATTGCTTTCCTTGACCAATTTAACGTATTCCATCAAATCAACCGCTGATTGCTCTCCTGCGGCCTTCTGTCGCTCTTCCAGATATCTCTCCGACAAATGCTCCAGGTCTCCAAAATATCCGATCGTGCGAACCGATTCTTCCCCTGGGTTCTTTTTAGACATCCGCTTCTCTTTCAGGATATAATTCAGCCGATCCGTCTTAATAAAATACTGGTCATCAATTATGATCTTCATAGCATCCTCCTTACATTTTCAGCATTGCCCCACGCCGGTTCCGCTTTTCTCTCGGTTTAAATATTCCTTTCTCTATACATTCATAGGGCGGGCATCCTCGGCTGTGTTTGTTTATCAAGATATAGTCGCAAGTTCCGTGATTGATAAAATTCGCTGCGCCGCCCATTGAGTAATAATCACATTTTACATATTGCCGTCTTTTTAAAGCCGTGACATCCCTATCACTGTAATCTCTCCATGCCATTTTTATCTGCCTCATATACAATTCCTCTCCGCTTCCTTGCCATCTGCTCCAGTTGCCTTACCAGATCCAGCAGCATAACCTTGATCAGATCTGAACCATGATACATTACTTCTACTCGATCACAGTTTTCTGCCAGATGTTTCCATGCCTCATCATCTTCCAGCAGGATAGCGTTATATTCTTCAAATAAAGTTCGGATCTCCGGATATATCTTCCAAAGGGCCTCCCTTTCTTCTTGTCTGAGCCGGATCATGTCAGTTCCTCAATCCGGATATAAATTCCTGGAATCTCTGCCCAGAACTTTTCCACGATCTCTCGACAAACCAGAGCATCATCTTTCCAAAATCCCACTGCCGTCATACAATCTTTTAAAAGCTTCTGAAGGTTGTCTGTGTCTGGCTTTGTGATCCGGTACTCTCCGTCTTTGTGTTTTCCCCGCGGGAAACACCATGTAGAAACTAATTCAACAGGCTCTGCATACTTCTGCTCCGGTTTATGCTGCGACAAATGTGCTTCCAGTTTTGACCGGGCGGTCTTCAACTCCTGCGGCTCATAAAACTTTGGCTTGCCATTCACCACACACACCTGCTTTTCCTGATGCGTAACAGTCGGCGGAATCATTGCCATAAAAAACTCCATTCACTTCACCTCTTTAAATCATTAAAACTTTTTTTATTTTTATCTGCCCCATGTTACGGGGAGGGGGAAGGGAGACGGGGCCGGGCAGCCTTAGGCCCGTCCCTCTCCTACCCCCGTAACCCCGTGAGGGGAAACCCGGTTATATATACGTAGTATATATAAGTTTTCCCCGCACTCTTGCGGAAGGAAAAATACATGTTATTTTCCACACTGTTGCGGGGAAAAATACATGTTATTTTCACGTATCTCTATTTTTGCGGGGAAGCAAAAAACAGGTTGTTTTCATAATGCGTCTATTTTGCTGCGAGGAAATTAACTTGTTTTTTTCTTCACGACTCCATCTGTAATTTCGTAATCTCCATGTTCTTTTACTCTGTCCCTGGCTGATCTTTCTGAGATTCCAAGATATTCCGCGATATCTGCAAGGGATGGTGGATCGCCAAAATTGCTATCTTCCAAAGCTCTTTCCAAAGCTTTTCTTCTTTCTAATTTTCGCTGCGCAGGTGTCTTCCTTTTTTCGATTGCTTTTTTCCATTGCGGCTTTTCATCATTTAGCTGTATGTCTTTCAGGCTCCCCACATCATCCAGCTGATGCGCCGGATAATCGAACCACAGATTGACTGGGTCGAACTTCGGGAATTCCCGCAAGGTTCCTTCAATCCTCCATGCTGTTTCTGTCCTTACTCTGTCTTTTGCGGCTTCTATTTGTCTCTCTAAAGCTTTCATCTGCCATTTATCCAGATGCTCTTGGCAGTATGTCAGCATCTGTGTGCTGCTCAGTAGATCATCCTGCGACAAGTCGTCCTGCCAGCTCCAATGAGCATCCAGATAACATTTGCAGGCCGCGCAGACTGCTTTGTTTTCCTCCTGCTTCATTAACGCTTCTGGAAGCTCCAGTTCGATCAGGTCAAGCAATGCATCCGGATCTCGGGCGAACACGCCGGATCCGCTGGCCCGGTCCATAGACTTTTTGCTTCCTTGGCTGCCTTTGCTGTGATGGTGGCAATAGATCACTGCGCATCCCAGCTCTGTGCATACCTTATCAAACTGATTGCAGAAGTTTGCCATTTGATCCGCGCTGTTCTCGTCACCGGTAATCACCTTATAAATTGGGTCGATCACAACAGCCACATAATTCTTTTTCGCGGCTCTTCGGATCAGCTTTGGCGCCAGTTTGTCCATGGGTATCGACTTTCCGCGCAGGTTCCAGATATCAATATTCTGCAGATGATCCGGGCTGATCCCAAGCGCCTGATACACATCTTTAAACCGGTGCAGACAGCTTGCGCGGTCCAGCTCCAGATTGACATATAACACTTTTCCCTGTGCGCAAGGCCATTGCAGCCACTTCTTTCCTTCCGCAATCGCAATACACAATTCGATCAGGAGAAAAGATTTCCCTGCTTTTGACGGTCCTGCGATCAGCATCTTATGTCCTTTCCGGAGCACACCATCAATCAGGCAGGGCGACAATTCCGGCAAATTTTCCCAGACGTTTTCAAGTGATTCCGGGTCCGGCAGATCATCGTTCACACTCTCAATCCATTCCTGCCATTCATTCCAGGAAGCTTTTCCGATATTCGTATCGATCAGGAATTGTTTCCGTTCCCCGCGCATGATTCCAGGCATACGGGACAACCGGGAGGGATTCCGGTTCTGCGTGTCTACTTGCATACCGTTTTTCTGACAGATCGCGTACATATAATCTACGCGTTTTCGGTATTCGTGGTAATCAGCAGCGTCCACCTTTACAATGGCATGCAGACTCTTTCTGCCGCTATGGACCAGGCAGGCGATTGGCAATTCCAGCTCTCGAAGGATCGCATTCTGTTTCTCGATCTCCATACCGTCAGATTCCACTAAGGCATAGCGATAATCCGTTACATTCTCATTTCGGACACCTTTTCCATCCAGAGGATTAAACCGGATCCAGGCGCCGCCTTCCGGATCGTAATCTCCAAGCACAGAACCGATATCGCCGTTGCAATGCGACAATCCCTCAATCAGTTGCCCGGCTGTCCGGTCCCAGTTCCCTTT
Source organism: uncultured Blautia sp. (assembly GCA_900542045.1). Taxonomy (GTDB): domain Bacteria; phylum Bacillota; class Clostridia; order Lachnospirales; family Lachnospiraceae; genus Blautia_A; species Blautia_A gallistercoris. Next base: position 75,308 of record UQMI01000006.1, read on the forward strand.
GTCCTGCGGGACATATTTTCCTTTTTCGTTTTTCCAGCTGCGAGTCACATAGCCTACATTTTCTCCAGCTTCAAATAAGGTTTCTAAATAACGGATCAGGTCGCTGACAGGATTCCAATGCTGAGGCTCAAAAACCTCTTTCTCCTCAATCCAGTTTTTATCAACGACCACATGATCACTGTCTCCTGAAATGGTATCGTCCCAATCCAGTTCACGCCCTCTTTCCGGCTCCCATCCCTGATCCATGGCCATCTGCACGATGGTACCACCAGTAATCGGAGAAGCTGCTCCATAGAAACTGTTCCATTTCCGCTCGCATTCTCCAGGATGATAACGGCCGGCATCTCTTTGGCTCCAACTGTCCCAGGCAGAGACAGGGTAACCTTCTTGCTTGAGCGCCATCCCTACATTGATCCATTCTTGATAGTCAAGTCCGGATGGATCTATATGATTTAAAATCTCCAGGAGATCTGTTCTATGTTCCATTTGTTATGCTCCTTTATATTCTTGCGGGACGATGTCCGGCGGAACCCTCCATCCATTTGCAGCGATCCGATCGATCAATTTCCGTGCCGTATCAAACTGCCAGGTTCCGACATGCTGGAATCCCCTGCCTTCCAGGAATCGGATCTGCTTTGGCGTGGTCAGGCCTTCCTGACGGCGTTTATCCAAGCGATCCAGTAATTTCGCTGCCTTTCCGGCATTTTCAATCTGATCTGGAAGGATTCCAAGCTTCTCCAGTGTCTTTTTTTGATTTTCTGTAGCTGGCCCGGCTTCCCATCCGAAGGACGGGACATATCCGGAAAGGTCTTCCGCCTGGATCGACATTTCAAACTGCAGTGGATCTACTAATTTTTTCTTCCGCCGTTTCATCTCTGCCAGCTGTTTTGCCAGGGCTTCTTCCCGCTGCGCCACTACATCCTGCGATGCTTTCTCTTCCGCCTCTTCCAGATCCACCGGGCGCCCTGCTTCTTTTTCCAGGGTCTCCGTCATTCTCTGTGCGACTTCTTCGCTCTCGCAGATCAAACTGGCCGGATGACACAGCTCATGGCGTTCGGTGTGCCATAGAAAATCCAATAACAATAAATGATCTTTCCCCGGATATAACCGGGTTCCGCGCCCCACCATCTGGCAATACAGGCTCCGTACTTTTGTCGGCCGCAGCACCACAATACAATCTACAGAAGGGCAGTCCCATCCCTCTGTCAGCAACATGGAATTGCATAATACGTTATAACTTCCCGCTTCAAAATCTTTTAAGATTTCTGTTCTGTCTTGACTTTCTCCATTTACTTCCGCAGCCTGGAATCCATGAGCATTTAAAATATCCCGGAATTTCTGGCTGGTTTTCACAAGCGGAAGAAATACGACTGTTTTCTTGTCCTGACAGTATTTTTCCATCTCTGCTGCAATGCCTTCCAGATAAGGATCCAGCGCCGCCCCGATCTCCCCTGCCTTAAAGTCTCCTGCCTGTATACCAACGCCGCTCATATCAATTTTTAGTGGAATCGTCAGCGCCTTAATTGGAGACAGATAGCCTTCCTTGATCGCTTTCGGCAGCGTATACTCATAAGCAAGGCTCTCAAAATAAGAACCTAAGTTGCGCATATCGCCCCGGTCTGGAGTTGCGGTAACACCAAGGACATTGGCCTCCGGGAAATGTTTCAGAACCTTCTGATAGCTGTCTGAGATGCAGTGATGTGCCTCATCCACGATGATGGTATGGAAGTAGTCATCTGGAAACTGGTTCAGTCTTTTTTCTCTCATTAACGTCTGTACAGAGCCAACAACGATCCGAAACCAGCTCCCCTGACAGGATTCCTCCGCTTTTTCTACTGCACAGCCCAGACCGGTTGCCTTATGAATCTTGTCCGCTGCTTGCTCCAGGAGCTCTCCTCTATGTGCCAGGATCAATACACGATCTCCGCGCCGGACACAGTCTTCTGTTACTTTTGCAAATACGATCGTTTTCCCGCAGCCTGTGGGGAGCACCAGGAGCGTCTTCCTGGTGCCGTTGTCCCACTGCGCGAAGATCGCGTCTTTTGCTTCCCGCTGGTATGGTCTTAACTCCATCCTTATCACCTGCCAATCAGAAAGAGCCTGTTTTAAAGGCAGGTTTTGCCGTATCTTTGGGATACAGTTTCTCGATAAAGTTATACTTTTTGCTGGGATCCTTGATCCCCGGCTTCAATCCAACTTTTGCTCTGGCCGTTAATCCCGGAAGTGCGTTCCAATTCATCCGCAATTCTTCTCCTTCTTTTTTCAGCCCAACACCGCGGAATAACTCCGAGAGCTTCCACTCGAGAGAGCTGTGCAACACATAATTTTCCCGGATTGTCACTTCCCTGTCTCGGTCATGGACTGTAAAATAAACAACTGCCATGTTACAGGGAGGGAGCTTTCCTTCTCCTTTGGACCGGCTCCGATCAAACTTCTCTACTGTTACGTTGTAATCCCCTTCCGGAACCGGTTCAAAATCCTGCGCGTCTTCTTTTATGGTATCTTCCCAGCTTAATTCTCTTCCCTCTGCCATTGTTCTATTTCCTCCTATCAATCAAATGGAATTTCTTGTTTCTCTTTCATTGTTTTTATCATGCCATATACCTGATCCCAGGCGCCAATCAGGCAGCCTTTGATAAAGTCTTCATCGTAATCCCGTATCGGGACATCGGATGGGTAGTAACCTCTGGCCTGCACCACACTCTGAATATCCCATTCATCCACCTGGTTTGCCGCCATCAAGTCTCGCAATGCCTGGGGGATCTGCGGATCCAAAGCAGGCGTTGTAGTTTCTGTATCCCTTTGTGCTGCTGCCGGCGCATCAGGCGCATTGAACGGCAATGTCATTTGCTCACCGGCCTTGGGCTGCGACTGCGATTTTGCTGGTGCCGAATGCGGCGCTGTTTGCGCTGGCTCTTTCTTATTTTGTGCTGCGGGGCCAGGAGCCACCTTTTGCGAAAGCGGCCCTGTTGCTTCTTCGATCACATGGGCAATCTCCTGATAAGCAAACGGGAGTTCTTCTGGAAGTCCATACCGGTTCTTGGCATCCCAACAGGGGTGATGCGCCGTATACATGACCCGGGCACCGCCCTGCGCCTTATGCTTCTTTCCTTTTTCATCTACAGCGATGGAATAAGTTTTGTAATTGGCAAACAAAAGCATGTCCGCCCATTCTTTTACCAGTGGGGAAGTCTGGGAAGTGGTTTTCTTCCCAAGTTTCAGCTCCCAACGGTCATAAGCCCCCATTTCATCCGGCTGCTCGAATTTCCGGATCTGTGCGTGTGCAGTAAGGACTACATTCACACCCTTGTCCACAACATCGGAAAGTTTATTTAAAAATTTTCCGAACTCTTCTTTTGCATAAACATATCCCGAACCATACCCAAAACTCTCTAATCCATCTTTTTGATGTTTATTACAGATATGTTCAATACAGAGCATTTCCGCCCAGTCGATCGTATCGATCACCAGTGTTTTGCACACTCCCGGATCATTTTTTACATATTCAATTTCTTCCAAAAGATACTCCCAGGAAGACGGCTTATCAAATCTTGCCACATCCATATCTTTTGTGCTTCCTTCTGTATCAATAAATACGGGGTCTGGGAATTTACTGGCAAAAGTAGATTTGCCAATCCCTTCCGGTCCGTAAACAACAATCTTCTTCGCTCCCGGAAGTTTTCCTCTTGTGATATTCATTTAAAATGCACCTGCCTTCCATGTTTTCTTTGGCTCTGCAGAAATTTCCTGCCCCACCACATATCCATCTTCGATGATGATGCTACATTCGTCTCCGATGCTGACCCGGGTCGCAATCGCCTGAAGGCCCTCTTGTTCCAACCACTGTCCAAACTCGTTTAGCGTCTGGAGATCCATTTGTTCTAGCTTATCCAGCAACACAAACCCGCATTTGGGATTCAGCTGCCGGACAATGGCCGTAGATACTTTCAACCGATCAGATCCGGACATGTTATCCCATTTCTGTCCTTTATAGGTCAATTCTCCGTCCGTTACAGACAGCTCCGGAAGTGGTAGCTTTGCAGACTGCAGAAGATCTGTCTTTGCCTTCCGGGTCTCCTGTATTTCTTTGGTCAGGGATGCGTACTGATTCTTGTATCCCTGCGCGTCTTCCTCCGCTTTATCTTTGTCCAGATTTGCCCGTACCTGCCGATTGATTTCTTCGATATTGGCAATGCTCTCTTCCAGTGCGGCAGTGGATTGGTCTTGCAGGTCAGCTGCGCTTTTCCGTGCAATCACCAGATCTTCTTCCAGCTGCTCTTGCTTTTTGAGTAGTGTAGTCATCTGCTCATTGACTCTCTGGTATTCCTGCTCCAATTGATGCAGCTGCTCTCTCTTGCGCTGGTTCTCCCCATTGCGCGCCAGAATCTCTTGCTGCTGCCGGATCAGTTCGGATGGAGACACCAGTTCCTTTGGAGCATCCGGGTAATAGGGCTGCTCCTTTGCAAATTTTCCCTTCTGATCTGCAATCTGTCCGATCGCCAACCGCCGGTTATAAAGTTCTTTTTCCTGCTGTTCCAAAAAAGAGAGCTGCTCTCCTACCCCAATGATCTGCAGCAATATTTCCGCTTTTTCCTTGCTGCTGCTTTCCATAAACTTTGGCAGATCCAATGCCAACTGTTCCACAAATTCATTGAGCAGCTGCTGACCACCTTTCTGCCCATTGGGATCTGTTACCTTCAGCGCGCTGTTCTTTCCTTTACGTTCCACGACAAGGCCATTATTCATGACAATATGTAGGTTTGGCGGAACAACCGATCCTTCTCTGGCTGCCTGTGAAGGCTTAAAGCGATCTCCGCCCAGCGCCCAGGCAATGGAATCCAAAACAGAAGTTTTCCCCTGATTGTTATTTCCACCAATAATCGTCAGCCCATTCGCCTTGGGCTCCATTTTCACAGCCTTGATCCGCTTTACATTTTCAATTTCTAATTTATTGATTTTGAATGACATCTTGACTTTTCCTTTCTATTGGACTTACAATAAATCTGTGATATTTATTTTTGTAGAGCCTTCCAGGTGGCGTCCCAGGGGCTCTTTTCATCTAACAGTGCAAACAGCTCTCGCAGCTGGGACTTTGTATAGCTTTCATCGCTGTCTATATAAGATGTGATCCAGGCAATGATCCCAACGCGGGCAATGTTTTCTTTTTCTATTCCTTCTGCTCCGATACGTTCAATCTCTTCTTGCAGGATCCTTTGTAAATCCGCTTTTTCTTTTTGAAATTTACTTTCTTCCATACCGTTTCCCTCCTCTCAGGTTGACGTCCAGAATCGACCATACCACCAATGCAGCCAATCCGGACAGCAGTCCGGCGATCACCAGCAGCACCAGAAAGTCCACTGCCGTCAGCATCAGGCCGGCAAGGAAGATGATAGTCCATGAGCCGATCTCAGATAGAAGGCTGATGCCAGCTATAAATACATCCCGTTTCATTCATCTTCCCCCATCACAATAACTTCCCTTACCATCGGACAGATCGAAGCTATTTCTACCGGGTTAAATGGATCTACATATTTTTTTAGATTCTTGTCACCCAACTTCTTTCGGTTTGCCATATAATCGCGATACACATAATAGTTGACGCTCTGTGGCTTATTGTCGGTAATAGATACTTTTGGATACCGGCCTTCACTGACCAGCTTTTCTATTTCTGCAAAAATATGACGGTAGTGAGTAGTGGTCATCCCCTCGTATTCGGACAGCTGCCTAGCCGTCATAAATAATCGTGGGGCACTTTTTCCGGCTTCCAGGTATGTTTTTCGACTCAATTCTTTCATGATTTCCTCCTTCTTCTAAGCTCTGTCAGTTCTTCTTGTTTTCTTCTTGGTCCACTTTTACTTCCATGTCAGCTCTTGCTTTCAGAACATCGACTGTGTTTCTCGCCAACATAAATCCCTGCGGATCGTTTTTGGCCAAGTATTTGGCCGTTTTTACCATTTCAGCAATATCTTTCTTTTCTTTTTCACTCATTTCTGTTATCACCTTCTTTCTGTGTTTTATTGTAATTTTTCTTTTTTCCAATATTCCCTGTAATACTCGAGTTTTTCTTCACTCATTACGTCTCCCGTAATCTCACAGATGTAAATCTGCATTCCCCAGTACGTATCGTCCATAAACCGTATCTTTTTGATTAGACGATATATGGATACCGTGCAAGAGAACATAAGGAACAAATCCCCTATTATAAGCAGTATTTTATTCACCTACTTTCTTCAGTTAATTTTTGAACCTGTTTTTCTCGCCTCCTTTTGTTGTTCTACGACCATTATATGTTGCTCAACGACTATTGTCAATAGATTTTGTTGATTTTTTCAACATTTTAATTGACATTGCTCGCCGCGTCATTTATAATGTTTTTAGACAGGAGGTGGAAATATTGAACGAGCGCCTTAAAGAATTGAGAAATCAAATAGGAATTACTCAGCAGGAATTTGCAAATAAACTTGGACTAAAGCGAAATACGATAGCTACTTATGAAATAGGAAAATCTACGCCTAGCGATAGAGTTATATCCGATATATGCGCAAAATATAACGTCAATGAAGAATGGATCCGCTATGGTTCCGGAGAAATGTTCCGGCAACCATCTGATGAGATAGGATATTATGTGTCTGATCTGCTGGACTATGACGGAGAAGGAAATCCATTTTTTGATGTCATTATAGAAATGATGAAGAAATACCATGATCTTGACGAAAAATCGAAAGAAATAGTCAGGAATTTCTTTGGAGAGGTATCAAAAGGCATAAAAAAGGAAGACGATTAAAGTCTTCCTCTCTTTTCCAGATATCTGTATATTATCGCACAAAGCTGCCTGATTATTTTATAATCGTTCGGTTCAAGTTTTGATAACAAATTCTGTAACTCGTTCATTGTTAACCTCCCAACTGCAAAAACACTTGTTCGAAATCCCTTAAGACCATAATACTATTACCCCGAACAAATAGCAAGCGTTTTTCCGAACATATGTTCTGGTATTTTTTTGATAACATCAAAATTTGCTTGAACTCTAATTACTTAAGCTCAGAAAAGGAAATAAAATGGGAAATTTTTATACGTCAGCTTGTTTTGGAAATACAATTGGCTTAATTTCGCTTATCATTGGGATTGTATCCCTTGCTTTAACCATTTGTGTGAATCGTAAGGCGAAAAAAATTGAATATGCAATCAAGGAAACCAAGAGGAAAACTACGCGAAGAATAAATTTAAAAAATGCAGCTCCTGATCTTGCAAAAGAGCTTTCGGACAAATACAATGCCATTAAGGAAACAGAATATGTTTCATGGAATACATCCGTAGGTTTACTAAGTGTTTTCGGCAATATGGATCCATACAAAATCTGTTTTAACCAGGAAGATTTAAAAACATTTGAAAATGCGTATGATTATTTAAAGAACTTCAAGGAAGATAGGGACAAGGACAAAATAAAGGAATTATTGATACATATTGCAAAGACCATTGGCATATTAAAAAGAGGAGAGTATTTGGAATGATAGGAGAACAGATGAAAGAATTCATTACCGGATTGATCAAAAAAACTAAATCTAATGATCTGCAATGGATTCCACTGATATTGTTTGCGGGTTACAGAGAAGTTGAAATTGAAGTAAAAGATCTTTTGGCACATTTAGAAAATCATGTTTTTGAAAGAATAATATTTAATTCTTCTTACATCTTGGAGCATAACAACGGGTATATAGTGCTATGTAATGTATCATTTTTTATTCAGGACACTGATATTCGATGTTCAAAATTATTTTTGCTTACCAAAATCAATCCAAGCCTTCCACTTATGGATTCTGGAAATTATCCGGCATTTCAAGAAGATTTAGAAAAGCTAAAACTATTTATAGAGCGTAATCTCGAATCTGAATATCACTTTCCAGATGACCTCTACCGATTTTGGTCAGATATAATTGAAGACAAATGATATAACCGCTTAAGCGATTATATAAATTTTACAAGGAGGATGATGAAAATGAAAAAAGAGGGAACTAAGCTATGCAAACACTGTAAGACAGAAATACCAGCAGACGCAAAAGTGTGTCCAAACTGTCGTAAAAAGCAGGGTGGAAAGATTAAGTGGATTATTATTGCAATTGTTGTCCTTGCAGTGATAGGAGCTGCTGTTGGAGGCGGAAATGACGATGATGAAGGAACCGTTGCAACAAATACAGCGGGATCCACAGAAGCATCTACAGAAACACCGGAACCACAGGAAGAAATTTCCTATACGAAAGTTTCCGTTTCTCAAATGATGAATGATCTTGAAACAAATGCTATGAACGCTTCCGATACGTATAAAGATCAGTATTTGGAAATAACAGGAAGATTGGCAAATATCGACAGCAGTGGGAAATACATATCTTTACTTCCAGAAGATGAAGAATATGCAATAATAGGCGTGCAGTGTTATATTCAGAATGATGAGCAAAAAACTACAGTTTCGTCTTTATCTACTGGACAAACCGTAACAGTAAGAGGAAAATGTACAGACGTTGGAGAAGTGCTTGGATACAGTTTTGATATAGATTCCATAAATTAATAAACAAAAAACCCGGCCTCTGCGCCAACACCGGAATAATGCAAAAATGAATTTTTCGTGAACTTTTTTTATTTATATTGACTTTTTACTGCCAAAGGCATAAGATTACAGTGTAAAAAGATTTATTAAGTAAACGTGTCCTAGGTAGTAAGTCCCCATTATAAGGGTAAGGCTGAAACCTAGGATTTTTTTGTTACAAAGGAGAACTTCCATGAAAACAGCAATATTAGTAGACGGAGGTTTTTATAGGAGACGCGCTTTTGTGGCTTACGGAGATAAAAATCCTGCCGAACGCGCTGATGAATTATACGCTTATTGTAAGCGTCACTTGAATACTCATGGTGAAAATAGTGAATTATACAGAATTTTTTACTATGATTGCCCACCAATGACTCGGCAAGTATTTCATCCATTAACACAAAAAAATGTAAACTTTGCAAAATCCGATACATATACATGGGCGATAAAATTTTTTGATGAACTGAAAAAGAAAAGAAAAGTCGCCTTGCGAATGGGCGAACTTTCTGAACAACAGGCCCATTATGTATTAAAAAACAATAAGCTCAATCAGTTAATTCGCGGTGAAATTTCCGTACAGGATTTAACCGAAAAAGATTTCTTATTTAACGTTGAGCAAAAAGGCGTTGATATGCGCATCGGCCTTGATATTGCATCACTTTCCTTTAAAAAGCAAGTAGATCAAATTGTACTAATATCCGGCGATAACGACTTTGTTTCAGCCGCGAAATTAGCAAGACGAGAAGGAATTGACTTTATCCTAGATGCTTTACATACAAATATCAAGCCTAATCTATTTGAGCATATTGATGGATTGCGAACATGTGATAATTGTTTTAAGCCCAAAAATGACATATAAATAAAAACCGCCCCGGCGCTACCAACACCAAGGCGGTAAATCGCAGGACTCACGCCAATGAGCCCTACACCCATGATCTACATGGGTATCTCACATTTAATGCCCCGAGGGCGATATCATACAAAATTATTATATCATCTTCGGGGCAGCCGCGCAAGGGAACAGAAGTTCTCTGGCTGTTATTTTTATACCCAAAAAGAAAGGAAGATGATTATATGTGGGTTGAACAAACGAATCAAGGTAAATACAAATTCATTGAACGGTACACAGACCCTCTAACGGGCAAATACAGGCGTGTTTCTGTAGTATTGGATAAAAATACCGCACAGTCTCGAAAACAGGCTCAGAAGGCCCTTACAGAAAAGATTGAGCGGGCAGGTAATGAGCCAAATAAGATGACATTGGGTGAGCTGGTAGAGAAATACCGGGAGGAGCAGAAGAAAACAGTAAAAACCTCCACCTACCAAAGAAATTACTTTGCGTGCGAAACTTTAAAAAAGATTTTGGGCGCTGACACGCTGCTAAGTGCTCTCAATGCTGGGTACATACGGTCTGCTATGCTGGCCACAGGGAAAGAGCATGGGACGCTTAACGAGCATCTTGTAAGGCTTAAAGCTCTACTTCGGTGGGGATATCGGAACGATTATTTAAAGGATATTGCCTATCTCGACAAATTGGATCGTTTTCCAGACACCCCTCACCGTGCAAAAATAGAAGGTAAATTCCTGGAAGCAAACGAGGTTGGCTCCTTAATTAAAAGTATGAGAGTTTCTGAATGGCGAAACCTGACAGAATTTCTTGTGTTATCCGGCCTTCGTTTTGGTGAGGCGGCTGCATTGACATTATCCGATCTGGATTTTAAAAACCGCACGATCCATGTCACTAAAAATTACGATTCCGTTAATGATTTGGTAACTACACCAAAGACTCGTACATCTACCAGGGATGTCTATATGCAGGATGATTTATACCATTTATGCCGCAAAATTGTTGCCGGCTCTCTTGCAAATTCCATTGCATCTATGGATACCGGAAACCTTCTTTTTCCGGGTGAAAACGGAATGCACATAAGTTTTTATACATACAACAAATATCTACGGGAAAACGCCCAGAAGATATTGAAGAGGAAAATCACGCCACATACATTAAGGCATACACACGCCAGTTTGATGTTCGAGCAGGGAATGAGTGAAGCCGCAATTTCCAGAAGACTTGGTCATTCAAACAGTAACATCACAAAAGAAATTTATCTTCATGCCACCAAGAAGCTTCAGGAAAAAGAAAATAAGCAAATTAAAAGTATAAAGCTTTTATAATTTGCCCCTTTCATGCCCCATTTTTTAGATTTATAAAGAAAAATCCCCAGAGATACTGTATTTACAGCACTTCCGGGGAAAAGTACAATGCGGATAACAGGACTTGAACCTGCACGTCAGGGACACCAGAACCTAAATCTGGCGCGTCTGCCAATTCCGCCATATCCGCACATTTTAAAAGCGGATTTTATTATAACATTTTCCGCAAAAATTTGTCAAGGACTGTCCTTTTTCTCCAGCTCTGAAAGGTAAACCTCATATTTTATTGTCTAAAGGGTTTGACAATTTCCT
>UQMI01000007.1 GCA_900542045.1 uncultured Blautia sp.
ATAGCAACGCCGAAGACGCGGCTTGGGAAGGCGCAGGAACTGGCTTCCAGGGAGACTTATCTCAATCATCTATTTATCAGGGAGGTATCTATACGAAAAAAAGCGAGACATACGCATCCGTATTCAAAAACTATCCGGATGTTGTAACTGTAGAACAAATGAGTGAAATGTTAGGAATTAGTACTAAAACCGCCTATAAACTGCTTAAAGAAAATAAAATAAAGCATTTTATGATAGGGCGGATCTACAAAATTCCGAAATATTATATTCTAACCTATCTGGAAATTCTTGACCAGAACAATAGCAACAAGTAATTTCTGTCACAGGTACTGCCAATTTTGTGCCAGCATGGTATAATATCCATGCCAATACGTGAAGTTGACTGTTACCCTGTAAAGGAGGTTTGAATTATGGTAGCAGGTCATCTTCGAGAGCAGAATGGCATTTACCAAATGATATTATGTTACAAAGACACGAACAACAAGCGGTGCAGTAAATCAATCAGCACCGGGCTTCCGGTAAAAGGAAATAAAAAGAAGGCGGAAGCACTTCTGGCACAGACGAGAAAAGAGTTTATCCCTCCAATCTGGAATAAGGATACACACGTTCATGTGTTTCTAGTGGAGTGGATACAATATGCTCCTCTGGAGGCAGCCGAATTTTCTCAGTACAAGCACCATATCAACCGGTGGATTGTGCCCTATTTTAAAGAGCATATCAGCAGCATCAGTGAGTTGTCCGTTCAAGAACTGGAACAGTATTTTTCCTCACTCAGAAAAGCCGACAATCCACAGATTGCTGGTTCGCAACATTTAATCTCTACCAGTCATCACATTTTACTGATGGCCTTCAGCCATGCAGTTAGTAGTGGTTGGGTTGAAAAAAATCCTTTGGTTTCGATCAATCCGGAGACAGGGAAAGGTGAGATTCTGTTTGCAGACTTCATTTTGAAATGGCTTGCAGTCATCAAGTACAAGGTGCAAATTACAACATATGCAGGATACCGCAGTAATGTAGAGAAAAGGATAGAACCCTATTTTCGTGAAAGAGGATACACGTTAAATGAGCTTTCAGACAATCCAGAGTTTATTCAGGACTATTATACCTATGAACTGGAAGAACGGCATGTAAAGCCAAATACGGTCATCAGACGCCATGCTAACATCCATAAGTGTCTTGACTATGCTGTACAATTAAAATTGCTAAAGGATAATCCAGCAGACCGGGTACAAAGACCAGAAGAGAACACTTATGAGGCTCAATACTATACAAACGAAGAAATGGTACAGCTTTTTAAAGCTGCTCATGGGGATCCGCTTGAAATCTGCATATTTCTTGCCGCATTTTATGGTATGCGTCGCAGCGAAGCACTTGGAGTGAAGTGGTCCAGAATTGATATGGTGAACAAGACCATCACTGTAAACCATGTGGTAACAGATATCTATATTGACGGGCATTGTCAGCGTGTCATCAAAGACAAGACAAAATCAAAATCAAGCACACGCAAGCTACCATTAGTCCCGCCATTTGAGGCAGTCCTTAAATATGTTTATCAGAAGCAGCACTATCAGCAGTACGTCTGCGGCGATTCCTATTGTAAGGAATATCTGGATTACATCAATAAGACAGAAACCGGAGAACTTATAAAGCCAGGCTATGTGACGGATCACTTCCAGTTACTACTGAAAAAGAATGGTCTGCGACGGATCCGCTTTCATGATCTCCGCCATAGCTGTGCATCCTTATTGTATTCATATGGCGTTGACCTCAAGGCTATTCAGCATTGGTTAGGACACAGTACGATCTCAACGACTGCAAACATTTATACACACTTTGATTACGACCAGAAGATAAACACAGCAAATGCAATGATCCAGTCCCTGCCCGCAAGTGTTTTTCCGGGCATAGGTGTGAACTAAAAAGAAAAAAGACTAAAACAATCTGTCTTAGTCTCTTTACCAAATGCCGGTGGCCGGACTCGAACCGGCACGGAAATTACTCTCCGAAGGATTTTAAGTCCTTTGCGTCTGCCAATTCCGCCACACCGGCAAATATGTGTACACCCAACCCGCTGTAAACAGCTACAAACACCTCAAATTTTGGAGGGATGTTTTGGAGGGATGCAAGCACATTTGCTAAATATGAAATTTTAAGATCCTTGATTTTTCAAGGAAAATCTGCCACAACTTAACAATCCATCCATTGGATTTTAAGTCCCGGGCGTCTGCCAGTTCCGCCACTGCGGCAAATGCATACACCACTTTAAACCAGGGCCATACGCGCAAGCACTGTGCCACTTAAGCGATCGTGTATGCAATGGACGGAGGTGGATTCGAACCACCGAAGCAATTTGCAGCAGATTTACAGTCTGTCCCCTTTGGCCACTCGGGAATCCGTCCATATGCCTTGTCAAGTATCCCTGACAAGGCTTAATTATATACGATATTCTCTGAAAATGCAAGATTTTTTTTGCGTCAAATGGATTTTCCTCAAACATGTATTTCCATTCTATTCTTCTTCATCCTTATGATAAAGCAGAATAGCCGAATAAGGTGGAAGATTCAGCTCCAGAAAGCCGGCTTTTGTTTCGAATTGTCTGCCTCCCATATAATAGCTGTCTGCTCCGGTATAAAATACGCACTGCAGCTTCACATCATTCAGACGTCCCAGACCGGACAGCCATACGGGGATTTCCATATGTTTATCCGTTTCGCTGTTGTTCAATGCGATGATCATACGGTCTTCATGAGAAAACCGGCAATAGCTCAGGCCCTGGTGGTCATTCCACAGAAAACGGAGCGAACCGGAAACCAACACCTTATACTTCCTGTGTACCTGAATGATATCCCGGTGAAACGTCAGCAGATCCTGATCTTCCTGTCCCCACGGATAGGTACGTCGGTTGTCCGGATCTGTAAAACCGCAGACACCCGCTTCATCACCATAATAAATCGTAGGCGCACCCGGCCAGGTCATCTGGATCACAACAGCTTCCCGCAGCACAGCTTTATTAATTCCCTCGGCAGCCGCTTCCGGCCCCATATAGGACACCCTTCCCACCGTCCGATTCGTTCGGGTCAGAAAACGCGAATGGTCATGATTGGACAATTCATTCATGGCCGTCTGCAGAGATGAAACATGAAAACTGGCCATATGGGTCCGCATGGCTCCAATAAAACTTTCGCTGTTGCCCAGCAGGTCTCCCCGGTATTCGTCGCTGTGTTTCTCCATTCCGGTCAAAAACCAGGTCACCGGCTCCATGAACGCATCGTAGTTCATAACCGTATCCCATTCATCCCCCTGAAGCCATCCTCTGGGATCTCCATAATGTTCCGCCAGGATCAGGGCATCCGGCTTCACAGATTTTACGGCCCGGCGGAAATCCTTCCAGAAACGGTGGTTAAACTCGTTACTGTGGCCCAGGTCCGCCGCCACATCCAGACGCCAGCCGTCAATGTTGTAAGGCGGAGATACCCATTTCTTCGCCACATCCAGAATATACTGATATAACTCCGGTGAAGCCTCGTAATTTAACTTGGGCAGCGTATCATGGGCCCACCAGCCGTCATATGTGGTATTGTAAGGCCACTGGCTTTCATCGTGAAATTTGAAATAGTTCCGATACGGGCTGTCCGCCGATATATAGGCTCCCTTGGCATATCCTTCCTGGTTCTCATAGATCCGTTCCCGGTCCAGCCACTTGTTGAAGGAGCCGCAGTGGTTAAACACACCGTCCAGGATGATCTTCATCCCCCGCTTGTGTATCTCTTCCACCATTTTGATAAAGAGCTGATTGCTGGCTTCCAGGTTCTCCCGGTCCGTCACTCTTTTAATATATCTGGTCGCATGACTGTTGTCTCTGTCACCACTGTAGAGCAGCTCCCCGCCGTCGTTGACGATCACGCCGTAATGGGGATCCACATAATCGTAATCCTGACTGTCATATTTGTGATTGCTGGGCGATACAAAGATCGGATTCAGATACAGAACTTCCACGCCCAGGGACTGCAGATAATCCAGTTTGTCTATGATTCCCTGGAGATCTCCGCCGTAGAATTCCCGGACTCCCATGGTCGCCGGAAATTTATTCCAGTCTTCTACCCTTGTACTGATATCTCCGATATAGCAGTATTCTCCGGTCAGTACGTCATTGCTTTTATCTCCGTTATAAAAACGATCCACAAAAATCTGATAGATCACCGCTCCTTTGGCCCAGTCCGGCGTTTTAAATCCCGGAACAATATGGAACGGATCATCCCTGGTCTTTTCCAGACAGACACCTTTCTTATTGTAATAACAACAAATTCTTCCAAAATGAATCTCAAAACTATAGAAAAAATCTTCCCTTGTCATGGTGACGTTCATTGCGTAATAGTCAAACCCATGACTGCACTTTTCCCACCGCATACGGATACGGCCAATGGAGGTGTTCATATATACTGCATCCACATTATTCCGCAATGTACGAAAACGAATCGTAACGATGTCTCCAACATCTGGTTCCATGGGACTTCGATAATTTTCCGTTTCGTCGCTGAATAATGCATCCTTGTTAAACACCGGTCTCATCTGCAGTATATACTGCTGCGCCTTTGCAGAATAAGTATCAATGATTTCCATGACGATTCCCCTTTTGTATAAATTTGTGTAATGATAGAAGGAAGCAGATATCCGCCATCCACTTTCACTGTTTCCTGAGAAACACAGACGGCTTTGCAGCCGGCCGTATTCAATTTAAAGATTATAACATGAATATCACAAACAGGGCAAGCATACATTTTACATCCTTTTTACATTAAAAAAAATTCCTGAATCTGACCACAAGGAAAAAAGGCAGCCATCCGGCTGCCTTTTTGGAGAAGGTATTTCTTCTTATGGGGTGTAGCAAAAACTATATAATGTATTGGGGGGTTTTTACGATTTGTATTATAGCAAAGTGCAACCAAAAAGTGTGCACAAACTTAACAAATTTTGCAATATTTTTTTGTGCACATCAGACAATCAAACTGTTTCCACAGGCTGTTCTTCTTCGAAAAGAGCTTCAAATTCTGTTCTGTGCATCTTCTCATGTTCCAGAAGATAAGCCGCACATTTGTGAAGCACATCCTCATGGGCCAGAATAATCTCCTTTGCCTTCTTGTGACAGCCATCCACAATCCGATGAATCTCTTCGTCTATGGTCGTGGCTACGCTCTCGCTGTAATCCCTTGTATGGGCCAGATCTCTTCCAATGAATACCTCATTCTGATCGCTGCCATAGGTGATCAGACCGATCTTCTCAGACATGCCGTACCGCATGACCATAGCTCTGGCCGTAGCTGTGGCCCGCTCAATATCATTGGAAGCGCCTGTGGTGATATCGTCAAAAATAATCTCTTCTGCCACACGGCCGCCCAGCAGTGTGGTGATATCCTGCAGCATCTTTCCTCTGGTATTAAATACCTCATCGTTTTCCGGCAGAGGCATGGTATAACCTGCGGCTCCCATTCCCGTAGGAATAATGGAAATCGTATAGACCGGATCCATATCCGGCAGCACATGGAACAAAATGGCATGCCCCGCCTCATGGTAAGCTGTAATACGCTTTTCCTTGTCGGAGATCACCTTGCTCTTCTTCTCCGCACCGATACCTACTTTAATAAAAGAAGATTTGATGTCCTGCTGAGTAATAAAACTGCGGTTCTCCTTGGCTGCCACGATCGCCGCCTCGTTCAGCAGGTTTTCCAGATCCGCGCCGGTAAATCCTGCGGTGGTCTGAGCGATCTGCTTCAAATCCACATCGTCGCCCAACGGCTTGGTCCTGGCGTGTACCTTGAGGATTTCTTCTCTTCCTTTCACATCCGGACGCCCCACCGCTACTTTCCGGTCAAAACGTCCCGGACGGAGAATGGCCGGATCCAGTATATCCACACGGTTGGTGGCTGCCATCACGATAATGCCTTCATTGATACCAAAGCCATCCATTTCCACCAGAAGCTGATTCAGCGTCTGTTCTCTCTCATCATGACCGCCTCCCATGCCGGTACCTCTCTGTCTGGCCACCGCATCGATCTCATCGATAAAAATGATACAGGGGGCATGTTTCTTTCCATCTTCAAACAGATCTCTTACACGGGAAGCACCCACACCTACGAACATTTCCACGAAATCAGAACCGGAGATTGA
The DNA here is from genome assembly GCA_900542045.1 of uncultured Blautia sp. Classification (GTDB taxonomy): domain Bacteria; phylum Bacillota; class Clostridia; order Lachnospirales; family Lachnospiraceae; genus Blautia_A; species Blautia_A gallistercoris. Next base: position 6,166 of record UQMI01000007.1, read on the forward strand.
GAAGAACGGAACGCCTGCTTCGCCGGCCACTGCCTTTGCCAACAGGGTCTTTCCTGTTCCCGGAGGCCCCACCAGAAGTACGCCTTTGGGAATCCTGGCTCCCACTTTCGTATATTTCTGAGGATCTTTCAGAAAATCCACGACTTCCACCAGATCTTCTTTTTCTTCATCCAAACCCGCCACTTCCCGGAATGTGATATGCTTGTCTTCCGGACGGCTCATATGAGCACGGCTTTTCCCAAAGTTCATCATTTTGGCATTGCCGCCCCCGCCGGACATCTGTCGGTTCATAAACATAAAAATAAACAGCACCAGACCGCCTGTGAGAAGAACCGGAAGTATGGTAGTCAAAAATACATTTTCCTGAGGAACATTATACACTGTCGTATACACATCCGTTCCTTCCAGCAGATCCTGCACTTCTTCCACATCTGTTACATAAAAAACCACCTGTTCTCCGGAGGTCAGGATCGCGTTGATCCGCCCGGTGGGCACTTCCCTGTTGGGATGAATTTCCACCTGGGAAATCTGGTTCTCCTCCAACGCTTCTTCAAACTGCGTCAGGGTGAAGCTGGATTGGTTGTTTACCTGATCATTTAAGAAAAGGTAGGCAGCCACCAGCATAATGATCAGCCCCAGATACAGGCCAACTCTACTTGGTTGCTTATTCACTGAAATATCTCCTTTCCATGTACATCCATTTTATAATTCCAAAACTCCCACAAATGGGAGATTTCTGTATTTCTGAGCATAGTCCAGGCCATATCCCACTACAAACTCATCAGGAATCTCAAAACAGGTATAATCCACATCCACCTTTCTGACTCTGCGCTCCGGCTTGTCAAGAAGCGTACAAAGACGAAGGCTTGCCGGTTTGCGCCCTCTTAGAATTTCCATCAGATAACTCAGGGTACGGCCCGAATCGATGATATCTTCCACCACAATGACATCCTTTCCTTCCAGGGGCTCATCCAGATCTTTTACAATGCGCACCACACCGCTTGATTTTGTGTCATCTCCATAACTGGAAACCGACATAAAATCAAGGGTTACCGGCACTGTTATCCGCTTGGAAAGTTCGCAGGCAAAAAAAACGCCGCCCTTGAGCACACAGATCAGATGCACCTGTTTGCCTCTGTAATCTGCACTGATCCTTGCTCCTATTTCGCGAACCTTTTCATTTACTTCTTCTTCACTGATCAAAACACGAATCTTCTCACTCATTCCATGTTCCTCCTTGGTATATAATTTCCAAAACAGTCCGGGTCTCCTTCGATATCTTACAGGTCTCTCCCAGGCGTACTCCCACTGCCCACAAAACTTCCGGGCCGCTTGCGATCAACCACACGTTTCCCCTGTCGTCTCTTGGAATTTTTTCATTAATATAAAAATCTTTTAACTTTTTGCGTCCGCCTTCCTTTGTTACAGTAATATAATCCCCCTGCATACGGCGGCGCACAGTGAGATTCTTACTTATTTTATCATAATCCAGCCATTTCGTATACTTTTTTTCTGCAATATCTTGGCCTGTATAGGGAAATATGCGGCAAAAGAAACGGCCGTTTGCGATTTCCGTCACACCGGGCACACACAGCTGCACCGGCGCATTTTCTTCTGCTCCTTTTCCCGACCGGAGTTCCTTCGTCAGAAGAACACCGTCATACCTGCGGATCCCATAAATTCCCTGATAAAATGGAAGCTGCTTTCCCACCGGCTTCTCTGCCAGCTGCAGGATCCCTTCCATCTGCTTTCTGGTCAGATCCCGTTTGCCTGCAGCCAGATCTTCTGCTGCCTGGGCCAGTGCATACAGCTTCACGATGTGCGGCCCCTGAAAAAACGCCTGGGGCAGAAAAAGTCCTCCGGATACACGTTCGCTGTTCTGACGCAGATGAATTTCGCCCTGCTCCCGCAGAAACGCGTCTGCCTCACCGGCAAGAAAAGCAGCAGAAGCGATGTGCTCCACTGCTCTCCCGTTGATCTGCTCCGTCAGAAAGGGCAGAAGATGATGCCTTATCTTGTTCCTGGTATAGGCATCGGTGAGATTGGTGCTGTCCGTCCGGCAGACAATCTGATTTTCCTCTAAATATTGTTCAATTTCTTTCCTGTTTATACACAAAAACGGGTGAATCACCCGGCCATTAACCGGCTGGATCCCGGAAAGCCCCCGCAGACCGCAGCCTCTGGCCAGATGATGCAGCACCGTCTCTGCCAGATCGTCCCGGTGGTGGGCCATGGCGATCTTCGTGCCTCCCCACTGGGTACAATACGCTTCCATGGCTTCCCGCCTTGCCTCTCTTCCTGCCTCTTCTTCGCTGAGTCCCTTTCTGGCTGCCAGTTCCTTCACTCTGCAGAAAATACTTCTGCACGGAATCTCCATGCTCTGGCAGACGTTTTCCACAAACTGCTGGTCCTCCAGGGCTTCCTGTCCACGGATCCCGTGGTTGACGTGAACCACAGCCAGTTCGTAACCGCCCTTTTTTCGCAGAGCAGACAGCACATGAAGCAGGGCCATTGAATCCCCGCCTCCTGATACGCCCAGGACGATCCTGTCTCCCGGTACTGTCATCTGAAATTCCTGCATATAATTCCAAACCTTATCTTTCAATTGTACTCCTATTTTTTCCACATGCCGGTCACAAGAACGGTCATGTCATCCTTCGCTTCATATTCACAGTATCCCATGATCCGTTCCAGAATCTCCCTGGCCATTTCTTTCGGCGTCTGCACGTTCAGATTCAGAATGATCTCTTTCATAGTCTCTTCCTCTTTTTCCTCCGGAAGAGCATCCAGTACCCCGTCCGTGATCATGATCACAAAATCTCCATGATACAGCTTTCGGGAGGCTACTTCAAAATCCAGCTGCTGGATCAGCCCCACCGCCAGACTGGTGGAGGAAATGGCCTCTACCCAATGATCTCTTCGAATAAATGTGGTAGAAGCTCCCGCTTTCAGAAAATCACAGATTCCTGTATACAGATCGATGGTACAGATATCCAGCGTAGAAAATCTTCCGTCCTCCCTCTGCAGCACCAGAGCAGAATTCAGCATCCGGACTGCCGTCTCCTTGGAAAAACCGGCTTCCAGAAACTGTTCCAGCAATTCCACCACCATTTCGCTCTCTTTGCTGGCCTCCATTCCCGATCCCATTCCATCACTGAGACACATGAGAAAACTGCCGTTATCTTCCTGACAGCAGGAATAGTTGTCCCCGGAGATCAGCTCCTGCTCCTTGGTCACCTTCGCCACCCCAAACAGAACGTGATAGCTCACATCCTCCTGGAAATGTACGGTATGATACTCTCCATTCAGAGTACAGCGGCTGTCCTGCACCGCAGTCATGGGACAATCCATCAGCTGGGACAGAACCTGGGCAATTTCCTGAATAGTCACACACTGGCCGTCCTTTGTCCGCATGTCCAGAAACATCTGCTTTCTTCCCTCTTCCCGGTCCACCATCCAGATATGACGCAGCAGGACATTTTTTTTCTTCAGCTTTTTCCGCAGCTGTTCCAGGAAAAACGGCTGTGCCGCCGAAATTTCATAGAGATCCTCTGCCACTGTTCTCATTAAGTGGGATACTTCTGTCAGCTGCTGGCCCACCGCCTTCCGGCTCTCCGCCATCTGATTCTTCCATATCAGATTCTGCTTCTCCTTTTGAAAAAAAAGCCAGGCCTCTTCATAGAACTGTCCGGAGCGCCCACACAGGCTCATCCAGTCATTCCTGGCTTTCCGAACCGTTTCCTCTCTGCCGTCCTCCATGGCATAGATCAGCTCATAAGCGCCTTCCAGAGTCTGACGCCCCTGGTTCTGCCAGCATAGTTCTCTCTGATAACACTTTCCGCAGACACCATCATGGCACTGCCGCAGGATCTGCTCTTTCTGCTCCTCCCCCAGTGTCTCTCTATAAGAAGGCAATTCATAAAAAGTATCTGCCAGTTTCTGAAAAGCCTCTGCATACCGTTCCACCCGCTCTTTCTGCGGGTGGCTTTCCAGCAGCGGCGCGCAGGCGGCTGCCTGCTCTGACTTTCCCGAAAAAACAGTTTTTGCCATGTCCCGTATTATCAGCAGGCCAATAATCACGAGCATGGCAATGATCCATTCCTTCATGTATTTACCCCTCCCTGCTTAAAAGCTTTCTCACAGGCGGCACCTGTTTCTGCTTGGGCTGCCCGCCTGGCATGATTCCACTTCTAAGCATCTATTATACAGGGGTTCTTCAGAAATCTTTGTCAAATACTGCCCTGCTTTGCCCAAAACTTTTAGACAAAAACAGGGAATTTATTCCACTTCTTCAAATACAATTTCATTTTCCTTGATCAGACCCAGACGATTTCTTGCCACCTCTTCCGCGTATTCGTCCGTCTGCATATATTCTTTCAGATCTTCAATCTCCTGGGTACGATCCTGTTCTTCCTGGATCTGCTCCTCCAGTTCTGCTGTTCTGGTATCGTATTCATCCAGCCTTCCCTGCAGCGAATGGGTCTGCATCAGAAAAATTCCCAGGAGCAGCATTGTCACAAAGGTGATACTAAACATTCCCAGACGATTTCGTATTCGCATTTTTGTCTGTTTTTTTCCTGTTTTTTTCAATTCTACATAACCTCTTATTGTTCCCATTCTGTTTCGGCAGACACTTCCCCACGAGCCTGCATACGAAAATTTTACAACTTTTTATTACAAATAGCAACCTTTTTATGGCCAGGCAGCCATATTTTATGGGTATCTGAAACAAACGGACAAAAAAGTCAACAAAAAAAGGACTCAATGTGTAATGATAAAACAGCATTCCAAGTAAAATACCGGTAAATACGAAGCATCGTATCATACCGTGATTTTCCTGGTACATTTTCCCGAAAATGTACAGTGCGCTTACGATCCAATAACACAGGTCCTCAATGGTGATCCATATATTTCTATGGGGAATGATCCCCCGTAAGATCCGAAGAACATCGTAGACAATGAGAAGGAGGATGCCCATCCATAATGCATGCAGCAGAAGCAGCAGTTCCTGGTTCATAGAAGCACTCATCCGTTCTACTGAAACAGCCGTTTCATGAGCGATTCGTTCTTCCTGCCGCTGCCTTTCCGCTCCCCGTAGACCACACTGTCCACCTTTCCGGAAAGTTCCACTTCTCCTTTTTCCAGATCCAGCAGGTTTACATGCAGTCCCTCTCCCTTTATGGTGATCTGTCCCTCCTCCGTTGCCAGAAGAATCACTTTCTCATCAAATGATCTCACATCTTTCACGCCGCTTACCTGACCGCGGCTTCTCTTTTCCAGCACAAACCGGTGCTGCATTACACTCCTTTTCTCCTCCACACAGCCTTCCTCCCCTTTCAAACACTCCTTTCACATTCTATGTGCAGAAAGGGAAGTCTAGTACAGGGATCCGTTTTTTACAAATAGCGGTACAGGCTTTCCACTTCATCCTTCTTCACAGTTTCTTTTACGTCCAGCACCTCTACCTGTACGTTGCGGCTTCCGAACTGGATCTCGATCACATCCCCGGCTTTCACCTGGGCCGATGCTTTGGAGGGCTTGCCGTTGATCAGCACACGTCCGGCGTCACAGGCTTCATTGGCAACTGTACGGCGTTTGATCAGCCGGGATACTTTCAGATATTTATCTAATCTCATGTGTTTTCCTTTCTTCCGGCAAAGCAGATTTCCGGCATCCTCCTGTTCTTTCGGGGGCTGAAATACACCGCCAAAAGCTGCTTTGCTCTTCGTTTCGTTATGATTACAAAAGCCGGGGGAACTTTCGTTCTCCCGGCGATAAAGCTCTACTGTTATTTACCATTTACCATATCTTTTAAAGCTTTGCCTGCTTTAAACTTCGGTGCTTTGGATGCTTCGATCTTCATTGTATCACCTGTCTGAGGATTTCTTCCTTCTCTTGCGGCTCTCTTGCTTACTTCGAATGTACCGAATCCTACCAACTGAACTTTACCATCATTTTTCAACTCTTTAGAAACAACATCAATAAATGACTTTAATACTGCCTCAACATCCTTCTTCGCTAAATTTGTCTCTTTGGTCATCGCTGCAACCAATTCTGTTTTATTCATGATAGTTCCTCCTCTAAATCTTCTCAATTTCGTAGAGCCTGATAATCAAAGATACTCTATTATTCATTTATATACCTTTTCCCTATGTTTGTCAAGGATTTTCCCCATACGCAGGCATTAAATTCATGGTATTTTCAGGGTTTTCCATTTATTCCCATCTATTTTTCAGGCGTTTTACAGCATGGAATCTACCATATTCAGAATCACCTTGCCAAGCGCCTCAGATCTGGCATCTGCGTCCTCCAGAGAAGCGCCTTTGATACCGTAATAGAATTTTACCTTCGGCTCTGTTCCGGACGGTCTTACGCACACCCATGCGTCATCTGTCAGCTCATAATACAGCACGTTGGAAGCCGGCAGCCCGGTAGAACTCACTGCTCCGGTGGCTGTATCCACAATGGTATCCAACTTATAATCTCTTACCGCTGTTACTTTGTACCCGCCGATCTCTGACGGAGGATTCTGCCGAAGCGTGTCCATGATCTCCTGGATCTTCTGCAGGCCCTCGATTCCCTTCAGGGTAACAGACTGGATGGCGTCTTTGTAATAGCCGTATTTCTCGTACATATCGATCATGGCATCCCAGAGAGTCTTGCCCTGGGTCTTATAGTAAGCTGCTGCCTCACACAACGCCATAGTAGCCACGATCGCATCCTTGTCTCTTGCATAGGTGCCGATCAGACAGCCATAACTCTCTTCAAATCCAAAGAGATAGGTGCCCTTGCCGCTGTTCTCAAATCCAAGGATCTGCTGGCCGATATATTTGAATCCAGTCAGTACTTCGATAAGCTTCACTCCATAACCTCTGGCAATGGCGTCAGCCAGGTTGGTGGTAACGATGGTCTTGATCAGCGCACCGTCCTCCGGAAGTCCCTGCAGTGCCTTCTTCTGGCTGATCTCGTATTCTGCCAGAAGGCAGCCTGACATATTTCCTGTCAGATCATGATATTCGCCATTTTTGTCTCTTACACGAACGCCCAGACGGTCTGCATCCGGGTCAGTAGCCAGGACCAGATCCGCATCGATCTCCCGGGCCATGGCCAGTCCCAGCGTAAAGGCTTCTTCCGCTTCCGGATTGGGATAGCTTACGGTGGGGAAATTGCCGTCCGGCAGTTCCTGTTCCTTTACCACATAAACATTTTCGAAACCAAGCTCTCTGAGGATACGGCGGGCCGGTATATTTCCGGTTCCGTGCAGCGGAGTATACACAATCTTCAGATTCTTTCCCTCTGCTTCAATGGCATCCATATGGAGTACCTGCTTTTTCAGTTCTTCCATATAAGCATCATCAATGGCCTGTCCGATCACTGTATATAAGCCGGCTTTCATGGCATCTTCTTTGTCCATGGTCTTCACCGTATTAAAATCTGTTACTTTCTTCACCTCATCCATAATCCCTTTGTCATGCGGAGGTGTGATCTGAGCGCCGTCTTCCCAATATACTTTATATCCATTGTATTCCGGTGGATTATGACTTGCCGTGATGTTGATTCCGGCAGCACAGCCAAGCTTGCGCAGGGCAAAAGAAAGTTCCGGTGTGGGTCTTAAAGATTCGAAAATATACGCCCGGATCCCATTAGCAGCCAGACATAACGCTGCCTCCTGGGCAAATTCCGGCGACATACGTCTGGAATCATAAGCGATGGCCACACCCTGCTTTTCCTTTCCAAGAGCCAGAATGTAATTAGCCAACCCCTGTGTGGTCTTACGTACCACATAGATGTTCATGCGGTTTGTTCCTGCTCCGATGATCCCACGAAGGCCGGCTGTTCCAAATTCCAGCTCTGTATAAAATCTTTCTTTTATTTCTTTCTCATCCCCTGCAATAGCCTGCAGTTCAGCTTTCGTGTTCTCGTCGAAGTATGGGTTACTAAGCCATTCCTGATATACTTCTCTGTAATCCATTCCGGTACCTCCCTAATTTCATAATTTACGTTTATTATATACCAATCAGAAATAAAAATAAATTCTTTTTACAAATTACCAAAGCATTTTTTACCAAAATTTTCCCATGCTTCCTGCTGTTCCACCAGGTGTTTCAGCTTCTCAATAGTTTTGCCGGAAATCCAGGCTTTGTTATGGGTATAATAGTAATTGGCCAGTTTCCAGTATTTTTCCGGATAACAGAACCTGACGCGCAGATTTTCCCATTCCTCCGGAGAAAGAGGCCTTATTTTGTCATACACGGCAAACATCTGCTGGGCCAGTCGTTCTTCCCAGTTGTATTTTTCCAGAATCTTCCGCATAAACCGATACAAATCTGCCGTCTGTATATCATAATTCCACTGTTCAAAATTTGTAATAGCTTCTTTTCCCGGAGACAGAAGCACATTGTGCTGATTCATCTCCCCATGACAGATGCAGCCTTCCTGGAGGCAGCGGCTGCGCAGGCCGTCGTATCCGGTATGTTCCAAAAGAGCTGCCGCCTGCTCTCCCTGTTCCAGAAACCAGTCCGCGCTGGAAAGGAAAAGTGATTCGAAGCCATTTTTTTTGCGTTTCTGCCGGACAAACTTCCGTATTCTTCGGAGTTCCCGGTTGTGGCGCCCGAATTCTTCCTTCAGAGACTGCGCTGCATAATCCATGACCAACGGCAAATGCATCCCTTTATGTATTCTGGCCAGTGCTGCCACACTGCGTAAAATATTTTCTCTGGATCGGGTATCACACTCCTTTGCCTCAAACCAGTGACGCACCACATAGGGGATCCCTTCTCCGTCCACAGAGATCAGCTGCCCCTCCTGGTTAGGCAGGATCACATCGACTCCCACTTCCTGCTCTTCCTGGATCTGCAGCAGAATTTTCTGCTGGAGAGCCAGTTTTTTTTCGGAGCCCAGAAATTCCCGCACCAGCAAAAGTCCCCGGTCTGTCCGGCACAGAAGAGCCCCTCTTCCGCGATAACTGTCCTTTACCACAACCTCGTACTGTTCCAACACGCTCAGGCCATAATCATACAATGACAAACTCCCCCTCATAGATTCCTGCCACATTGCCAGGCTCTTCCGCAGCACTCCGGGAAATAGCATCCGACGCTCTGACGGGATGCCTGGTAAAGTATACTTTCTATATCTATGAAAGGGAGTCTTCAATCATTCATTTCTGTTTCTATTATTTTTGCAGATCCCGGCTTCTCTCTCCGGCTGATCCGGATGGCCGGCCATCTCTTCCAGCTTTTCTTCTGCCCGTTTCCGCAGCCATTCACTCTCATTCCTGGACGGCTCCTCCAGGATCTCCTCCAGGAGTTCATCAAGGATACGCCCGATTCCAGGACCTGGCTGGGCGCCAAGCTCCAGAAGCTCTTTTCCGCTGATGCGCATCTCTTTCAGAGACACACACTGTTTCTCATCTGTAATCTTCCGATACAGCTTTTCCACCTGCTCCAGCCGGCTTCTTTTCTCTTCTCTCTGATACAGACTCTGGGCCAGCATATCTGCCCGCTGTACCTGCAGATAAAATGGAAACAGATCTGCTCCAATCCGGGCTATCGCCCGGCGAACCTGTCTTTCTTCCGGCAGGGGCCGGTCATCATGCCATTTTACCAGACGACATACCTTTCGAATGGTATCGTTGTCAAATTTCAATCTCCGCAAAATGCTTCCCGCCATTTTTTCGCCGGCCTGGGCATGGCCCTTAAAATGATCCCGCCCCTGCCCGTCTGTGGTACGAACCGCCGGCTTGCCCACATCATGCAGGAGCATGGCCAGGCGCAGCACTTTATCCGGAGAGATCAGCGGCAGACTGCACAGGGTATGCTCTCCCACTGTGTAACAATGATGAGGCGTATTCTGTTCCGTTTCCATCATCCGGTCAAATTCCGGAAGAAACCGGGCTGTGATCCCTGTTTCCCAGGCCACCCGCAGATAATCCGGATGGGGAGACACCAGAAGCTTGACCAGCTCCACCTGGATCCGCTCTGCGCTCACATGAACCAGATTCGGTGCCATCCAGGCCAAAGCCTCCCGTGTCTTGTCTTCAATCCGAAAACCCAGCTGTGCAGAAAACCGCACAGCCCGCAGGATGCGGAGCGCGTCTTCCGTGAACCGTTCCCGGGCATCTCCCACACAGCGGATCACCCTGCGCTGCAGATCTTCCATTCCGCCGAACAGATCCACCAGTCCGGCCTGGGGATGGTATGCCATGGCATTGATGGTGAAATCCCGCCGTTTCAGATCCTCTTCCAAACTGGCAGTAAACGCCACTTCTCTGGGATGCCGCCCGTCTTCATATTCGCCGTCAATGCGGTAAGTGGTTACTTCATAGCCCTCACCGCCCATCAGCACCGTTACCGTCCCATGCTGAAGTCCCGTATCCACTGTCCTGTGAAACACTGCCTTCACTTCTTCCGGTCTGGCAGATGTGGTAACATCCCAGTCATCCGGCTCGCGCCCCAGTATGGAGTCCCGGACACATCCGCCCACTACAAACGCTTCATACCCATGAGCCGTCAATACATCTAAAATTCCCTTTACTTTCACAGGAATTTCCAGTTTCATTCTGTCACCTCCAGCATTTCAGGAACGGGTCTTTTTAATATGCACGTCCCCAGTAAACCATTTTCTTCGCCGGTTTTCCGCAGCATACACATACATCGGAAATCTGTTCCTGCTCAAATGGCATACAGCGTGATGTAGCCTGCAGATCTTCTTTGATCTTGTCCTCACACTCCCGGCAGCCGCACCACATAGCTTTCACAAAGCCGGGCTTTTCTTCGATGGTCTTCTTGAATTCTTCGTAGTTCGAAGCTGTATACGTATGGGTATCTCTGTGTGTTCTGGCACGTTCCAGCATCTCTTTCTGCATGGTATCCAGAGTCTCCTGTACTTTCTCAGCCAGTTCTTCGAAGGAAGCGGTGATCTTTTCTCTGGTATCTCTCCTTACGATCACTGCCTGCCCCTGTTCGATATCCTTGGGACCGCATTCGATCCGCACCGGAATCCCTCTCATTTCCTGTTCAGAGAATTTCCATCCCGGGCTCTTGTCTGAAGCATCCACTTTCACACGGATTCCGGCAGCTTTCAGTGCCGCTTCCATTTCTGCTGCCTTCTCCAGAACTCCTTCTTTTCTCTGCTGGATCGGAATGATCATAGCCTGTACCGGAGCAATTCTTGGAGGAAGCACCAGTCCGCTGTTGTCGCCGTGCACCATGATGATCGCACCGATGATACGTGTACTCATTCCCCAGGAAGTCTGATGTACATACTGCAGCTTGTTTTCCTTATCGGTATACTGGATATTGAATGCTCTGGCAAATCCGTCTCCAAAGTTATGGCTGGTTCCGGACTGCAGCGCCTTGCCATCATGCATCAGCGCCTCAATGGTGTAGGTGGATTCTGCTCCTGCAAATTTTTCCTTATCTGTTTTCTGTCCCTTGATCACCGGAATGGCCAGAACTTCTTCACAGAAATCCGCATAGACATTCAGCATCTGAATGGTCCTCTCCTCTGCCTCCTGGGCTGTGGCATGGGCAGTATGCCCCTCCTGCCACAGGAACTCTCTGGAACGAAGGAAAGGACGGGTGGTCTTCTCCCAGCGAACTACAGAACACCACTGGTTATATACTTTCGGCAGATCTCTGTGGGACTGGATATCCTTTGCATAGAAATCACAGAACAGGGTCTCTGAAGTAGGACGCACGCAGAGACGCTCCTGCAGCTGCTCCATTCCGCCGTGGGTCACCCAGGCCACCTCCGGCGCAAAGCCTTCTACATGATCTTTTTCTTTCTGGAGAAGTCCCTCCGGAATAAACAAAGGCATGTATACATTCTGCACGCCTGTCTCTTTAAATCTCCGGTCCAGTTCATGCTGGATATTTTCCCAAAGCGCATAGCCGGCCGGTTTGATCACCATACAGCCCTTTACGCTGGTATAATCAATGAGCTCTGCTTTTTTCACCACATCGGTATACCATTGGGCAAAATCCTCTTCCATTGAAGTAATCTCTTCGACTAATTTTTTCTCCTTTGCCATATCTTTTCTCCTTTTTTGTTTTATCACTTTGCTGTTTCGGATCCTGCGGCGGCGCATAAAAAAGCCTTCGTTCCCCAAAGGGACCGAAGGCTTCGGCGGTACCACCCTAATTAGTGCACGCTTCGCGCACACTCTCCTCTTATCCGTTAACGCCGGATCCGCGCTCTGCTTTCACAGAGAACTCCGAGGCAGGTTCCACTGTTCACGCACAGAGCCTTCACACCAACCGGCTCCTCTCTTTGGATTGCTCCCAGTGTACTATTCTCATCATCGCCATAATCTCTTATTCTGCTGCCTGAGCCACAAAATATTCCACTTCCGTAGCTCTGCTGCTCTTCGATTCATTTCCCATTCTATTGGAAAAAAACAGGGTTGTCAAGAGGCAACTCCGGATTCTGCCCGCGTAATCTATCACCTGGTTCTGTTTCTCTATACCTGGAGACTAATCTCCCTTCCTGTAGGCGTATATCTGTAATAACGTACGCCTGCGGCATTCAGCATTTTTTTGGAGGCCATCACCGAAGGGGTATCCTGGTACTTGTCACAGTCATAGATGATCGTCTTGATGCCCGCCTGGATAATGGCTTTGGCGCATTCATTGCAGGGGAACAGGGAGACATAGAGCTTTGCCCCTTCCAGACTTCCTCCCCTGTAATTCAGGATCGCATTCAGTTCGCTGTGGGTCACATAGAGGTATTTGGTCTCCATGGGATCGCCTTCCCTGCTCCATGGAAACTCATCATCTGAACAGCCTCTGGGGAACCCGTTATAACCGATGGACAAAATTTTATTGTCCTCACTGACAATACAGGAACCCACCTGGGAATTGGGATCTTTGGAGCGCATCCCTGCCAGCTTCGCCACTCCCATAAAATATTCATCCCAGGTAATATAATCGTCTCTTTTCTCACTTTTATTTATCATAACACACCTCCGCTGGATCACGGAGCCCTGCGGTTCGTCCCACTGCTGTCTGACAGACCGCATACCGTCCGTTTCTAGTCCTGTTCTATCATTGCAATCCGTCTCTTGTGACGCTCATCCTGTGAAAACGGCGTATGCAAAAAGGTATCTACAATTTTCAGGGCCAGCCCCGGTCCCACTACTCGGCCTCCCAGAGCCAGTATATTGGCATCGTTGTGAAGCCTTGTGGCCTCTGCACAGAAGCAGTCCGTACATACAGCAGCCCGGATCCCCGGTATCTTATTGGCTGTAATGGAAATGCCGATACCAGTTCCGCAGATCACAATCCCCCGGTCGCATGTTCCCTCCGCCACAGCGTGGGCCACAGCCTTTCCATATACCGGATAATCCACAGACTCCGTACTGTCGCAGCCAAAATCCCGATACTCCAGTCCCTGGCTTTCCAGATAACGGATAATCTCGCATTTCAGCTCATATCCTCCATGATCACATCCAATTCCTATCATTTCCGTTTCCTCCTCTTCCTGTTATTTGCTGTTCCTATTTTATCATAAAATCTGAACGAAACGTTCTGCCTTCCTGAGCAAAGCGGGCAGGCACACATCAACTTTCCCTAAATCATAAAGGGTGCCGCACATCCGGAAAATATCCGCTCTGCCCCGCCGGAACGAAGCCGGTACCTTCCCGGCAGCCGCCGGACAGCCGGGTTCACACCTGGATCACTTTATGTCCTGCCGCTTTCAGCAGCCGGTTCATGATTGCCTGTCCCATCCGGGGCGTATCAAAGGCTTCTGAATAAATGCAGCTCACATCGGAGCTGTCAAATTCCCGCAGCACCTCATAGAGATGATGGGCAATGGTCTCTTCCTGCTGCCGGCTTCCGATACATTTTACCAGACCTTCCGGATATGCCTGCCGGGATTCTTCCGTACAGATGACCCCGACTGTTTCTCCCAGTTCCTTCTTTTCCTGTACCAGTCCATTGATTCTGTCAATGACACGTTCCATGGGTCCTTCCACTATGGTCAGCTCTGCCCGGGGCGCATAATGCCTGTATTTCATACCCGGCGCCTTGGGCCGGACTTTTTCTTCGGTACGCAGCAGCCCCTGATCCACACGCACCTCTCCCAGAAGCGCCTGCAGATCTCCGAGAGAAATATATCCCGGACGCAGGATGGTGGGGATTTCCTCTGTCAGATCCACGATCGTGGACTCAATGCCGATCCCCACCTGGCCGCCATCCACGATCATATCAATGCTTTCTCCCAAGTCCTCCTCCACATGGGCCGCGGTCGTAGGACTGGGACGCCCGGAAGTGTTGGCGCTTGGCGCCGCGATATAACCGCCGCCGGCCTCAATCAGCTTGCGGGCCACCGGATGGCTGGGCATGCGGATGGCCACACTTTCCAGTCCCCCGGTAGTCTCCAGCGGTACGGCTGCCCCTCTGGGCAGTATCATGGTCAGCGGTCCCGGCCAGAAATGCCTTGCCAGTATTTTGGCGCTTTCCGGCACCTCTGCCGCAATTTTCTTCATATCTTCCACATGGGCAATATGCACGATCAGCGGATTATCCGATGGTCTTCCTTTGGCTGCGTATATTTTTCTGGAGGCCTGGGAATCCAGTGCATTGCCGCCCAGCCCATATACAGTCTCTGTGGGAAATGCCACCAGACCGCCTTTTTTCAATATCTCTCCCGCACGGGCAATTTTTTTCTCATCCTCAGGCAGCCCCTGTATTTTTATAATCTCTGCTTTCATCTTCTTTTCCTCTCCGCCATCAGCCTTCATTTTCCACTTTTACAATAAACGTTCCATAAGCACTGTCCTCATAAACCACTTTTCCGTAACTTCGCAGCGTGTCTGTCTGGATATCCATATATTTTTCCCGTTCCATGCTTCCCACAAAAATATAGGAAACATCATATTTTTCCAGAAGGGCTCTCACCGTTTCTGTATCTGTGGAAGTATAAATCGTCTTCACATCTTCGCTCTTCGCATTGATGTCCGGTACATCGCTGCGCCAGAGCCACTCATGCACATACCAGCCCAGTATCGTGGGCAGTCCGGTCATGGCCGAAACTCTTTCATAGTCTGTATAGCTGTCTCCATTGGCTTCCAGCACCACAGGACTTCCTTCTATATTTTCCTTCAGCCACCGGATTGCTCCTGCATCCTCCGGAAAATCCTCTTCCAGAAATGCAGTTGCATCCAGTCCCTGGTATTCCGAGGGTTTCCAGACTTCTCCGAACCAGGAATGCACTGCATTTCCAAAATATCCAAAGGTAGACAGAAGAAGCACCGTACACACAACTCCCCAGATACGCAGCGCTTTTCTGCGGCACACGGTCATCAGCTGGAACAGAATATAACTCATGGAAATCCCGAACATCAGATACCCCTGATACGTAAGCTTAAACATGGTATTGGCACGGGCACTTCCCTCTTCATAAATATCCCGGACATAGACAATCTCCGGCAGCAGGATCAGACCCATGGCACACAGAGAAAGGATCACCACAAACAGATCCGCCGCTGTCAGCTGCTGCAGCAGGCCTGCCAGAATATTTGGTTCCGCGCTTCGCTCCTCCACTTCCTGCATTTGCACACCGGCCCCCTGCAGGACTGCCAGCTCTTCTCTGCGCCGCTTCCGGGCACCGGAAAACTGCACGGCCAGAAACGTGATGCAGACTGCAAAGGGAAGCCCCCACAGCACCAGAAGCTGGTAAAACCTGGAGTGATTCTCACACAGAGCCACCCCCTGCACCATCGTCTGGAAATTCACATTGAATGGCAGCGCCGCCGCCATTGCCAGGACCATGATCTCCGCCGCCTGCAGCAGCGTCGTTGCCAGGATCCGCCGTACACTGTCCTGGTGCCGGATCACATTGACAAACAGATAGGTACCGCCGGCCACCACATAGTAGATCACAAAATCCCAGTAGTTTGTCCACTGGAACATTCCCAGCAGCCAGCCCACCATCAGAAGATGCGGCTGCAGAAGTTCTCCCTTCAGCCACTCCCTGCGGCCGGAATACTGCACCGTTCCCTGTCTGCGCGCGCCCTTGAACCAGGCGTACAAAAGCCCAATGCACAGACACACAAACATCAGATTCACCACATGGGCATGCAAATCCCCCAGAACGAAGGAATAGCAGGGAAACTCATGGATCGTATGATCCGGAACCTCCGGATTGTAGCCAATATACCGGGTCGCATCGGGGAACCAGTAGTGATCCGTTTCCCCTGACAGGATCCCCAGCTTCTGCAGCAGAGGGATAATTTTTGAGTAGATGACATAATGCATATTCCCAGCCATAGTCACCGCGCCTCCGGCCAGCAGGCCTCCCAGCCAGGGAATCCACTTCCGCCCTCTAACTTTTCCTTTTCTCCGGTCCCACAGCAGCTGGTATACCAGGCTGCAGGGCATGGCAAAAGTAAACGCCGCTACCAGCGTCCGCATGAGATTATAGGTTTCCTCTACCCGTGTAAACGTAAGCTTCGTGAGAAAGACCGCAAAATACTGTCCACCGTAATAGTAATTGATGGGGGCCTCTGAATACCACATATCTGTGGCCGGGAGCGTTGTGCTGCGCATCATGGCTTCCATAAATCCGTAGTCCATGAATTTCTCGGTTCCATAGGCAGCCGGATGAAAACCGGCCAGATAAGTCCACATCAAAAAAATCATAAAAAAGCAGAACTCTTCCCAGAAAATCAGGGAAGCCTGTCCTTCCGGAAGGTAATCCTTCTTTTTTTTCACCAGATGCCATCCCAGTCCCAGATTGGCAAGGACGCACACCAGCGTCACACCCACACAGGCCTGCCAGGTAAAGGGCAGAATCCCGCCCACACATAGCGCCCACATCACATATCCGCAGACCGCTACACCCAGCGCCTTCGAAAAAATCCATCCCTTATCTCTAAAATTCCGGAACAGTCTTCCGCACACCGGAAGAAATCCAACCCCCATAAAGGCCATAAGCATCCACCATGTCAGAAAAGGGAGGCTGTCCTCTCTTAGAAGAAATACAGAAAATCCTATGGCCATCACTGCCAGTATTAGTTTGATACTCCATTGTCTTTTCATGATCGCCTCCAGTTTTTATCTGTTCTTCCTGCTGCGCAGTTCTATGTCGTATTTTCTTCGCAGACGCAGAAAATCTTTCAGCGCCTGACAGCCGATCTTGACAATTTTAAGAAAATTAATGGAATTGACGCCGCCCTGCCTGGGCCGAAAGGTAATGGGGTAATACGAAACTCCCATCCGGAATTTTTCATAGATCACCGTCATCAGTACATTGGTCAGATTAAAATTCCCGGGAATCCGATCCAGCACCTCCCGCAGCTGTTTCGTCCGCATCAGCCGAAAAGGTGTATTTGCATCCAGAGTCCAGACCCCAAAAGAAAACCACAGGACCATCCGCAGCACCCTGGTCACAAAAACTCTTGCACTGCCATCCTGCCTTTTTTTTCGATATCCGATCAGCAGACCGCAGTTTTTTCTGTCTCTCCAAAGCGGCCAGAATTCCTCCGGCACTGTCTGTCCATCGGAATCGGTCTGAA
This sequence comes from uncultured Blautia sp., assembly GCA_900542045.1. Taxonomy (GTDB): domain Bacteria; phylum Bacillota; class Clostridia; order Lachnospirales; family Lachnospiraceae; genus Blautia_A; species Blautia_A gallistercoris. The sequence continues at coordinate 23,684 of UQMI01000007.1, forward strand.
ACACATAATCCACTCCATGGGTGACCGCATAACGATAGCCCCGAAGAATTGTAGCGCCATGCCCCCGGTTCTCCTGATCCAAAGAAATCAGCCGGGGACAGCTTTCCTCCAGTTCCCGCACCTTTTCATACGTACTGTCTCTGCTTCCATCATTGATGACCACCAGACGGCTCTCTCCCCCGATCCGTTCCACTATGGGATACCACTGCCGGATTACTGTCTGTATATTCGCCGCTTCATTATAGGCAGGTATCACAATATATAAACAACTCATGTTCTCTGAATCCTTTCTCTGATACAGGAGCCGGCAGAAGCCCATCGCCTCTGCCGTCCTCCCTGTTTTTCCCATTATAACAAATGTTGCTGTTTCTGCATAGCTTTTCCCCAAATTCCTAACCCCTGGGCTCCTCACTCAGATACTGCCGGATTCCCAGACACAGCGCATCTGCCACTTTCTGCTGATACGCTTCCTCCTGCAACAGCTCTGCCTCCTTCGGATTTGTCAGAAATCCGCATTCCACAATATTCAGGACTCCCTCGCTTCGTTTCAGCAGATAATAACTGTCATTCCCTTTGGCTTTGCGGCCGTTATCTACAGAAAGTGCCTGATTCAGAACTTCCTGCAGCACTTCTGCCAGCCGCTTTCCCTCCTGGGAGGTGCTGTAATAGAACACCTGAGGTCCGCAGACCGAAGGATCTGTATAGCTGTTCTGATGAATACTCACAGTCAGAGCCGGACTGGCCTCCGCAATGATCTTGCAGCGATTCTGAAGATCCTGCACCTTTTTCTGGCTGCTTCCCTCTTCATAGAGTCCCTCATCCCCTTCCCGGGTCATGATCACTTCAAATCCACTGTCTTTCAGCGCATCTCTCAGCTTCCATGCAATGGACAGATTAATATCTTTTTCATCCACACCGTCTGTACCTGCCATACCGCCGTCCACACCGCCATGCCCCGCATCCACCACGATCACCGTTTTTGTTTCCGCCATATTGGAAACGGCCGCCGCTTCCCGGGACAGAAGCCAGACACAGACCAACAATACTGCCGTCATGGCCAGTTCTATGTATCTTTTCATAAAAAAATCACCTCTGAATGGTATATTCTTTACTAATATATGCCATCCGGAAATGATTTACCATAAAAGTCCCGGACAGTGTCTGTGCATATGAACAAACCCACTTGCTCAAATGCACAGACATTGTCCGCTGCAGAGCCATTGAAAACTATTCCTCTTCTTCCCCCAGAATACTTTCCATATGTTCCACTAATTCCTGATCCGCACTGATTTCCTGGAGTTCTTCCTCTTCCAGATCCCGAAGAGACTCCGGCATGGTATCCACAATGCGATGTACTTCTTTGTAAGATTCCATAAACCGTTTCTGCGCCTGATTGATCAGATCCACAATGGCGTTCATCTCCTCCTGAACAGCCATGTAATGTTTCTTTCCCTCAGCCAGCTTCCGGTCCACCTCGCTTTGGACAATAAAGACACGGTTTCTTCCTTCCTCCTCCGCATTTTTCCGAATGGAATCAGCCTCTTTCTGCGCCTGGGCAATAATCTCATCAGCCTTTAACTGTGCCTCAAACACCAGTTTTCCAATACTCTCATAATTATCCACGTATTTCTGATACTTCTCTTTGATTTCGCTTTCCAGACGGGCATACTGGTCATCCTTCAATTCCAGCCGCTTCTTCAGCTGATTGATCTTATCTTCCCTGTCTTCAATTTCCCGGTGGAGCTTCTCCTGGGCTTCCCACGCCTCTGCCTTCAAACGCTCCACATGCGCAAGGACATCTTCCTTGTCAAATCCCCCAAGTAACGTGCTTTTAAATAATTCTTCTGCCATTTACATACTCCCCTTCTGTATTTTTTATCCCTGAAGTCCTTCAGAGATCACCGACCAGATATCCGCATTCTCCAGTCCCAGCTTCCAGGCTGCCACACCCGCCAGATCATAACTGGAGATCAGCTTCATTTTCTCTGCAATGGAATCCGCGTCCTCCAGCCATATCTGATACGTATCATTATTCACTGTAACGCTTCCATAATTCTGACTGGTTGTTTTTTCCCAATAAGTCTCTATTTTATTTTCTTTTACAAAATCAGCCGCTTCGTCCATACCCACAGCTTCACTGGTCACAATTCCGGCAGAAGTCTTCCATATTCTTGTATAGAAAGGAATTCCGTTGATCACTTTATTGGCCGGGACCTCGGAAAGAGTATCCTGAATTCCCTGTTCCACCCACGGAAGAGAGGCCACCGAACCGGCTTCCGTATCGCCTCGATAGTGTTCATCGTATCCCATGATAATGATATAATCTGCAACTCTTCCCTGTTCCCCTCTGTCATAATACACGGTATACCCTTCCGGTACCGGATTATCCACAGACAGTACCAGATTATTCTTATGCGTCACAATAGACAATTCCCTCAAAAACTGCAGAAAATGCGGAATGGCTTCTTCACTCATACTCTCAAAATCCACATTGATCCCATCGATTCCGCAGTTCACCGCTTCCTTCACCAGTGTTTCTATGATATTGGCACGGGCAGATTCCTTCGCCAGTACCGTCTCCGTCTGGATCTCTTCACTGAAATTATCGATCAACGCCCATACCTGCAGCCCTTTTGCGTGGGCTTTATTCACATAATCCGCCTCTGCCAGAGATGTCAGATTCCCATCATTGTCTGCAATGGAGAACCAGGTGGGAGAAATCACATTCACCCCTGTCATATCTGCCACCGCATCATCAAAAGTCGCATTGGCATCTGTGGAAGTCACCTGGTGCCATACCAGGTTCACCGGCTCCTCCATGGCGAGCTGCGTAAAGGTCTCTTCTTCGATTCCTGTCCGCTCCTCAGAGATCACTCCCAGATCTTCCACATCTGAAAGCTGCACATATCCCACATAACCGTCCTGTGTGGCTACTTCCACCCAATTATCAAAAGTCTCCAGCAGCCGGACCTGATCTCCTTCCTGCAGGGTAGTCAGAATGGGGCTCTTAATCCCGCCCTGATACCGGACTTCTGTTGCGGTCTTGGCCTGTCCGGCCCTGTAATTTTCCCAGGTCTTCTGGACCACCAGACGATTGGGATTCTCATAAATACTGTACTCAATATCCGTGTACTCCGCCACATATGAAATATCCACATATACACTGTCCTGGTACAGGATCACCCGGGCGGAAGTTCCATCTCCGGGTTCCTGCCGCAGTGTCTCCTCCGTGGTACTGTACAGCAGCGCCTGTGCTTCCTGATCCCAATAAAACCGTTTATTCAGAGACGCATTTACCGTATCCAGCGAAACATACGCGTTTCCATTTTGAAAAATCCCTCTCTGTTCCAATATCTCTGTATCAATCATGATCGGAATTTCTTCGTCACTCATTTCTCCATAATATTGACCCGGATCCATGACCTCCTTCGTCGGGGTATACTTCCGAATCAGGTGTGTTACAACGCCCGCGACTCCCACTACAAAGATCAGCAGCAGTACAACCAGTACGGGCACCAGCTTTTTCTTCATTTGTCCTACCTCCTACGGACATCATTATAACATACTTTCCTGATTCGTCATTATTAAAATTCGACATTTTACACTTTTTTCATATTCACTGCCGCACGTTTTCCCGGGCGGATTTCCATTTTATCCGGCAAGGATTCCTGTTTTCTTTTCTCATGCAGGGAAGAGATCCTGCAAATGGTTATGGCTGTGGGGAACACTCCTGATCCAGAAACTCTTCCCTGGCAGTATCATTACCCTCTATTACCTTGATGATCCTCTTCTGCTACATAGCAGAAATCAATCTCGGCCACACCTCCCTTCTGGTCAGGAATATAGTCCCGCATGTAGCTTCCCTGTTCGGCAACCACGTGGGCAGCTGCAATTTCTCCCGGGCTGCTGGGGCGCCCGTTCATGCGAAGAAGAATACCTTTCTTCTTCATCTCTTTCAGCTCTTTTTTCAGGAAATCTCTTTCCTTCTTTTTTCGTGATATATTATGCCCCGTCTGCGTTCCTCCTTCCTATCCATATGGTTTCTGAAAACACTACACAGGTTCCCGAAAAGAGAAACACAGACCAGCCTTCCTTATCTTTTTCCATACCTGCGGACAGGTACAGCTACACTCTGACTCTTCACCTCTGGTATTAAAATAAAAAATGGAAAATCCGGCAGAGACTTCTGCCTGTTAATCAGGAAATGCAAAAAAATGTTTCACAATCTTGAAATGTTCCGGCGGCCGGCGGCCTCTCTTTTCATAGATCATTATACTATATTACAAAAAAACCGCAATAGCTTTCGTCAATTTGTGTAAAATTTCCCAATTCGTTTCCAAATATTTTATAATTAGGAATTCGTAAATTCTTTACATATTAGAGTATACTGGTATATAATATATGAATAGTATTATCTGAAAGCATTTACGTATGCCGCGGCAGGCAGATGCGGCAGGATATTTGCCATCAGATAGGCGGAGGTATGAAGTCATATACTGGTGTGTTGCCATTTCAATACACAAAGAATAGGATGTGATATTTATGAAAATAGAAAAGATCAACGACAACCAAATCAAATGCACTCTCACCAGAGAAGATCTGGAACAGCATCAGATTCGATTAAGTGAACTGGCTTACGGCACTGAAAAGGCCAAAAAACTGTTTCGTAATATGATGCAGGAAGCATATTCCCGGTTTGGCTTCGAAGCAGACAACATTCCTCTGATGATTGAAGCCATTCCCATGCAGGGCGGCACGATCACTCTGATCATTACAAAAGTAGAAGATCCGGAAGAACTGGATACCCGTTTTTCACGGTTTGCTCCGGGAAATGCCACCCAGGAAGAGAATCCTATCCAGTTCGACGGCGCAGACAGCATTATAGATATTTTCCAGAAAATATACGAAGCAAAGATGAAAGGCTCCGGCAAAAAGCCCAATACTGTGGATTCCAGCGAAACTTCCGGGGATGCAGCCCGGAATTCTGCTGCAGAACCATCCGTCAATCTGGTCCATATGTATGAATTTCCAGACCTGGATACTGTCATTCATGCCGCTCATGGTCTGAACGGTTTTTATTCCGGCGTCAACTCTTTATATAAAGATACCCGCAAAAATCTTTACCAACTGGTTATACATCAGACTTCCTACACTCCGGAAGAATTTAACAAGATCTGCAACATCCTCTCTGAATACGGCACAGGAAGGCCCTATGCCAATTCCGGAGAGGCATACCTGATGGAGCATTGCGAGACTATCTTACCGCAGACTGCGCTCCAGCAGCTTACCAGGCTTTAATATTCCAGACCGCCGGCAGAGCCCTTCAGGCTTGCCGGCGGTTTTGCATGCGGATGCACCGGCGGGACGTTTTTATGTGACAGGAAAGCCAGAACGAAAAGTTCTGCTTTCCTGTCAACATAAGAAAAGGCCGGATCCTGCTCTCCTGGAGCAGGCACCCGGCCTTTATTCACCCTTTCACGCCCGCAGGCGGTCCAGACTTCTTATTTGTTTGCCAAAAAATCATTGATCTGTGCAACCAGTACATCTGCATCCAGACCATGTACCATTGCTGCTTCCTCCAGGGATTCTCCCTGTGCAGAAGGGCAACCCAGACAATGCATGCCTGCCCTCATGAGAATCGGCGCAATGTTTGCATCTACTCTCAACAGCTGTCCAATCAACATGTCCTTTGTAACCTGTGCCATTGTTTTTCCTCCTTTATATGGGCCTGCGAACCGATGATACAGCATTCTCTGCCAGTACCCGGTCACTTCCTTTTCTTATACCGTATGGCTATTATAATCCTTTTTTACTCCAGAATCAACCGAAGATTTATAAATTTTTTACTTGTAATATAATCCACGATATATTAGAATGGTGATGAACCTAATCAAATTAGGAAGTTATCTAAAAGGAGGATATTGTTATGGCATACGTTATCACCGATGAATGTGTTAGCTGCGGAACCTGCGAAAGCGAATGTCCATCTGAGGCTATTTCTCAGGGCGAAGATCATTACGTAATTGATCCGGACGCTTGTGTAGACTGCGGAACCTGCGCAGATGCATGTCCGACAGAAGCTATCAAACCAGAATAATTTTTTATCTTCTGGCAGTAACGGGGATGTGGCACCAGGCAACATCCCCTGTTTTTCTGTTATATTCTATTCTGTTTTTTCTTTTTTCTCAGCTTTCTTCGAGAACCCCGTTTCCTTTCTGCAGCAGCCGCTGCCTGTTTCCTGGATTCCTGATGCATCCGGATCGCCTCATCCAATGAACGGCATCTGCGCTCTTCATGGGTTCTCTCCTGTATTCCCTGGCGGATCAGTCTTTCCAGTATACTCTGAAACTGCTCCATCCTCTGGCGCTGTTCTTTCTCCGAAACCTTTTCCTCGCTCCGGTTGTTACCTTCTGTATTTCCATCAGCTGTCTCCTTGCCGGTACCCGGCTCCGGATCTTTTGGCCCATCTGTTTTGCTGTCTGTTTCCAGAAGTTTTATTTTGCTGCCGGAAGCACCTGGCCCCTTTCTGGAAATCCTGGGGACCAGTTCCTTGATCGCACGAAGCTGTAAACCACGGCTCTTTAGTTCCTTAATGTTCAGAAACATCTGCACATCATATCTGGTGTAGCATCGGTGTCCCAAGGCATTTCTGCCAATGACAAGCTCCAACTCCTCTTCCCAGTACCGAAGCACATGACCTTTGATTCCAGTCAGATTTTCTACCTGAGAGACGGTATAGTGCTCTTCCTCCATACTACCCCTCCTTCAGACATTGTTCCGCCAATACGTATCTGCCCGGAAAATCAGGCAGAAGCAATACCATCGCCATCGTACCCAGCTATTTTTCATTATAGCAAACAAGTCCAGGATTGCAATGAAATCTCATCGACAGATTCTTACAAGAAGAAGAACTCCATCTGCCGGTGCACTGCAGACGGAGTTCTTTTTATCATTTTCTGACTTATTTTTTCAGATTGACAAACTGTGTATATTTGGACAACCAGGCCAGATCCACCGTGCCTATGGGGCCGTTTCTCTGTTTTGCTATGATGATTTCCGCCTGATTTTTTTTCTCGGAATCTTTGTGATAGTACTCATCCCGGTATATAAACATTACCACGTCTGCATCCTGCTCAATGGCTCCGGACTCTCGCAGGTCCGAAAGCATGGGTCTGTGATCCGGTCTCTGCTCCACAGCACGGCTTAACTGGGACAGGGCCACCACCGGCACATTCAGTTCCCTGGCGATTGCCTTCAGAGAACGGGAAATATCAGAAATTTCCTGCTGTCTGGAATCCGACCGGCCGCTGCCGCTCATCAGCTGCAGATAGTCGATAAAGATAATCCCCAGATTCTGCTCCAGCTTGTATTTCCGGCATTTGGAACGCAGCTCCGAAACGGAGATACCAGGCGTATCGTCAATAATCAGATTGGAACGGCCAATGACATCCGCTCCCTCTGCCAGCTTCACCCAGTCTTCATCTTTCAGGTTTCCTGTTCGCATATTCTGCGAATCCACCCGGGATTCCATGGCCAGCAGACGGTTCACCAACTGCTCTTTGGACATTTCCAGACTAAAGATTGCCACTGTCACCTGGCTCCGGAAAGCCATATACTGAGCAATATTCAGAGCAAATGCCGTCTTTCCCATGGATGGCCTGGCTGCAATCAGGATCAGATCCGACGGCTGCATACCGGACGTTTTATAATCCAGATCCACAAAACCCGTGGCAAGACCTGTCACATTTCCTTTGGTCCGGGAGGCTTTTTCAATTTTGTTAATGGTGTTAAGCACGATTTTCTGAATAGGGACAAACTCTTCGGCGGATTTTCTCTGCAGAAGCTGGAACATTTTTTTCTCCGTTTCCTCCAGGATCATATCCGTGCTCTCCTTATCCAGATAACAGGTATTGGCTATCTCTTCCGTAGCCTTGATCAGCCGCCGCAGGATTGCTTTCTCGCTGACAATATTTGCATAATACTTTACATTGGCTGATGTGGGAACTGCCGCCACCAGATCCCTTACATATTCCATACTGGTAATTTCCGGAGGAAGGTCTTTTTCCTTCAGACGGTTCTGCAGTGTGACCAGATCCACTGGCTGCCCTTCATTGCACAATTCCACCATAGAATCAAAGATGATCCCATACTGCCGCTGATAAAAGTCCTCTCCGGTAATCACCTCGGAAGCAACCAGAATAGCGTCCCGGTCCATGATCATGGCGCCAATCACCGACTGTTCCGCCTCCAGACTGTGGGGCAGGATCCTCTTGATCAGGGCTTCATCCATGTTACTGCCTCCTTAACCCATCTGTCTATGATTCTTTCACCACTACTTTCAATTCCCCGGTCACCTTTGGATGAAGCTTCACCGGCACCATTGTTGTCCCCAGAGATTTGATGGGAGACGGGAGATGCAGTTTTTTCTTGTCGATATCCAGTCCTAGCTGCTCTTTGGCCGCCTCTGAGATTTCCTTGGAGGAAACAGATCCAAAGGTCTTTCCGCCTTCTCCCACCTTCAAAGTGAGCACCACCTGCTTGCCTTCCAGGCCTTTCGCAAATTCTCTGGCCGCTTCCAGATTCTCTTTTGCGACTTTTTCTTCGTTTGCCTTCTTCAGTTTCAGGTCATTCAGATTCTTGGGAGTTGCCTCCACACCCAGCTTTTTGGGCAGGATCATGTTTCTTGCATAACCGTCACTTACATTTACAATATCTCCCTGTTTTCCCAGGGATTTTACATCTGTCAGTAAAATTACTTTCATTCCAGTTCTCCTTCTTTGTACATTTCATCGATAACATCCTTCAGCATCTGCACTGTTTCCTCTGCCGAATGGCCCGGAACCTGGGCTCCGGCGATATTCATATGGCCGCCTCCGCCCAGCTTTTCCATCATAACCTGCACATTGATCTCGTCCATGGCCCTGGCGCTGATGTAGATCACATTATTGTAAGCAGTCAGCACAAAGGATGCCTTAATGCCTGCAATGTTCAGCAGCTCATTGGATGCCTGGGCTCCCACCACAGTGGGACTTTCCAGACCTTCGCTGGGACATACGGCAATGGCAAATACTTCCCGGTAAATTTCCGCCGTGCGGATTGCCTCCGCTCTGGCTTTATAGGACTCGATGTTGTCCCGCAGCATCTTCCGCACACGGGTCACATCAGCTCCGCATCTCCGCAGGAAGGCCGCCGCTTCAAATGTGCGGACTCCGGCCTTGGCTGTAAAATTATTGGTATCGATCATGATACCTGCGTAGATACTGTCTGCCTCCAGACTGCGGATCCGTATCCCATCGGAAAAATACTGCAATACTTCCGCCACCATTTCACAGGTAGAAGAAGCATAGGGCTCCACATAGGAGAGCACCGCATTCTGGATCACTTCACTTCCTCTTCGGTGATGATCCAGTACCACGATGGTTTTGGTCTTATACAGCAGATCCTCACATTCCGTATAGCTTGGCTTATTGGTATCCACCACCACCACGCAGGTGTTGGCGTCCACCAGTTCTTTTGCCTCCTGGCTGGATACAAACATATTGTCCTCATATTCCGGACTGTTGAGAAATCCTGCCATCAGAGGCCGGATTGAGCTTGTGGGATCATTAATGACAATGTGCACCGCTTTTCCCAGGGTCTTGCCCGCACGGTAAATCCCGATAGCCGCACCGAAGGCATCCACATCGGTGATCTTATGTCCCATGACAACCACCCGGTCCCTGGTACTGATAAACTCTTTGAGGGCCTGAGCCTTCACTCTTGCTTTTACCCGGGTAGTCTTTTCCATCTGCTGAGATTTTCCGCCGAAATAAGAGATCTTATCCTCTCCCTTAATAACGGCCTGATCGCCGCCGCGGCCCAGGGCCATCTCTATGGCAATTCGGGAATATTCATATTTCTGGATATAAGTACTGCCGTCTACACCCACACCGATACTCAATGTCACTGCCATCTCGTTGCCGATATTTACACTTTTCACTTCTTCCAGGATATGGAAGCGCTGATGGATCAGCTGATCCAGGGAACGCTGCCGCATCACCAGAAAATACTTGTCTTTCTCAATCTTTTTTACCAGACCGTCAATACCGGTAAAATATTTGTTGATCTTCCGGTCGATCAGGGCCACCAGAAGGGAGCGCCGTACTTCTTCCACGCTCTCCAGCGCCTCATCATAATTGTCCAGATAGGCAAGCGCCACCACCAGTTTTTCTTCTTCATTCCTGCGGATGTACTCATTGATCTCCGTCACATCGTGGAAAAACACAGTCAAAACGCTTTCAGCCGCATTGGCGCCTTCCAGCCAGGGTGTATTTTTTATCAGATCCGCCAGAGAAACACGGCGGATCACTGTACGATAGTCCTTTCCCTCATAGCTTACGATCACTTCCGATGCGTTGTCCCCTGTGGGACGGGCAGAAGCATCCAGCTCCGGAAAAATCCCTTCGATAACCTTCGGATGATGCCGGTCTGTTCCGATCATTTCCTGAAACGCCTGATTTTCCCAAAGGATTTTTCCGTTTTCATCCAATATGAGAAAGGGAATCTCCATCTGATCGATCATACGCTGCTGCACCTGTTGATAACTGCTGGCAAAAGCCACAAGCTCTTTCAGGATCTGCGGTCTGTTGTAGGTGAACAGGATCAGTGACAGTGCCACATAGATTGCTATACCGATCGTCATCACGATCCCGGCTCTGTAATCCAGGGCATAGATCAGTACATTCACAACACACAGCAGCAGCGTCAGAAACAGAGGCCATTGCATAAATCTTTTTAATTGTCCCCTAAGTTTTATTTTATCTTTCATTTTCTCTCCGTCCAGCCTGTTATTGCTTTAAAAACCTGTTACTTACTGCTAACGGTTTCCCCTCAGACTTCCGTCACTATTGAAAGTATAAGTCACTCCGCCGATTTTATACTTTCCGGTCACCATATGACCGCTGGAGTTAAAATAATACCATTTGCTGCTGATCTTCTGCCACCCTTTATGGATCGCTCCGTTACTTTCAAAATAGTAATAATAGGATCCGACCTTTTTCTTGCCGGTATACATGGCCCCATTGGAACCAAAGTAACGTTTGATACCGTCATCCGGTGTCTCCCATCCGGTCTGCATCAGGCCCGTATCGTCGAAATAATACCATTTGCTGCCAATTTTCTTCAGACCTTTATAGATCACGCCATTGGAACCAAAATAATACTTTCCTTTGGTATTGGTCAGCCAGTAATTGGTGTGCATATAGCACCCCATCTTGGTATTGGTTCCCAGATAATACATCTTGCCATTAATCGTACGTTTGCCATAGACAGCCTGTCCCAGGGAATTAAAATAAAATTTCTTGCCCTGAATGGTCCCCCATCCCTTGTACGCTCCCTTGAAAGAAGACGGGGAATCTCCCAGCTTCATAAAATACCATCGTCCGTCAACTTTCATCCAGTTCTTATAGCAGTATCCATCGGAGTCAAAGCAGAAGGTCTTGCCGTTGATGGTAATACACTCATCTTCTGCAATATCTCTGCTGTTATAATAATCCGTCCTGTATTTCCATTTCGTCCCGTTGCTGTATTCATACCATCTGCCCCACTTGGCATAAAGCCGCATATTGCCGGTCACCGGCTGAGAGAAATCATACGCCTTGGTACATTTTTCATCCGTATACCAGCCCAGAAATACCCAGTTATCGCTGATCGTAGAGGGATCCACTGGCTGCGGCACTGTCTCTCCGTATTCTACCACTGCTGTGGTATATTTTGTCCCGCTGGGATTTTTGATAAACACCACCTGGGAAGGAAGATTCTCCGCAGGAGTTCCATAGGCCTTGATATTCAGGTTGCAGGTGAAGCCTGCACCCAGATCTGCCATATCATACCAGCATTTGTCATCACCGCTGTAGAGATAACTCTGCCCCTCCTCAAAGCTGGTGGTTGCTCTTACCAGAGAGTTTCCGGATGACATGGCCGTACCGCTCACCGGCTCATGGGGAATGTATCCATTGGAACCGGCATTGGTGTATTCCAGTGCCACTGCAAATTTCTCCCCGGCCTTTATGGGTACCTGTTCGCTCAGATCCAGAGTATAATAACCAGCGTAATCCAGGGAGCCGCGGATAGTATCGGTCAGCACACCGCTGGAGGGATCGTCTTCCACATTTTTGTATATTTTTACTTCATATTCCAGGCCATTGGCCGGCGCATAGATGGCTACCTGCTTCAGATACTGATCCTGACTGGCTGTAAACACATTGGCACCTGCCATGCTTCCATTGCTTCCCGCAGAGATATAGGAACCGTAACCCGTACCATCCAGCTGATTGCTGATAGTGGTGTCTTCGCTGTCTGAAAGCTCTCCTTCATATACGGTGGGATAACGCATGCTCTTATCATAGTAGGAAATCCAGTAATAACCATTGTCCCCGGAGGAAGTTCCCCAGCTGTTCTTGAATAGAAATGCGCCGGGCTCACTGGCTCCGGTCTCTTTGCTGTCATCCCAGCCCACAAGAAGAACCGAGTGATTCGGTGTCCTTCTGACACTGGAATAGTAGACATTGGCTGATGCGCTGTTCAGGGAAGTCTCTTCTTCCGGATCCACTGCTTCAAACTCTTCTTCCGCGTCTGTGTTCTGGAAATCCATGGACTCCTCTTCTGCAGCAAAGCCCCCTTCCCCGGAAGCATCTCCCGTGTTCTCTTCCGCACCTGTCTCTGCTGTATCTGTATCCTCTGCCGCAAAACCGGAAGACAGCAAACCGCTCTGTTCGCTCCAGCTCTCTTCTGTCTCCTGCAGCACTTCCATATCCTGTCCCCGGGCCGAACTCTGGTTCCGTCCTGTAGTAGGTGTTCCGGCATAAAATCCCACTTCCACACCGCCGTATTCCATAATGGCCTGCTTTACATTGTTCAGGGCCCATTCCCGGAATTCTCCTGTCATATCTGCGGTGCTGCTGTAGCGTGTGATCTCCGGCAGCCAGAGACTGTTGACCAGACGCACATCCTGGGCTTTCTGTTCTACCGCTCCGGGATTGCCAAGCTGCGAACTGCCGCCGTAACGGGACTCATTCACCGCCCCATACCACCGGGCCAGCGTACCTGTGGTGAGGATCCGGTTGCCTCCTACAGAAGTCCAGGTTCCTCTCTCCGCAGAATATGTCTCATTCCTGGTTCCATCACTGCTGTCCTGGTTGGTCCCGTAGAAGGTATTGTAAGCCAGATGCCCTTCCGACAGATCCGTGGAGGAACCAGCCTGACCGGTGATCATCAGATTGGATTCCAGGGCTGCCATGGCAGAATAAGACCAGCACAGTCCATTGCTGCCCTGATTCTTCACAGACGTCACATACTGCAGACTATAGGGGCGGGAATTATAAGAAGACGGCAGACTTCCCGCCCGCAGCATACCCATACTGCTCTCATAGTTCTCTGTCTCTTCCACATCATCTTCCAGGGAGATATAACCGCTGTCCGCATCTCCGCTCACTTCCAGATTATGCATTTCAAACCCGGAAGCCCAGACAGGAGTATATGTACCCAGACCCAGCAAAAAGCCCAGTCCCAGGACCAGACCCAGTTTTGTATTTCTTTTTTTCATATCTGCATTCCTTTCCACTGTCTGTTTAATCGCATACTTGGTGTTAGTATAACAGATTTTGGCCGGTTTTGCACTAAAAAAATACGCACTCCGGAGAACTCTCTCCGAAGTGCGCAGATTTAAAATTCATTCTGCCCGTTTATGGTGACACATTCCGCAGGCCCCGCAGTTCCCGCCGCAGCTTGCCCTGCCGTTCTTTTTGTCCCGGCGGATGCTGCAGATGGCCAGAGCCACGGCCGCCACCACCAGAGCGCCCACTATTATTGTTCCCATTAAGCTTTCGCCATTCCTTTCACTTTCATTGTCAAATGCGAAGATTCCTTTGCCGGACGGAACAGAAGATACAGAAATACAACCAGGATCACAATTGCCGCCACTGTGCCAATGCCGAATCCGCCGCCTGTGAACAGGGTGCCGAACTGGTAGATACACAGAGATACCGCATATGCCAGAACAGTCTGATATCCAATGGCGAACCAGGTCCATTTCGCATTGTTCATTTCACGCTTAATGGCACCGATTGCCGCAAAACAGGGAGCGCACAGCAGGTTGAACACCAGAAAGCTGTATGCGGATACGGTAGTAAAGCTGGATGCCAGTGTTCCCCAGATTTCCTGACCATCCTCCGCCACTTCTGCAAAACCATACAGAATACCGAAAGTACCTACTACATTTTCTTTTGCTACCAGGCCGGTGATGGCTGCCACTGCCGCTCTCCAGTTGCCCCATCCAAGAGGAGCAAACAGGAATGCAATGGCGCTTCCGATATTGGCCAGGATACCGTCACTGAGATCATCAACCATACCGAACTGTCCGTCCACAAATCCAAAGCTGGAGGTAAACCAGATCACAATAGTCGAAAGAAGGATAACCGTTCCGGCCTTCTTGATAAAGGACCAGCCTCTTTCCCACATACTGCGGAGCACATTTCCCACAGTAGGCAAATGATAAGCCGGCAGCTCCATTACGAAGGGAGCCGGATCTCCAGCAAACATTTTTGTTTTTTTCAGGATGATACCAGAGCAGATAATTGCCGCAATTCCCACAAAATACGCGCTGGGTGCCACCCAGGATGCCCCGTCGAACAACGCGCCCGCGATCAGCGCAATGATCGGAAGCTTTGCGCCGCAGGGAATAAAAGTTGTAGTCATGATCGTCATCTTGCGGTCTCTGTCATTTTCAATGGTACGGGAAGCCATTACACCGGGAACACCGCAGCCGGTACCAATGAGCATCGGAATGAAAGACTTTCCGGAAAGACCAAATCTGCGGAAAATACGGTCCATGATAAAGGCAATACGAGCCATATAACCACAAGATTCCAGAAATGCCAGAAAGATGAACAATACCAGCATCTGCGGCACAAACCCCAGAACAGCGCCCACACCGGCAACAATGCCGTCCAGGATCAGGCCCTGGAGCCAGGCGGCGCAGTTGATGCTTACCAGAAAGCTCTCTACCGCCGGCGGAATGATCTCTCCAAACAGCACATCATTTGTCCAGTCTGTCACAAAGGTTCCCACTGTAGTAACCGAAATATAATATACCAGCCACATAACCACTGCAAAGATCGGAAGAGCCGCCCAGCGGTTGGTCACAATCCGGTCAATCTTATCTGATATGGTCATCTGTCCTTTGTTTTTCTTTTGATAGCTGTCATCAATGATCCTGGAAATATAAGAATAGCGCTCGTTGGTGATAATGCTTTCCGCATCGTCATCCATCTCATCTTCTGCCTTTTTGATGATGCTTTCCACATTTGGCGCAGAGGTCATGGATGCCTGGATCTTATCATCCCGTTCAAACAGTTTTACCGCATAAAACCGCCTCTGTCCTGCCGGAATATTGCCGGGAAGCATATCTTCGATCGTCTGAAGAATATCTTCCACTTTCTGATCAAATGTATGTACCGGAGCATCTGCCTTTTTGCTTTTTGCGGCTTCCACAGCAGCCCGGGCAGCCTCTGTTACGCCCGTTCCTTTCAGCGCGGAAATCTCCACGATCCTGCAGCCCAGATCTTTGCCCAGATTCCTGATATTGATCTGATCTCCGTTCTTTTCTACAATATCCATCATGTTGATGGCCATCACCACCGGAATTCCCAGCTCCATCAACTGTGTGGTCAGATACAGGTTTCGCTCCAGATTTGTTCCGTCTACAATATTCAGTATAGCATCCGGCTTTTCATTGAGCAAATAATTTCTGGCCACCACTTCCTCAAGGGTATATGGCGATAACGAATAAATCCCCGGAAGGTCTGTAATAATCACATCTTTATGATTCTTTAATTTGCCTTCCTTTTTTTCAACCGTAACTCCCGGCCAGTTACCCACAAACTGATTGGATCCGGTAAGTGCGTTAAATAATGTCGTTTTTCCACTGTTCGGATTACCAGCCAATGCAATTTTTAATGACATTTCTCCCTATCCTCCATTTTCCATTCATTCTTACAGCTTTTTCCCGCAGATCATTTTGTATCTCACCTAAACAGCTGGACAAAATATTCTGCTCTCTGTCCAGCCAGGAAGTTAGCATTTTCTAACTCCATCTGCAAAAGAAAAAGCCTTTTGGCTACTGTACTTCAATCATCTCTGCGTCGGCTTTCCGCAAAGACAGTTCGTATCCGCGGACCGTCACTTCCACCGGATCGCCCAAAGGGGCCACCTTTCTGACGTAAACCTCTGTGCCCTTGGTGATTCCCATATCCATGATCCGACGCTTTACCGCCCCTTCGCCATGGAGCTTCACCACTCGTACAGTGCTTCCACACTGCGTTTCCCTCAATGTCTGCATAATTCAGCTGCTCCTTCCTGTGTCTATATCATAATTTTGTTCGCCATCTCGCGGCTGATCGCAATCCTCGTATCTTTTACATTGACGATCACGTTACCATTGTTCTCTGATACCAGTGTAACCTGGCCGCCCACCACAAATCCCAGGGTCTCCAGAAAACGACGAACCTCTTCTTTGCCGCCAATCCGTTTAATACTATTGCTCTCGCCTGTTTTGGCCATTGTTAAAGGCATAATAACAATCCCTCCTTCTGGGTGTACGCCGAAAATCTGTCAATCTCCGGCCATAAACTTCAAGTTAGATTCCTCTAACCTCCTTGTTATAGGTTAGCACTTGCTAACCCTTTTGTCAACCCTATTTTTCATTTTTTACCATATAAGTTACTGCCGCTCCCACAGACAAAACGCTGCTGCAACAGCAACTTCTGACAGCAAAACTGACTGTTTGGCATCCATCGGCAAAGGCAGCTCTGAACTGGGACTGCTTTTACGAGTTCCTTCTTTTTTACATTTGTATTTCCCGCAAAAACATGATATGATATTCTGGTTAAAAGATACCAGGCATGGGCCATATTACCTGGTATCACAGTGTACGAATATAACTTTGCATGTGATTGGAGTGTCTGTGAATTGAAAATTCAGGAATCTGCAGAAAATTATTTAGAATCAATCCTGGTCCTGAGCAAACGTCAGTCTCAGGTCCGTTCCATCGATGTGGTGAACGATCTGGGATTTTCCAAGCCCAGCGTCAGCGTCGCCATGAAAAATCTTCGTGAAAATGGATATATCCGCATGGACAGCGATGGATTCATTACTTTGACGGATGCGGGACGTGAGATCGCTGAAATGATCTACGAACGGCATACGCTTCTGACCGACTGGCTGGTCCGTCTGGGTGTGGACGAAGAAACTGCACAGGAAGATGCCTGCCGTATGGAACATGTGATCAGCAAAAAAAGCTTCGAAGCGATCAAGCGCCACGCTGCTGCGCAAACTGCAAAATAAACAGCCATTTTAAAAGGACGCCTGCTGCCGGATACCGGCTGACAGATGTCCTTTTTCTTTTTAGCCTGATCTTCTTTTATTTTTTCCCCGCGATCACATCTCTTGCTTCCAGCAGAGAATCTGCCATGCAGTATACTTTTTCCTGCAATTCCCGTGACGGCATCTTCATATCCGGCACACAGATACAATCGATCCCTGCCGCGCAGGCCGCAGCGATCCCCGCTTCCGAATCTTCCAGCACCCAGGCCTCCTGCGGCATACAGCCCAGCTTCTCACAGCCCTTCAGAAAAATGTCCGGATTCGGCTTTCCCCGCTCCACTTCATCTCCGCAGATCAGCTCCTGAAAATAGTCTGACACTCCAGCCAGCCTCAGTATCTCCTCTACACGCTCTCTTCCGCTGGAAGTGGCCACCATAGTTTTCATTCCTGCCTGCTTCACATATTCCAGGATCTCATCCAGGCCTTTCTTCTTCGGCACCCCCTGGGTCCGAAACCGACGGTCCAGATAAGCATGAACCTTTCCGATTCCCTCATCCAGAGGAAACTTTCCCTGAAATTCTTCTGTCAGAAATTTTCTGGCTGTGGGCAGAGGACATCCCAGCATTTTTTTATAAAATTCCAGTGTCATCTCACAGCCATATTCCCGGCACACCTCAATATATCCTTCATAGGTAGCCCTCTCACTGTCAAACATCAGTCCATCCATGTCAAAAATAACCGCTTTTTTCATCGTCCTGTATCCTCTCTGTGTGGTTTCCATGGGTTTTCCGAAGGGCGCCAAAACTGTGGAGCGTACAGCAGACAGCAGCGGAGAACTCCTCTCACATCTGGTATACTACCGCTTCATAAGGCCGCAGCTTCAAATCCCGGCAGCAGACAGCATCCGCATAATTGGAAATCAGTATCCTGCCCTTCTCCGGCACAAATTCCTCCGGTACAGTACATGCTACCTCATTTTCCGTAAAATTGCAAACCACAAATAAGGTTTCTTCCGCATCCCTGCGCAGATAAGCAAACAGTTCTTTGCTTTCCGGCCACAGCAGCGTAAAATCCCCATACACGATACACAGATGCTCTTTCCGCAGGCGAATCAGTTTCTGATAGTAATGGAAAATAGAATCCGGATCTTTCCTCTGCGCTTCTGCATTGATGGTTTTATAATTGGGATTCATGGCGATCCACGGCGTTCCCGCAGTAAAACCGCCGCCCGCTTCTCCGTTCCACTGCATAGGGGTACGTGCATTGTCCCGGCTTTTCTTATGAATGTAGCGCATCATATCTTCCGGAGATACGCCCCGTTCTTCCGTAAATTCCCGATATACATTGAGGGTCTCGATGTCTCGGTACTCTTCGATGCTCTCAAAGGCCACATTGGTCATGCCAATCTCTTCTCCCTGATATATATAGGGAGTCCCCTGCATCATATGCAGACAGGTTCCCAGCATTTTGGCCGATTTTTCCCAATATGGTCCATCGTTTCCAAACCGGGAGACCACCCGGGGCTGATCATGGTTATTCCAGTACAGGCTGTTCCATCCCTGCCCCTTCAACCCAGTCTGCCATTTTGCCAGGATTGCCTTGAGCTGCACCAGATCAAAGGTTTTGTCGGTCCACTTTGTACCATTTTCACTGTCCACATCCATATGTTCAAACTGGAAGACCATGTTCAACTCCTGCCGGTCTTCTCCGGTATATTCCCGTGCCAGCTCCACTGTTACTCCCGGCGTCTCTCCCACCGTCATCACATCGTATCCGGAAAGAGCTTTCCGGTTCATCTCCTGGAGAAATTCGTGAATCCTGGGCCCGTTGGCTGTATAGGGACCACTGTTGCCATAAGGTGTTCCCGGGATTGGTTCCCCATCCGGCAATCCCGGTGTCTTGGAGATCAGGTTAATCACATCCATACGGAAACCATCCACACCTTTATCCAGCCACCAGCGCATCATCCGATAGACTTCTTCCCGCACAGCCTCATTTTCCCAATTCAGATCCGGCTGTTTTCTGGAAAACAGATGAAGATAATACATGTCTGTATTTGCATCGTATTCCCATGCAGGCCCGCTGAAGTTCGATTCCCAGTTGTTTGGGCAGCCCCCGTTTTTACCTTCTCTCCAGATATAATAATCCCGATAGGGATTCTCTCTGGAACTGCGGCTTTCCACAAACCAGGCATGCTCATCTGAGGTATGATTTACCACCAGATCCATTACAATCCGGATTCCGTTCGCATGGGCGGTCTCCAGCAGCTCATCAAAATCCTCCATCGTACCGAATTCTTTCATGATTTTCTGATAATCGCTGATGTCATATCCATTGTCATCGTTGGGCGACTGATAGACCGGAGACAGCCAGACAACATCGATCCCAAGTTCCCTTAAATAACCAATTTTTCCGGTAATCCCCTGCAGGTCCCCAATTCCGTCTCCATTGCTGTCGCAAAAACTCCGGGGATAAATCTGATAAATTACACTTTCCTTCCACCAAGTCCGTTTCATAATTTCTCCTTTTCTGTAATTGCTCTGCGTGGATTCTGCCGCACACAGCAGACTGCCGGCGGCAGCCTCCCCCTGCATGCAGAAAATCTGTCATCGCAAATTTTTTTATAATTCCAGCACTACCGCCTGGTAGCCTTCCAGCAGCAGGCATTCCTCCTGCAGCTGCAGCCCGGCTGCATTGTTCAGCAACACGTTCCGCACAGCTCCCGGAAGTTTCACTTCTTGTTCCTCTTTCTGGAAATTCCCCAGCACCAGGATATCTTTCTCCCCTTTCCGGTGATACGCCATAAGATTTTTCTGCTCCGCCAGATAGGGCACGGTTTCTCCATAAACCAGAGTCTCCTGATATGCCGGATCCTTCCGCAGACGGATCAGTTTCTGATAAAAACGAAAGACCGAATCGTCTGTTTCCAGCTGCTTCTTCACATTAATCTGCCGGTAATTCGGATTCACCCGCAGCCAGGGTGTTCCCGTGGTAAATCCTCCATGTTCCGATGCATCCCACTGCATGGGCGTCCGGGCATTATCCCGGCTGTAAAGTCCCACTGCTGCCATGGCTTCCTCTTCTGTCTTGCCTGCGTCGATAGCCACCTGGTATTCATTACGGGCAGAAATATCATCGATTTCCTCATAAGTGACCCCATTGATATTTTCCATGCCGATTTCCTGTCCCTGGTAGATAAACGGAATGCCACGCAGCAGAAAATACAGCGCCGCCAGCATCTTTTTACTCCTGTCCGTACATTCTCCATGGGGGATATAATAGCTTACTCCCCTGGGTTCATCATGATTTTCAATGATATTCGAGAGAAATCCCACATCTTTCGCCATTTCCTGAGAAGAAAAACAGCATTTTTTGTATTCCTCCGGCGTGATCCTCTGGTTGTCGTACCAGCCTTTTTCACTTTTTCCGTACACAGTTCCGGCAAAATCAAAAATGCTGGAAAAATACCCGTCCTCTCCGATAAAGTCTTTCAGCTCTGCCGGATCGTTGTTAAACACCTCACCCACAGAAAAAGCCTGATGGGGCGCAAACGTCTCTCTTTGCATTTCTCCCAGGAATTCACCGATTCCCTTCGCCTGGTGCAGCATCTGCTCAATATTGCACAATCCATCTTCACGATCCGCCGGATAATCTTCAAAGGGCAGTTTCTTTTTGATATTGATAATGGCATCCACCCGAAAACCACCCAGTCCCTTATCCAGCCACCAGTTCATATTCCGGTAAACTTCTCTGCGGACCTCTTCGTTTTCCCAGTTCAGATCCGGCTGTTTTTTATGGAATACATGTAGATAGAGACGATCCGGATGCCCGGGCAGTTCTTCCCACACCGGTCCGCCAAAATAGCTTCTCCAGTTGCAGGGAAGCTTTCCGTCCGGCTGCTTCTTCCTGATATAAAAGTATTTCCCGTATTTTCCATCCGGATCCTCGCAGGCCTTTCGAAACCACTCATGCTCATCGGAACAGTGATTGACCACCAGATCCATCAGAATATACATATCCCTTTCTTTTGCCTGACGGATCAATTCTTCCATATCCTCCAGGGTGCCAAAACGAGGATCGATCTTGTAATAATCTGAAATATCATAACCCTGGTCTGCCAGAGGCGATGCATAGACCGGAGAAATCCAGAGAAGATCCACCCCCAGTTCCTTCAGATAATCCAGTTTTGCAAGAATCCCCTGAATATCCCCAATGCCATCTCCATTGGAATCATAAAAACTTTTGGGATAAATCTGATATGCCACTTTATTATGCCACCACTGTCTTTTCATTTCATTCCTCCTCAGCCGCAAAGCTGTCACCGGCCGTCTGACTGCCTCACTGCTTTTCTTTCTTTTTCTTTCACAAGGGTACCACAGATTCTACGGATTTTCTTCCATTACTTTGATTAAAAACTACACTATTTTGACTTTTTATCCTGACACCATTTCCGATACTGCAGAGGTGTCGTTTCTGTTAAACGTCTGAATTCCCGGAGATAATTACCCAGATTGTGAAAGCCGCATTCCAGACTGATCTCCATCACCGTCCGGTCTGTATCCCGCAGGAGCGCCATGGAGCAGCGCACCCGATACTCATTGACATAGGCCATAGGCGATTTGCCAATGACCTTTTTAAAAAAACGGCAGAAATATTGTTCGTTCATTCCCGCTTTGTCTGCCAGCTGCCGCAGATAAATCTTCTCACGGTAATGCTCTCTGACATAAGACAGGCTCCCCTTCAGGGCTTCCATGCGAAAGTTGCTTTCCGGTACATTCTCCCGGAAAAGGCCGCTTTCCCACAGAATTCCCAGAATCTTCAGAAGCCCCGCCTTCACAAGGATCTGACAGCCCGGATCTGAACGCTGATTACGAGGCGATTCTTTTTCCGGAATTTCCTCCTGACTTTGGAACAATTCTTTTTCCGGAATCTCCTCCTGATTTTGGAACAACTCTTTTTCCGGAATTTCCATACCCGGAGAATTTTCCTCTGTCTCCCCTGCGCCTCTCTTTCGTTCTACCAGCAGAAATTGTTCCCGGATATCCAGATATTCTCTTTTGATCCGGTCAAATACAGGATTTCCTGCTTCCACCATGCGTGGGAGGGCCAGATTCCCGCTGCTTAATGGCGCCAGCAGCCGGCTCTGCACCAGATCATAGCTGTCAAAATTCAGCATGCGCAGGTGGAATACCACTGCGCTCTCCTCACAGGGCCTCCGTGCCAGCAGGGAATGCAGCTCCCCCGGATTGATAAACCAGAAGCTTTCCCTGTCTCCACGATAACTGTCCATTCCCACCTGTATCTCATAGCTGCCACCGCGGAAATAGATCATCTCCAGTTCTTCATGCCAATGGTGCTTCACTTCCAGTTTTTCCCCTTCTTCTCCCATGTCATAGAACGCACAGGGAAATTCCGTAGTCCCGTGATATCGTTCCTCTTTCAGATAAGGCTTATTCTTCATTCCGTCTCCTTTGCCTCCCCTCATCCTGCGTTCTCCGCTTCCTGTGTTCTCCATCTTTCCAAAAATATTAAAAGAAAGGATACCAGGCGGATCCTCCCGTTTGTCCCTGGTATTTTCTCTATCTTCCAGAATATCTTTATTCATTGGCTTTGATCAATTTTATGTATTAAGATTGACCGCCCCCAATTATTGATTCAATCAATTCGTGTTATCGACATATGGTAAATTTATATTATTGACATAAGTCAATTTAGTTATTGACATAAGTCAAAAATAGTCTTACAATAAGAACAATCAAGATCATCCATGGGAGGTATTCTATATGAAAATTGCAGTTACGTATGAAAACGGCCAGATTTTTCAGCATTTCGGCCATTGTGAAACATTCAAGATCTATAATGTGGAAAACCAGACCATTCAGTCCTCTGAAATCGTCAGCGCTGTCGGTTCCGGTCACGGCGCTTTAGCCGGCTTCCTGCAGACCCACGGTGTGGACACCCTGATCTGCGGCGGCATCGGCGGAGGCGCCCGGACCGCACTGGCTTCCGCCGGCATCACCCTTTACCCCGGCGCGTCAGGCAATGCAGATGACAATGTAAACGCACTGCTTCAGGGCAATCTCCGTTACAATCCGGATACGGTATGCAGCCATCACCACCACGAAGAAGGTCACTCCTGCGGCGAACATCACTGCGGAGAAGACAAACATGGCTGTGCTGGCAATTAATGGTCTGCTCTCTATTATAGAGGGAGATTCCAGTTCCGGCAAGACAATGGGAAGGGACTTGCTGCAGAATAACAGGAGGAAATTTCTGTTTTCTGTCGGTCTCTTCCCTTTTTGTTCGGCACTGACGGCAGTTTCCGGCTTTTCTACAGTGCTTCTACTCCTCTTTGTTCGGCACTGGCAGCTATTTTCGGTTTCTCCACGGTACTTCTTCGCCTCTTTGTTCGGCACTGACGGCAGTTTTCGGCTTCTTCACGGTACTCCTGGCCGCTTTGGTTCGGCACTGGCAGCAGTTTTCGGCTTTTCCACGGTACTCCTGGCCGCTTTGGTTCGGCACTGACGGCAGTTTCCGACTTCTCCACGGTACTCCTGCCCTTCTAAGCCCCCGCGTAACACAGATCCCAGACACGGTACAAGCCCCTGCCACGCAGGCTTCTCCGCCTGCGGCAAGCTGCTTCTGAAATATTCTTTCTCTTCGATGCAGTGCAGTCTCCATTCCACTCCGACCGGCGCAAAGCAGATGCCCGCCGGACATCTGCTTTGCGCCCCCATGGATTATTTTTATACGACAGGAAAGTCAGAACAAAACGTCCTGCTTTCCTGCCACAAAAAAGGCTGAATCCGTTTCCGGATCCAGCCTTTTGCTTCTCAATTAGTCCTGTACGTAAGGCATCAGGGCAAGATGTCTTGCTCTCTTGATAGCCACTGTCAGAGCTCTCTGATGTTTTGCACAGTTTCCTGTGATTCTTCTGGGAAGGATTTTTCCTCTCTCAGAGATGTATCTTTTCAGTTTGTTTACGTCCTTGTAATCGATCTCGTTATTTTCTTTGCCACAGAATACACATACTTTTTTTCTTCTGCGTCCGCCTCTTCTCTTCATTGGAGAGTCTGGTCTTTCGCCTTTATTGTAAGCCATGAGTTTTTCCTCCTTCTATACTTTATCAGGCAGCTCATCTTCTTCCGCAGGCACGGCCGGTGAACTGCTTCCATTCATTCTTCCATTCCTAGTTAAATGGGAGTTCCTCATCAATCCCATCCGGAATATTCATAAATCCATCCACAGATGCAGTTTCCGGTGCCGGCATAGACGGCATTGCTCCCGACTGTGCACTGGTATTGCGGTGAGAAGCAGCATAAGAATCGCTGGCAGATTTGCTCTCGGCAAATTCCTGCTCTTCCACCACTACTTCTGTGGTGTAAACCTTCACGCCATCCCGATTGGTATAGCTGCCGGTCTGAATCCTTCCGCTTACCACGATACGGATTCCCTGATGAAAATACTTCTCTGCAAACTCTGCAGTACGGCCAAAAGATACACAGTTGATAAAGTCTGCGGTAGCTTCTCCGTCCCGACGGAATCTGCGGTCAACAGCCAGTGTATATCTGGCTATGGCAAGAGCATTCTCCCCAGCGGAATATCTTACTTCCGGATCTCTTGTTAAACGTCCCATTAAAATAACTTTATTCATAAATACCACCTTTCTTCATGTATCCGGCATGCGCCGGCACACCAAGCGCATATTTATGTGTAGTGTTCCTGAATATCGAAGCTTATGCGTCTTTTCTGACAACAAGATATCTCAGAACATTGTCCATGATGCGAACGTGTCTTTCCACTTCCGCAGGACAAGTTGCATCTGCTTCAAACTGGATAAAGTAGTAGAAGCCTTCGTGCATTTTCTGAATTTCGTAAGCTAATCTCTTCTTACCCCATTCTTCCACTTCTGTGATGTTGCCGTTGTAACGGGTGATGTAGCCCTTTGCTTTCTCAACTACAGCATCGCGCACTTCATCCTCAACTTTGGCACTCACAACTAATGCTAACTCATACTTGTTCATGCTTGTTTACCTCCTTATGGTCTTAATGGCCCCCTGACCTGGCAGGGAACAAGGATATATAATCTCAGGCTTCCCTTTGTCTCTTCTGCTGACAAATGGGCAATAATATATCACGGTTCTCTATTCTAGCATAGGAATCTCCGGGAATCAAGGATTTTTTTGAAGTTTTCTTGTATTCTTTTCCACCAGCTTCCGGGGCACCATGATCTGATGGCCGCAGCCCGCACACTTCAGCCGGAAATCAGCTCCCACCCGCAGGATCTCCCAATCCTGACTGCCGCAGGGATGCTTTTTCTTCAGGGTCACCACATCACCCACTTCGTATAGATATCCTGCCATCGCTTTACCTCACCTCAATCTGTGCAAATGTTTCTCCAATGGGCGCCTGTATCAGCAAATCCGCCTGTTTGTCTCTGGGAGTGGGGGACTTGTTGATCACCACCAGGTATTTTCCACGGAAATAATCGATGAGGCTGGCAGCCGGATATACTGCCAGGCTGGTTCCCCCGATGATCAGCATCTGGGCTTCTGAAATGGCCTGGACAGACCGGGTCAGGACATCTGCATCCAACGCTTCCTCATACAGCACCACGTCCGGCTTGATGATTCCTCCGCATTCGCATCTGGGAATGCCGCTGGCCGCCTTCATATGGGCAAATCCATAAAACTTTCCGCATTTCATGCAGTAATTGCGGTATACCGATCCGTGCAGTTCCAGCACATTTTCGCTGCCTGCCATCTGATGCAGGTTGTCAATATTCTGGGTGATCACTGCCCGGAGCTTTCCTGCCTTCTCCAGCTCGGCCAGCTTCTCATGAGCCGCATTGGGCTTCGCCTTGTCATACAGCATCTTATTGGAATAGAACCGGAAAAATTCACCGGTATTTCGCATAAAAAAGCTGTGGCTTAAGATCGTCTCCGGCGGATAATCATACTGCTGGTTATACAGGCCGTCTACGCTGCGGAAATCCGGAATCCCGCTTTCCGTGGAAACGCCTGCTCCGCCAAAAAACACAATATTCTCACATTCATCCACAAATCTCTGCAATTTTTCCACTGCCTGTTCCATTCTCATCCCTCCTGTTTTTCTTCTTACACTTCATCAATCCGGATTGCCTGCACCACATAGCGGGTAGACTCATTCCCCGTGCAGGTGGACAGTGTGATCACCTTGTCCTTCACATCCACTTCCATATCTCTAGTCTCAATCTCAGAATTTTCCTTCATGGCTTCCACATATTCCTGGAATTCCTTATCCGGACCTTTGAATAAAGTATACGTGTCACTGTTCACCGGAGTGACATAAGCTGAAAAAATCTCGTACCGGTAATCTCCTTCTGGCGTCAGGATCCATATGTAGGGACTTTTCCCGTAGGCATCTTCCCGAAATTCCTTCAGCTTGCCGAACATGGATCCATTCTTCATATTATGTCCGTAAATAATCGTATTGCAGTCACTGAAATCTCCCTGATTCGTATACTCCAAAAAGATGGATCCGGCAAAATTATAGGTGCCTTCATAAGTATGATGCAGGTACTCGTCGTTATCCTCTCCCTGCACCACCGGATAACTGACATCGATTCCTTCTATATATATCCATCCCACCACATCAGGATTGATCTTCTTCAGTTCTTCAAAATCCACCGTAATAGGCGGCTGAGGGGTATCCTCTTCTTCCTCTGTTTCTTCTTCATCTGCCTGCTTCTGATTGGGATTCTCCGATACGGCAAGCTCTTCCAGCTGGTTGTATTCATCCACGCCTTTCTTATATTCAGAATAGATTGAATAAAGCTGATATGCGGCAAATAAAAATACCCCTATGGCAATCACCAGCAGAAACGTCAGCAGAAAATCGGTAAACGTTTTCTTTTTATTTTGCTTTTTCTTCATCGTCACACTCCTTTTCGTTCTATTATAATGACTGTGCTTTTATCTGGCAAGAAAAAAAGGAACCCCTCCGCTGCATGTTCCGTTTTTCTCCCTTTCCGGTACCGAATAATTTCTTGTGCTTCCCTGATTTATCGTGTATAATTCAAGTAACAATTTCTTAACATTTCGGTCTTTTCCACAGCAGCCGCAAAAAGTCAGCCATACTTTCACAAACATATCTCGACTGCAAAGCTCTACTCCTGACCGAACAATCGACCGGAGGGAAAACAGCTTCCCGCTGCTGCCGACTGTCTGTAACACATCGCCTGCAGAATCAGGAACTCTTTTCCTTCTGATCTGTTTTTTGTTACCCGTATAATACCCGTTGTTTCATCTTAATTCACAAGCAAAAAAAGAGGCATTTGATTCATGAAACGACTTTTTTCCATTTTCCTGACCGTGACTTTATGTACGGGGCTGCTCACCACTGCCGCTGCAGGGAGCTTTCAGCCAGAACTCCCGGCAGAGCAGGAGGGATTTTCTGTGGCAACAGAATCTGACGATTTCTCCACATCTGACAACGATACGGACACAGAGGGATTCTCCGCTTCGTCGGAAGAAGACGAGGGCAATTTGCTGGCGGAGACAGTGGCTCAGGTAAATTATCTGGATTACGATGCAGATACAGGCCAATTTGTCACCGCTCAGGCAGAAAATGTAATTGTTATTGATGAAAATACGACCACATGGGGAGATAGTGGTAAAGAAACCTGGTATCTGGCCAGAGGAACGGTGACGATTCCTGACATGGTCACGGTCAACGGTACTGTAAATCTGATCCTGGAAGACGGATGCAATCTGACATCTGTGCAAAATATTTACATGCCTGCTGCTCCCCGAGACTCCACTACTACACTTAACATCTATGCCCAAAGCGAGGGAGATTCCATGGGGAGCCTGACGGCATCCGGCGCTCCCACTAGCAATTCAAATGAATTCTACTCTGCCATCGGTAACAGAGCCCCGCTTCAGGGCAGCGGCTACAGCCTTTACGACAGCGCTCTGTGTGTCTACGGCGGCATTGTGACTGCAAATTCTCCGGACTATGCTGCAAATAACAATGAACAATTTGGTATTCTCTTGGATAAAATAGATATCTACGGCGGCATTGTCAATGCCTATGGTAGCAATTGTGCTGTTTCTTCCCAGATTATTGCTTCTGTATATTACAGCCAGCTTACTGTCCATGGCGGCACCCTCAATGCCGAAGGTGGGATGTATGGCATTGCCTATTTTTCCCTTACTCTCAACGGCGGAACTGTCAACGCATCCGGAACTACCAGCGCTGTCTATGCTGCTGAAAGCAGTGCCGAAGACGGAATTTGTATAAACGACGGCACTCTGAACGCCACCGGCGGTTCTTATGGTATCCAGGTTTATGACACCAATTTTCAAGTGAAGGGAGGGACAGTCAATACCTCCGGTCGTGAAGCGGGGACTCACCTGTACATCAGCCAGTTCAACATTACTGGCGGAACAGTAAACTCCTCCAGCGACCAAACTGGCATCATCAGTGAAAGATCGACATTAAACATTAACGGAGGAATTGTCAATGTCCTTGGCAATCTGTCCGGAGGAACTTATGCCGGTATAGATCTTAATGAAATAGACCACTCTCCCGGTGTCAGTGAATCACCCTCTCTTATCGTCGACGGCGGTATTCTGGTCGCAGAGGGAGAACCGCCTGTCAATGTACAGCAAGGAAGCTCTGAATATAAGAATGGTATTGTCATGGAAAACACCGCTGGGACTGTCTACGCCACTGAGACGCCAGACAGCTTTACCCTGACGACAGACTGGACACTGGAGGAGAACAAAACTCTGCATGTCCCCGAGAACGTCACTCTGACCATCCAGGAAGGCACAACTCTGACAGTCGAAGGCGCCCTTAACATTTTAGGCACAGTACGCAATGAGGGCGATGTTTATATAGACGGTGACAGCGGTCAGATAACCGGCACCGGAACTTTTGAAGGAAATTCAGCTGTACAGCTTGGTATCAGCCTGGACCGCACTTCCCTTTCTCTTACCACTGGAAACACTTCCCAGCTGACAGCCACAGTTTTTCCCGCTGATACCCCGGTCACCTGGTCTTCCAGCAATACCGACGTAGCAACGGTCAGCGGATCCGGTACAGTCACAGCAGTGGGCCCGGGCACTGCTGTCATCACCGCAAGCGCCGGCGGCTGCACTGCCACATGCACAGTAACCGTCTCCGTTCCCATCACCGGCATTACCTTGAGCCCGGCCACACTGGATCTGGCTGTGAACGGCCAGGAAACTCTCACTGCTGCTGTGGAACCGGCAGATGCCGACCAGACTGTCACATGGACTTCTGATAATCCGGCAGTAGCTTCCGTGGACGCCTCCGGCACCGTTACAGGTGTGGGCAAGGGAACTGCTGTCGTTACCGCAACTACTGCAGACGGAGCCTACCAGGCTTCCTGTACCGTTACAGTACCGGCCCAGCCTGCCTCCACTGTCTTGTCCGTCACTGACCACACCACTTCCTCCGTTACTCTTTCCTGGGATGCTGTAGAGGAAGCTGAGGGCTATACTATCTGGTACCGTTCCGAAGACGATACCGATATGCGCCGTACCATTATCTGGGATAAGGACACCACTTCCTGGACCAGAAACGGACTGGAGCCCGGCACCAAATATTTCTTTGCCATTCGTTCCTGGGTCACTGATGCTGACGGGAATTACATCTTCAGCGATGTATCCCCCACCCAGCGAGGCACCACAAAACCAGAGGCCGCCAGTATCCAGTCCGTATCCGTATCCGATGGATATGTGAAAGTACGGCTGGACGGTGAAGCCGAAGGAGCCGAAAGATATTCCATGTGCTATGCTTCCCGCTCCAATGGGTTCACCAGCGGAAACTTCCAGGTAGGCATCCATACTTCCTATACCATCCGTACCATGACAGAACCTCTGGACAAAGGCACCTGGTATATCTGTGTGAAATCCTATCGGAATCTTGGAAACAGCAAGCGCGTATACGGCGACTGGTCCAACGTGGTGAAGATCACCGTAGAATAAAGCGTACACAGAAATTCCATTTGGGAACAAGAATATCACGCCGGTGCCTCTCCACAGGAAGGCATCGGCTGCCGGTAAATTCTGCTTTCCTGACATAAAAAAGAGACAATCCTGTAGAATCCAGACTTTTTCAATATCCTGGATTTCTATAAGAATTGTCTCTTTTTCATTTCCTTTTAAATTCAGAACGGTCTTATGTCGCTTTTATCTGTATTCTGGTGATCTCTATACAGTCCTCAATTAAAATTGCTGATCCGTGCCATGCCGAAAACTTTTTGTTCAGCACGGATCCCAATTTCCGGCCTTCCCACTGTACTCATAAACGGTTTGGTTCGGCACTCATTCCGGTTTCCGGCTTTTCCACTGTACTCATGGCCGGGTTCGTTCGGCACTCATTCCGGTTTCCGGCTTTTCCACTGTACTTATGGCCGGGTTCGTTCGGCACAGATCCCAATTTCCGGCTTTTCCACTGTACTCATGAACGGTTCGGTTCGGCACTCATTCCGGTTTCCGGCTTTTCCACTGTACTCATGACCGGGTTCGTTCGGCACAGATCACGATTTCCATGATTTCCCCCGTATATCATGCCGGATTCGTTCGGCACAAACAGCAATTTTCAAATTTCCCACCGTATGACAAAATCAAAAATACGGTACAAATTCCAACTTTTAAGATTCCCACTGTACGACAGTATTAAAAAATACAACTCTGACAAATTTGGAACGGGAATTTCTACTCCGCGGGAAATTCCATCCCATAGAATCCTGGAAATAAAACAAATCCCTGCTGTAAAACATTCAGCTTTCCTTTCACATAAAAGAAAAAAGCCCGGGCTCTTGGCCGGACTGCATGCATAAAAATAGCGGGGACAGGATTTGAACCTGCGACCTTCGGGTTATGAGCCCGACGAGCTTCCAGACTGCTCCACCCCGCGTCATCTTTTATATAATATATTCACTAGAATTAATTATATTCCTGTAAAATACATTTGTCAACGATATGCCGACACTTTTTTCAAAAAATTATTGCTGTCGCATACAAATATACCCGGAATATCCACACACCTTACTGCCTGGAGATATTCCTACATCATATTGCCTGGGATTATTCAAAAACCGTACTGCCAGGGGACATCCAATCACCATCTGTCTGTACCCCTGACCGTACGGTCTTTGTTGAAAGTCAATATTCCGCCGTTCCGCAAACGCAGGCGCAGCCTGAGCTTTTACTCTGCTATCTTATAAAAAACTTATTTCTCCACAAGCTCGTCCAGGGAACAGATCTCGATTCCTTCTGCTGTAAGAGTGTTCCGGATTTTTTCCACAAAAGCAAGCGCCTTGGCTCCGTCTCCGTGCACACAGATAGAATCTGCCTGAATGGGAATATCCTTACCGGTGATGGCGGTCACTTTCTTCTCCTTGATCATGCGGACTACCCGGGCAACCGCTTCGTCCTCATCTGTGATCATGGAACCTTCTTTTCTGCGGTTCACCAGTGTGCCGTCCTCTTCATAGGCGCGATCCGCAAATACTTCCATAGCAGTGCGCAGTCCCATATCCTTCGCTGCCCTTGCCAGTTCTCCGCCGGACAGCGCCAGCACGATCAATTCCGGGTCAATGGCCTTTATGGCTTCACAGATGGCCCTGGACAGCTCATAGTCCTTGGCCGCCATATTATACAGTGCCCCATGGGGTTTCACATGCTGCAGCTTCACACCTGCAGCTTTGCAGAAGCCCTGAAGAGCTCCGATCTGATACAGGGTATAAGCCTTTGCCTCAGCCGGGCTGACCTTCATTTCTCTCCGGCCAAAGCCCATAAGATCCGGAAATCCGGGATGGGCACCCACACGAATACCTGCTTCCTTTGCCATGGCAATGGTCTTCTCCATCACCACGGGATCCGATGCATGATATCCACAGGCCACATTGGCCGAGGTGATCAGCGGAATCACTTTATCATCCATTCCCAGTTTATAATTTCCAAAGCTCTCTCCCAGATCACTGTTCAAGTCCACACGATACATAAATCTTTCCCCTTTCTCAGCTGATATTCATAATGGTTTCGATAAATCCCGTATCTGCTCTTCCGTCGCAGAAAACAGGATGGCGCAGAATCTGATACTGGAAATCCAGATTGGTCTCCACCCCCATAATCAGCATTTCATCCAGCGCGGACCGCATCTTCTGCAGAGCCGCTTCCCGGTCGGGCGCATGAACGATTACCTTTGCGATCATGGAATCGTATTCGGACGGGATCCGATAGCCGGTATACAATCCCGTATCCACACGCACTCCGTTGCCTGCCGGCAGATGCATGTGCTGAATCACACCGGGACTGGGCATGAAATTCTTCTCCGGGATCTCCGCATTAATCCGGCATTCAATGGCATGGCCCCGGATCTGAATGTCCTCCTGACGAAAGCTCAGCGGCTCTCCCATGGCAACCCGGATCTGCTCAATGATCAGATCGGTTCCGGTCACCATTTCCGTTACCCCGTGCTCCACCTGGATCCTGGTGTTCATTTCCATAAAATAAAACTGTCCGCTGGTATCCACAATAAACTCAATGGTACCCGCATTGGTATATCCCACTGTCTTTGCCGCCAGGACCGCGCAGCGGTTCATTTCCTGCCGGGTTTCCTCTGTAATGGCCGGAGACGGCGATTCCTCGATCAGCTTCTGATGATTTCTCTGTACGGAACAGTCTCTCTCTCCCAGAGCCACCACATTTCCCTGGGTATCTGCCATGATCTGTATCTCCACATGACGGGGATTCTGAATAAACCGCTCAATATACATGGTGTCATCCCCAAAGGCGTTGGCAGACTCTCTCTGTGCCATGTTGAACTGAAATTCGAATTCATCTTCTGACTGTGCCACACGCATACCCTTGCCGCCGCCTCCGGAAGAAGCTTTGATCATCACCGGATATCCGATTTCTCTGGCCAGAGCTTTTCCCACTTCTGCGTCATAGACCGGCTCTTTGGTGCCGGGTACCACAGGCACGCCCGCTTCCATCATGGTCCGGCGGGCCTGGGATTTATTTCCCATTTTATCAATGACATCGGCTTCAGGACCGATAAACGTAATGCCGTTTTCCTTGCATCGCCTTACGAATTCACTGTTTTCCGACAAAAAACCAAAACCGGGATGGATCGCATCCGCTCCCATATTTCTGGCTGCCGTAATAATCTGATCCATATTCAGGTAACTGTTTTTCGCAGGTCCCTCGCCAATGCAGATCCGCTGATCTGCCAGCTGCACATGGAGGCTTTTGGTATCTTCCTTGGAATAGACAGCCACACTGCGAATGCCCATATTTCTGCAGGCACGGATGATACGAACTGCAATTTCTCCACGGTTGGCAATCAAAATCTTATTAAACACAGTTCCAACCTCCTTTGTCCTCCTATAATTTCTTCACACGGAACAGAGGCTGGCCATATTCCACCTTCTGTTCGTTGCTCACCAGCACTGCTTCAATCTCACAGTCAAATTCACTCTGAATCTCATTCATCAGTTTCATGGCTTCCAGGATACAAACCGTCTGGCCATTTTTCACCTGATCTCCCACCTTTACGAAGGCCGGCGCATCCGGTGCAGGTGCAGAATAAAAAGTCCCTACAATAGGAGAAGTAATAAAGAGCTTTTCATCCTCTTCTGTCTCTGGCGCCTGTGTTTCGGCCTGAGGTGCCGCTGCCGGCACAGGTGCTCCCATGGGAACGCCCGGCGCGATTACCGGCGGATGATCCAGTTTGCTCATGGTGATCTTCACATCTCCCTCTTTGTAAGTAAATTCCGTCAGAGAAGAATTTTCAATTATCTTAACAAGGCTTTCAATTTTTTCTAAATCCATGCGTATTTCTCCTTTTCTATCATGATGGGCGCCGTGCAGCTTCCCAGGACAAACACCTGGCCACACTGCTCCGCACCGGTTCCTCACTTACAGCTGCCATTTTTTCTTTACTCTTCAAACAGCTTCGCCAGTCGTTTTGCCACCAGACGGCAGTCCAGCACTTCCTTACAGGGCTGATGGATGATCGTGCGCATCTCATCCAATTCCCTGACCTCTTCCAGATACAGCCGTTGTGCCTCTTCCACGGTAATGGCCTGGAAACGGATCTTATGGTCTGTCTTCCTCTGTACCAGCTTGGGAATATCCACCGACGCTACTGTGGCAATCTTGGCATATCCTCCTGTAGTCTGCCGGTCAGACAGCAGAATAATGGGTTTTCCATGAGAAGGCACCTGTACAGAGCCAAATGCAATTCCGTCAGAAATAATATCAGACGTTTCCTTCGGCGCAATGAACGGTCCTTCCAGTCTGCAGCCCATACGGTCAAAATCACTGGTTACCGTATATTCGCTGTTCAGAAATGTCTCAATCCCCTGTCTGCTGAATACATCATCCTGTGGCCCCATGACTACCCGAAGCACAGCCTCTTCCTGGTCGAATTCATCCAGATCCAGCTTTCTGGATAAAAAGAAGGGAAGATAACGTCTCTTGATCCGGAAATTCATATAATCTCCTGCCTGCAGTTTTCTTCCTTTAAAACCGCCCAACCTGCTCTTCATATTGGTACAGCGGCTTCCCATGACCACCGGAATATCCAGATAGCTGGAAAAAGCCACATAGCCGCGGCTGCCCGTTCTGGCACTGGAAAACTTCAGAATGTCTCCTTTATTCATATAGATTGCCGTATACATGGGGGCCGGATCTCCATTGATCGTTGGCTGAAAATCGCCTCCTGTAATGGCAATAATGGTCGCGGATGTAAACTCTAACGTAGGTCCGATCAGGGTAAATTCCAGAACCGCTTCGTTCTCCGGATTGTCCAGAAGCAGATTTGCGATCTTAAAGGAACGTACATCCATCACGCCTGCCACGGAAAATCCCTGACTTTGATATCCGGTACGGCCCAGATCCTGCACCGTTGTCAGCATTCCGCCTTTAAGTATGCGAATTCCCATTTTACACCTCTCCTTCGTGAACGATACACTGATATTCCCCGCGGTCTACCAGCTCTTTGATCCGTTTGTACTCTTCCTCATCAACAGGAACAAACCGGATATAATCTCCTGCTTCCACCAGGATCGGTGTCTCCCGTTCCGGGTCATAGGTCTTGACCGGAGTCATTCCCATAAGCTGCCAGCCTCCCGGTGAATCCAGAGGATAAATACCTGTCTGGGAGCCACCGATCCCCACACTGCCTGCGCTGATCTTAATTCTGGGATTAGCAAGCCGGGGTGTATGAATCCTTTCATCCAATCCGCCCAGATAACAAAAGCCTGGCAGAAAGCCCAGCATATAAATCAGATAGTCTCTGGAAGAATGGATTTTGATCACTTCTTCCGGTGTCAGTCCTGCATGCTCTGCTATATTTCCCAGATCCGGCCCATACTCTCCTCCATAACATACGGGAATTTCAAAAATCCTTTTTGAGCCTTCGGAAGCGGAAGTTTCCAGCTTCAGCAATGACTGAATTCTCTCTTTGATCGCTTCGTAACCGATGACGCGGGGATCATAATTGATCAACAGAGAGCAGAAAGCCGGAATCACATCCACCACACCTTCAATATTCTGTGCTTTCATAAGCTGCACAGTGGCTGTAATTTTCCGGTTGATCTCCGGATTGATCTCCTTTCCGAATTCAACCAGAAGGGACGAATCTCCCGCCGTCAGAATCCTGATATTTGACATGTCATTCCTCCAATCGCTGCACTGGTGCACAGGGAAGATCAATTCTCACCAATGCCGGCTGTTTTCCTGTAACGGACCAATGGTCCTTATTGTAATGATCTATCTATATACACAGAAAGGCGTTCCCGCCTGTTCTGCCGTTTAAAAAAGGAGTGCAACCCCTGCGCGATTGCACCCCTTTCGTGCACCGGCTTCTGATACGCCGGAATTATACAAGCAAGCTTCCCAGGTTGCTGACAAAGGTAGTAATTCCCAGATAAGCAGACAGAATTACCACAATGATTCCCAGAATCAGCAGCCATACAGGATGATGATAATCATTTCCCATAATGGATTTCTTCTGAGACGCGATCAGACAGATTGCCAGCGTGATCGGCAGGATCAGTCCATTCAGCGCACCTGCCAGCACCAGCAAGGTTGCAGGCTGTCCCAGGAGCAACATAATGATTGTAGAAACAGCAATAAATCCGATGGTTACCCAGTTCTCATTTTTCTCAATTCCTTTATGGAAAGTCTTGAGGAATGTAACAGAAGTATATGCCGCGCCAATAATGGATGTAAGGGCTGCACACAGAAGCACCAGACCGGAAAAACGATAGCCAATTTCACCGGCTCCCTGACGGAACGCATCTGCTGCCGGATTGCTGGTATCCAGAGTCGCACCCGTTACAACCACACCCAGTACGGCCAGGAACAGGAACACTCGAACAATAGCCGCGATCACGATTCCCATGATAGAACTTTTCTGAATCTCTTTCAGGTTCTCTTTTTTGGTGATCCCTGCATCGATCAGACGATGGGCGCCGGCAAAGGTGATATAACCGCCCACGGTACCGCCCAGCAATGTGATAATAGCCGGAAACAGATTCGTCACTCCTGCGGAAGGAATAAAGGTGTTCTTCAATGCATCTCCCACCGGCGGTTTTACTACGATAATGACTACAAAAATAACAATAATCATAATCGCACCCAATACTTTGGTTACCGTATCCATGGCTGCCTTGGCGTTCTTCAGAAGGAAGATCAAAATTGCCAACACACCGGAAAGAATATATCCCACATTGGTGGGGATTCCCAGCAGTGTATTAAAACCAAGCGCACCGCCTCCTACGTTACCAATGTTAAATACCAGACCACCGACTACGATCAGAAAGGCAACCAGGTAGCCCAGACCCGGAAGCAGCTTATTGGCCACATCCTGTCCACGAAAACCGGACACGCAAAGTACCCGCCAGATATTTATCTGAGCAATAACAGATAAGATAATGGATACCAGAATAACGAAACCAAAGCTTGCGCCATAGGTACCGGTAAACTGTGCCGTCTGGGTCAGGAATCCAGGCCCGATAGCAGATGTCGCCATGAGGAATGCAGCTCCCAATAAGGCTCCGCCGCCGTTCTTTTTTGTCTTACTCATATGTTTTCCCCCTTTTCTCTTTGATAATCCTCCATGAAGCGGATATACGCAGTCTGTATCCGCTGCCTGCGGATAACCGGACTGCCGCTTCGCGTCCGGTTAAACTGTCGGAGTATTATCGTTATTAAAAATATTACAAATAATTAGTTCTATTGTACCATACTTTCCTTTATTTACCTAGCAAAATTTTAACGTATAAAATTGTTTTTTATTTGCTTTTGTTTTTCTATGGCAATCCGCCAGACAATCGGATCCGGATGTCAAAATCTCCCCGCCGGATAATCGGCTTTGAATGCCAAAATCTCCCCGCCGGATAATCGGCTTTGAATGCCAAAATCTCCCCGCCGGATCCCTGCCTTATTCGCCCGGTACCCGGATTCAGGAAAAAATCAGGAAATTTTACTTTTTTGTTTTTCTGCAGCCTGTTTTTATGGTACAATCTTCCCGTTAATCAGTTAACACTTATTGCCGCAGCAAATGCGGCGGATCGGAGGAAATATATATTATGAAGCAAATGAATTTAATCGTAGGACAGTCCGGCGGTCCTACCGCAGTGATCAACAGCAGTCTGTACGGCGTTGTGTCAGAGGGCTTCCGGCATCCGGATGCCATCGGTCATGTATACGGCATGGTAAACGGCATCGCCGGCTTTCTGGAAGGCAATGTTCTGGACTTTGCCCAGGAACTGCCCGGCAGCCAGCTGGAACAGCTGAAGACTACTCCCGGCGCCTATCTGGGATCCTGCCGCTATAAACTGCCGGAAGATCTGGAGGATCCGGTATATCCCCAGCTCTTTGCCCGTTTCGAAGAACTGAATATCGGTTACTTCTTCTATATCGGGGGCAACGACTCTATGGATACCGTAAGCAAGCTTTCCCGCTACGCACGTAAGACAGGCAGCAGCCTCATTGTCCTGGGCGAGCCCAAAACCATCGACAACGATCTGATTCTCACAGATCACACCCCCGGCTACGGCAGTGCCGCCCGTTATGTAGCCAGCACCGTACGGGAAATTGCCACCGATGCCAGCGTATACAATGCCAATTCCGTTACAATCGTAGAAATCATGGGACGCCACGCCGGATGGCTTACTGCCGCCGGTGCCCTTGCCCGGAGATTCCCGGAAGACAATCCCCGGCTCCTGTACCTCCCGGAGACTGCTTTTGACGAAGAAGAATTCCTGGCCCGGATTCAGGATGCCTTTTCTTCCACCAAAACCGTTGTGGTCTGTGTTTCTGAAGGCATCCACGATGCTTCCGGAAAATTCATCTGTGAATACGAAAATTCCGTCGGCACAGACACCTTTGGCCACAAAATGCTGGCCGGCTGCGGAAAATATCTGGAAAATCTGGTTCGCAGCCGTCTGGGTGTAAAAGCCCGCTCCATTGAACTGAATGTTCCCCAGCGCTGCTCTGCGGCCCTCATGTCAAAGACCGACCAACAGGAAGCCATCCTGGCAGGCCAGTTCGGCGTGCAGGCTGCCCTGAAGGGCGAAACCGGCAAAATGATTGCCTTCTCCCGCAGCAGCCAGTCGCCTTATCAGCTCCATTGCACACTGGAGGATGTGGACCGGATCTGCAATCAGGAAAAAACCGTTCCGATGGACTGGATCACCGAAGACGGTTCCGATGTGACCGGCGATTTCCTGGAATATGCCCTTCCGCTGATCCAGGGAACCGTGGAAATTCCCATGGATGACCAGGGACTTCCCGCTTTCATTTACCGCAGCAAATAAATCCTGACCGGCCCCACGCCGGGCACCACATCCAGGGATCATATATACGGTGGGAATTTCGTTTTTCCGAATTCCCACCGTATTTTTTAGCCGGCGTTACGGGTGGGGCTCCACTTTTCTTGATTTTCACCGTATATTCTGACCGGGCGTTATGGGCGCAATCCCACTTCTTTCGATTCCCACCGTATAGCCCCCGATTACAGCACTTCGTTTTTCAAAATATTTCCTTCCATATAATCTCTGGCATTTTCCAGAGTGGTCCTTGCAATGGCGCTTAAGGCTTCCTCTGTGAAAAAACCCTGATGGGAAGTCAGCATGACATTGGGGAAGGACAGCAGCCGTGCCATGGTGGAATGGGGCATGATCCGTTCAGACATATCCTCGTATACAAAATCCGTCTCCTCTTCATATACATCCAGGCCCACAGCAAAAAATTTATGATCCCGAATGCCGTTGATGAGATCTTCTGTCTTGATCAGGCCGCCCCGGGATGTATTTACCAGGATTACCCCATCCTTCATCTGGGAAATAGTTTCTTCGTTGATCAGATGATGGGTATCGTCTGTCAGTGGGCAGTGCAGACTGATCAGGTCACTTCTTTTCAGAAGCTCTTCCAGAGAAACATACTCCAGAAAATCCAGGGCATCATTGGGGTACGCATCGTAGCCGATCACCTTCATGCCGAACCCCCGGCAGATACGCGCCATGGCCTGTCCGATCTTTCCGGTTCCCACGATTCCCGCCGTTTTTCCATAGAGGGTTACACCCATCAGACCATTCAGGGCAAAATTGTTCTCCCTGCATTTGATATAGGCTTTATGTGTGCGGCGATTGGCCGTAAGGGCCAGTGCCATGGCATGTTCCGCCACCGCCTCCGGAGAATAGCTGGGTACACGCAGGATCCGGATCCCGTATTTCTTCGCCGTTTCCAGATCCACATTGTTGTAGCCGGCACAGCGCATGAGGATCAGCTTCACACCGGTCTCATGCAGAACTTCCATTACATCCCGGCCCAGGTCTGCATTTACAAAGGCGCAGATAGCGTCATAGCCCCTGGCCAGCCAGGCTGTCTCTTCATGAATATTTGCTTCTATAAATTTCATCTGAATTTCCGGAAATTCCGGCAGTAATCTTTCAAAAAACTGTTCATCATAATTTTTCGTTCCATAAAATAATATTTTCATCTTAAAATCTCCTTTCCGGGGATACAATGATCTGTACCGGTCCCTGTACAATTACTGGATTCCGGTCATCAGTTTTTATGATGCGGCTATATTATACCTTTTTTATCCAATTTTGTAAAGAAGCGGTTTTCTCAAAAAAATTCGCAGACACAGAGCTTTCCACTCCGGTCGGCGCAAAGCAGATGTCCACCGGACATCTTGCGCCCCCGCGGAGCGTTTTTATGTGACAGGAAATTCAGAGCAGAATGTTCTGTTTTTCTGTTAAGCAAAAAAGAGGATATCCTGCCTATTAGGATATCCCTTTTCCTTCCCTTTATTCTCTGTCCAGAAAAGTCCGAACCCAACACGTTCCCTGCCTGTGGGGCCAGATAACATCTGTTTTTGTCAGAGAAATTCCTCAAAAACACGGTATAGATCAAGCGTCCCATAGCCCCAGTTGGGATTGGGATAAGTCAGCTCTTCTTTCCTTGCGGCACCGCGAATCAGATAGTTTTTTACATTGGTTCCATTGAGAAACGGCGCATTTTCTCTGGCAATGGCCCATTCAAACAGCAGGGCCGCCGCTCCGGCTGTCTGTGCCGCCGCAATACTGGTCCCTGACCGCACTGTAAATCCGCCTTTTGTGTCAGGTCCCAGAATATCCACGCCGGGAGCAGCCAGATCCGGCTTGACGTAACCGGAAGCCGTATACCCTCTGCTGGCTCCCAGATACAGACTGCCGTCCTGGTCGTTATAAGCGGTGACTGTGATCACATCAGCCCCGTTGCCCGGATCTGTGACTGTAGTATAAGGGGACGGCTGCAGAAAATAGGTCTCTGCGTTAATAAATGGTTCCGCTGGCAGCCAAAGATGAAATGGCATCTTCTGACCATATTCACCGGAAACCAGAAATTGCCATACACCTGGAGCCGGTTTTATAAACCGGCAGAAAAACAGGCTCTCTCCGCTTTCCCGTTCCACAGCCACATAACTGACCTCTATGGTGGTTTCCACAAAAACAAACGTAAGTTTCTGCGTTCCATTTCCCCGCACAGCAGCCACCGGATGGCTCTCTCCCGTGGGAGACTGAATCCGCAGACTGTAAAATCTGGGAGATTGTCCCCACAGTTCCAGAACAAATCCCTGCGTATTCTCTCCCACCCGTAATTCTGCAGCAACCTGTTCCTCCTTCTCTCCAGCCACTCCATAAAAATGATTTCTGGTATTTCCTTCATTGCCTGCCGCTACAGCCACCACATTCTGTGTGTAATGGGTAGCATTGTTCATATATCTGGCCAGAGGACTCCCGCCCAGATGAGAGCCGAGATTTGTTCCCATCCCGATACAGACCGCCAGAGACCGGCCCCGTTCCCGCGCCTTGCGAATGGCATACCAGATCCCCAGCATAATGTCATTCTCCTGATAAGCCGCCGTATCCCGAGGGATCAGATAAAACTGCCGCAGATATTCTTTGGCCTGTTTCAACTTCACTACAATAATCTCTGCTTCCGGTGCAGCCCCTGAAAAATCCGATGCCGGCAGGCTGCTTCCGGCGGCAATTCCCGCCAGAAATGTGCCGTGGCCGTCTGTATCCACAGAGGGAACCAGTTCTCCTGGATTTCCGCTGTCCAATGCCGCCTGTATCTGTTCCCCGGTAAATTCCCTTCCGTAAGGCACCTGTTCTGTTCCATTTTCCGGAAGACTCTGATCCCAGATAGCTGC
Source organism: uncultured Blautia sp. (assembly GCA_900542045.1). Lineage (GTDB taxonomy): Bacteria > Bacillota > Clostridia > Lachnospirales > Lachnospiraceae > Blautia_A > Blautia_A gallistercoris. The sequence goes on from UQMI01000007.1 coordinate 65,777, forward strand.
GATCCGCGTCTGGTTTCCTTTCTTAAATGCCGGATGGGTATAATCGATACCAGAATCCACAATGGCCACTGCTGTTCCCTGCCCCCGGAGCCGAAGATACGGCTGCTCATGCAGCCGGAGAATCCCGGAACTGTTCAGCCCCTCTGTATCCATATACGTGTAGCATTTGGGGATACTGTTATAACTGTAATTATTAATCTGCGGCGGACCGGTTTCCGCCATTGGTACATAGAGTACCGCAAAATTGCCGTCAATGATCTGAAAATTGGCATCCGACGTATATTCCATGGGACCGTGAATATTCTTGCTGTACTGTACGATATAATCCGCATAGTTCTCATTTACCGGAGGTATGGGCTGTGTCTCTGCCATTTCCTTCTCCTGCAGACTTTTTAACAGCATATTCCCCAAAGCGGCAGACCATTCCAGGATTTTCTGCCGGGATTTTATAGAAAAAATAGCAGCGCAGCTGTCTGTCAGACATCCTGCGCCGCTTCAATCCATAACAAATTCCCGATTATTTTACTGAAATTCTACCCATATACTGCAGATCTCACTTCTGGTACCCACCCGCATATTTGGACCAAATACCCCCACACCGGAGGTGACAATATTATGCATCTCTCCCTTTCGCAGATATCCGCAGGAATTTTCCCACATAAGGCTTACCAGAATATTTCCCGGAAACACCTGTCCATCATGCGTATGTCCGCACAGATCCAGATCCACTCCCGCCTGCGCCAGTTCCTCCAGTTCCTTGGGCTGGTGATCAATCACGATCACCGGTTTAGACAGATCCATCTGTGCCGTAATCTCCTCCGGTGTCTTCCGGACCGTAATTCCCCGGCCCGGCCTTGCATAATCCGGCCGTCCATACAGATAAAACGAATTCTCAATGAGCACACCTTCATCTCTCAGCAATTCAATTCCAGCATCTTCCAGAAAGGCATCCATCTGCGGGTCACTTACCTTCTTTTCTTCCTGCTCAAAGGTGAAACCGGCCAGGATCTTTTCCTGAATATCGTGATTACCATAACAGGCGTACACACCATATCTGGACTGAATTCCCCGAAGAGTCTGCGCTGTTTTTTCGGGATCTGGAATGGCCTCAAATTCATTATCAAAAATATCTCCGGCTATGACGACCAGATCCGGATCCTGCTGGTTGATCTTATTCACCATCTGCGCCATCATTGTACTGCCGGTATTGTAGCCCAGATGCAGATCTGCCACCAGGACAATATGTAACTTTTCCAGATTTCCCCCGTCTTTTTCTATTTTTACCGTATAATCCGTGGTCCGGATATTCCTGGCATTGAGAATGCCGTACACACTGACCAGTACAAGACAGAGCACACAGACAATCCCTGCCGCAGCACTGCCTTTCCGCGAAAACAGCTTTTCTTTTCCCGGAAAGGATACCTTCTTCAGAAACAGACGCAGCAGCTCAGCCACAGCCAGGACCAGCAGCAGATACAGCAGAATCCCCAGCCAGTAATTGCCCAGCTGCTTCAGAGCAGTCCGAATGGGCGATGCCGGCAGCAAAAACGCTGTCAGCGGGCTTGCCGCCGCAAACACAAAGACCAGCAGCACCAGAACCTGGACGCCTTTTCTCCCGAACAGATCATGACAGCTTCGCATCCATCGGATCAGACGCCAGCCCAGATAGATACACAGTATGATATAAAGCGGAGCCAGAAAAACCGCGATCATGTTCCATCACCTCCCTTTGTTCTACAGCCGCTCCATGATAGTCTGTAATTCCTTTACCCGTGTTTGGATTCTGCAGGGAATAGACAGAATCTACCAGGAAAATTGCCAGCAGCACCGCGCACACAGGCACACTGATACGGAAAGGAATCCTTCGGAGATAATTATCCAGAAGCGGCGCTGCCAGATAGACAATGGCAATGCCTCCCAGTCCGAAGATCAGCAGTGCTTCCGCGCAGATACGTCCGTTGAGGTTCAGAAAATATCCGCTGTAATCCCACCATTTTGTGCCGTTCTGCGTCACTTCCAATACATAGGAAGTTACGTATTCCACAAAGCCGCACAACACCAGAATTGCCAGAAATTCCAGAACCGGCCTTCTGCGAAGCTTGTTCAGCAGCATAAGGATCAGTACGCCGCCGGCTCCATAAATGGGCAGCCAAGGTCCCCGCAGGACACCCCGGTTCACAAATGCTCCATCCAGCACCAAGTGAAGGCTCACTTCCCAGATCCATCCGATAAAGGAAAAGATAAAGAACAGGAAAATAAGAGTGGGGATTGAATAATGCCGCAGATAATGGATATTTTCCACCATCCGGTTCTTCTGGCTCTCCGGAATTGGGAACAGCCGTCCCGGATAACTTTTCCCCGCTACGATATTTTCCATAACCAGCACCCGGAGTTTTCGTTCTTCAGATGCCATATACTGTTCTTCATCTGTCCGGTTAAAGATCGTGATTCCAAAAGCTCTTGCCATAAAGCTTCGGATTCCCCTCAACGGCAGCTTAACTTCCGGTATTCTGGACAGAGCAACCACATCTTCATAAGCCTTTTCCAGGGTCTGATGATCTGCCTTTTCAAACAGATACTGATCATTGAGCAGTTGACTTCCCTCCAGATTGTTCTGTTTGGCAATTTCCCGCAGGTTCGCATAATACTCTGTAAAAGCAGCCACCTCATAAGGATTCACATATAAAATCCGAAGGATTCCCAGAGTCAGGTTGTCCAGCAGTTCCCAGGGAAGGAAGGAAAGCTCAAAAACAAAACATTCCCATTTGTGGCCATTCATCATTTTCCGTGAAAGCGTAATGGCTTCTCTCCAGCTAATATCCGGATTTTCTGCCACAATATACGGCACCATATAATAAGAATATTTCTTTATGACCTGTCCTACTATAGTTAAAGACCACAGGAAATAGAATACGGATGTCATAAACATTACCTTTGATACATTATGCCATCTGCGTATCCGTATAAATACCAGAAATCTCTGGATCGGCACCTTTTCATACATACGGCTCTCCAGAAAAATCCGTCTGGAAACCGCTGTATACATATTGACCAGGTAAAACCAGACCAGAAAGCCCAGTCCCAGAGCCAGCAGGATAAACAGAACCAGGACCACATTGGTAGAAGCCCCGATTCCACGGAATGCTGCCACAGCCTCCACCAGGAAAGAACCGGAAGCCACACCGTTCACTATTCTGGCCGCAAAACCTCTGCTTCTCCCCAGCGCCGGATTTCCTTCCCCGTCCCTGGTTCGCTGTACCGCTTCATCCGTTCGTTCCCGCGATATCTTCTTGCCCTCTTCCACATCCCCGGACAGGGCCGTTACCAGGGCGTCCGTCATGATTGCCCGGTAAACACCAGTGGTCATTCCGGAATACTCTGTGGCCTCACTCTCCGCCGCGACTCCGCCGCGATAATGATAGATCAATGACAGCGAATTGGAAAATTCCGTTCCCAGAAAAGCCGCAATCAGACACACCGCTACCAGAATTCCCCAATGGCCGCGCACCGTCTGCCTGGCCCTTCGTTTCATTTCTTTTCTTGTCTGCATACTTTTTCTCCTTTGTTTGTATGTGCTGTTCTCCTCTTTCTTCTATCAGATACAAAAATGACTTATGCAATACTCTATGATATCTTTTCTTACATTGCAAGTTCTTTTTACTTTTTTTATAATTTGGGGGCTAAGTGTCAAAGCAGGCATTCTGTCTGCCCTGTGCTTTCGCATGATTCTGATCTTTTGTTCCCGGCGTCCAATATAACGAAACAGCACATGACTATTTGACATTTTTTTTTATACCCTGTATAGTATCGTCATATCAACAGCATAACACAATTCTCAGGAGAAAGGAAAATATAAATGGAACTATTATTTGAATTAGATGGGAAATTTCTGCTGTTTGTGCAGGAATTCATCAGACAGGACTGGATGAACGGATTCTGGACCACCGTTACCATGCTTGGAAACGGCGGCTGGTTCTGGATCGTACTTGCCCTGGGCCTTCTGATTCCCAAAAAGACACGGCTCATGGGCCTTACCGCCCTCATTGCCATGGGCATCGGGGCCCTGTTCGTGAATGTAGGTCTGAAAAATATCGTGGCTCGTACCCGGCCTTACGAAGTCATTGAAGGATTGCGTATCCTGGTGGAACGGCAATCAGATTTTTCTTTTCCATCCGGACATTCCTGTGCTTCTTTCGCCTCGGCTTTTGTTTATTTCCGCATGGCCCCAAAGAAATGGGGGATTCCTGCCCTGATCCTGGCTGCACTGATCGCTTTTTCCAGATTATATGTGGGTGTACATTATCCCACCGATGTCCTTGCAGGAATCCTGATCGGCATACTGTCGGCACTAGCAGCCATGGCTCTGGTCAGAGCCGTTTCTAATGCCGTCCGCCGCAGACGGGAAAATCCGGCCTCCCGGTCCTCGGAAAAGTAACAGATTTCTGTCTCTGCTGTCCCGGGGCCCCCTAGGCTTTCAGTTTTTCACGCAGCATCTCTCCCACCTGGGAGGGATCTGCTTTGCCCTTCATTTCTCTCATGACCTGTCCCACCAGGAAGCCCAGCACTTTTTCCTTGCCGCTTCGGAACTCCCCTGCCGCCTTCTCATTGGAAGCGATCACCTTCTCCAGTACCTCTTCCAGAAGGCCGGTATCCTGTACCGTCTTCAGTCCATGGGCCTCAATATAAGCCAGCGGTTCCACATCCTCATCAAAGATCTTTTCAAATACTTTCTTGGCCACCTGGTTATTGACCGTTCCTTTCTCTGTTTCCCGGATCAGATCGGCCAGGTGCTCCGGTGTAAAAGTGACCTGCTCCGGTTCCATGGCCCTCTCTTTCATCAGACGAAGGGTCTCTCCCATGAACCAGTTGGCGGCTTTTTTGGCATTGCCGCAGAATTCTGCCGTCTCTTCAAACAGATCGGCCAGATGACGGCTTTCCGTGATGATCTCCGCATCGTAAGCGGAAAGTCCGTACTCCTGCTGATAACGCAGCGCCCGTTCTTCCCGCAGCTCCGGCTGCCGGCCGCGCAGATCCTCCAGCCATTCCCCGCTGATCACCACTGGCGGAAGATCCGGATCCGGAAAATACCGGTAGTCTTTGGCATCTTCCTTGGAACGCATGGCATGAGACGCTTCCTTGTTGTCATCCCATCTCCTGGTTTCCTGTATCACAGCTTTTCCTTCCTCCAGGAGCTCAATCTGACGTTCTCTCTCTCCTTCAATGGCCCGGGCAATGGCCTTAAAAGAGTTAAGGTTCTTCATCTCCGTCCTCGTGCCGAAAGTCTCACTTCCCGCTTCCCGGACAGACAGATTCACATCCGCACGCATGGAACCTTCCTGCAGTTTACAGTCGGAAGCTCCCAGATACTGGATGATATGCCGCAGCTTTTCCAGATAGGAAATGACCTCATCGGCACTGCGCATATCCGGCTCCGATACGATCTCGATCAGGGGAACGCCGCTTCGGTTGTAATCCACCAGAGAGCAGTCTTCCCATTCATCGTGGATCAGTTTGCCTGCGTCTTCTTCCATGTGGATTTCATGGATCCCCACTCTTTTCTTTCCGGAACCTGCCTCGATCTCCAGCCATCCATCGTGGCAGATGGGCAGATACAGCTGAGAAATCTGATAATTCTGCGGATTGTCGGGATAAAAGTAATTCTTCCGGTCAAATTTGCAGTATTGGTGGATCTGACAGTTGGACGCCAGACCCACGGCTAAAGCCAGCTCCACCACTTTTTTATTCAGAACAGGAAGTGCTCCCGGCATTCCGGTGCAGACCGGACAGGTGTGGGTATTGGGAGCTGCGCCGAATTCCGTGGAACAGCCGCAGAAAATTTTGGTCTTTGTGGCCAGCTCCACATGAACCTCCAGACCGATCACTGTCTCATATTGCTTTGCCATGACTTATTTTCCCTCCTTACTTTCGTATGCCAGTTCCCATTTGCCCCGCATCTGCTCAAAGGAATAAGCCGCCTGCAGGATCTTCTTTTCCTGGAAACAGTCACCGATAAACTGCAGCCCCACCGGCAGCCCATTCTCATCCATACCGCAGGGAACACTGATTCCCGGCAGTCCGGCCAGATTCACAGCCACCGTATAAATATCTCCCAGATACATCTGCAGCGGATCTTTCAGACTTTCACCTATCCGGGGGGCTGTGGCGGGGGATGCCGGCGCCAGGATCACATCATACTTTTCAAAGGCCCTGTCAAAGGCCTGTTTGATCATAGCCTTCACCCGAAGCGCTTTCAGATAATAAGCATCGTAATAACCGGAGCTGAGCACAAAGGAGCCCAGCATGCTCCTTCGCTTTACTTCTTCTCCAAATCCTTCGCTGCGGCTTTTCTTATACATATCATGGAGGTCCTCATATTCCTTCGTGCGATAGCCGTATTTGACACCGTCAAACCGTTCCAGATTGGAGCTGGCTTCTGCGGAGGCAATGATGTAATAGGCCGGTATCACATAATCCACCATACCAAGGTCAAAGAATTCGATCCGGGCGCCTTCCGCCGTCATAATCTTCAGCGCATCCATAACCGCATTTTTCACCCCCGGCGTGATTCCCTCTGCCAGATATTCTTTGGGAATTCCAATACGGATGGACCGGATATTATCCACCAGACCTCTGGTAAAATCTGTATCATTCCTTACGGCGGAGGTACTGTCCCGCACATCATGAGAGGCGATGGCTTCCAGAACTGCCGCGCAGTCTTCCACATTCTTCCCGATGGGACCGATCTGATCCAGAGAAGACCCATAAGCAATCAGGCCATACCGGGATACGGTTCCATAGGTGGGCTTAAGTCCCACCACACCGCAGTAGGCACTGGGCTGGCGAATGGAACCGCCTGTGTCAGATCCCAGAGCGTAACAGGCTTCTCCTGCTGCCACTGCCGCGCAGGAGCCGCCGGAAGATCCCCCTGGCACATGTTCCAGATCCCAGGGATTTCGAGTCACGCCAAAAGCAGACGTCTCTGTGGTGCTTCCCATGGCAAACTCATCCATATTGGTCTTGCCCAGAAACACGGCTCCGGCTTTTTCCAGATTTTCCACAGCTGCAGCCGAATACGGCGGAATGAAATGTTCCAGAATCCTGGAAGCGCAGGTGGTGGGAATCCCGCTGGTACAGATATTGTCCTTCACCGCCAGGGGAACTCCCGCAAGAGGTCCTGTATATTTTCCCTCCCGTATTCCCTGCTGTACCTCATCCGCCCGCTTCAGCACTCTTTTTCTTTCGATATCCAGATAGGCATGCACTGCCGGCTCTTGTTTCTCTATCTGTTTCAGATAAGCCAGAGCCGCTTCCCGGACCCCTACTTTTCCTGCACGGATCTGTTCCCCCAGCTTGCACGCACTCAATTGAATCAGCTCCATTTCATTCCCTCCTATTCCACAGTCTTTGGCACCTGATACTGTCCTTCTTTCTGTTTCGGCGCATTGGCCAGCATTTCTGCACGGCAGTCGCCATTGGTCACTTCATCCTCCCGGAACACATTATGCACGGGAAACAGATGAGTCATGGGCTCTATGCCCTCCGTATCCAGCTCATTTAATTTATCTACATAATCCAGCATTTTCTGCATATCTGTCTTCGCCTGTTCCCGCTCTGCGGGAGAGAGTTTCAGCTTTGCCAGAATTTCTACATATTCCATTGTTTCATCATCGATCTTCTTTGCCATTTTCGCATCCTCCTGACTTTCTGCATCCTGTCGTTTTCCATGCTTTATGTCTGCTCCTCACGCCTGTGCTCTATGGTTCCAGCCGTCCCAGATCCCTTGGAAACAGACAGGTCTCTCTCACATTGTCTTCTCCCAGAAGCTGCATGGTCAGCCGCTCCAGTCCAATGCCCAGACCTCCATGGGGCGGCATTCCATATTTAAAAGTATCCAGATACTGCTCCATTCCCTCCTGTTCCATTCCTCTGGCTGCCACCTTATCCACCAGCATCTGGTAGTCGTGAATCCGCTGTCCGCCTGTGGTGATCTCCAATCCGTGGAAAAGCAGGTCAAAGCTTAATGTATACCTTGGATCTTCCGGATCGTCCATTGCGTAAAACGGACGTTTCTTAGAAGGATAATGGGTAACAAACACAAAATCCGCTCCATATTCTTCCTGAAAATATTTTCCGATCAGCAGCTCTTCTTCCGGCTCCAGATCGAAAGGATTTTTTATTTTACGTCCGTATTTTTCCGCCACCAGCTTCTTCGCCTCGTCAAAACGGACGGAAGGAATTTCATCTGTCTTAGGAAGCGTTACCCCCAGAAGCTGCAGCTCTTTGGCATAGTCTTTTTCCAGCAGATCCATCGTATACTGAAGAAACCCTGTCTCCATGGCCATGATTTCCGTAAAGCTGTCAATATATCCCATTTCAAAATCCAGGCTGGTATATTCATTGAGGTGCCGCTTGGTGTTGTGTTTCTCTGCACGGAAAACCGGTCCGGTCTCAAAGACCCGGTCAAAAACCCCCACCATCATCTGCTTATAAAACTGTGGGCTCTGGGCCAGCACTGCAGGCTTATGAAAATAAGACAGTTTAAACATATTGGAACCGCCCTCTGCGCCTTTGGCTCCAATCTTGGGTGTATGAATTTCTGTAAATCCCTGCTCATAGAGGAAATCCCGGAAACCTCTGGTGATTCCTTCCTGGATTTTAAACTTCGCCCGTTCCCGCACATTGCGAAGGGAAATAGAACGCATATTCAGCCGGGCTTCCAGAGATGTGTTCATCTTCCATTTTGAAACAGCAAGAGGCATGGGCGCCGCAGGACTGGAGAGAATTTCTGCAGCAGTAAGACGAAGCTCCACTCCATGGGGTGCCCGCTCTTCTTTTTTCAGCACGCCCGCCACGCGCACTGCCTGGGCTTCCTTGAATTCCCGCAGAGGAGTCCTGCAGCATCCTTCTTCGTATACTGCCTGCAGCAGTCCGTCCCTCTTTCGCAGGATTATAAAAGTGACTTCCCCCATTTTGCGGATATTATGGATCGCTCCCTCTGTCTTTACTTCTCTGCCTTCTTCTGTACACTGCAGAATTTCCTGTAACTCCATTGTTTCTTTCGGTTGAATGCCTTTCATAAATTCCATGCTAAATTCCTCCATCTCTTTATTTTCAGACTGGCTCCCGGAATTTTCTGCCTCTCTATGAAACAAAAAATCCCGGAAGCCTCTGTCTTTCCAGACGCTTCCGGGACGGATTCTTCAGATCCGCGGTACCACCCGCTTTGCCGGAATGGTACATTCCGGCCTCTCTTTTATCGGATTAACGCTCACCCACGTGCAGCCCTACGCCCATGTTCCCATAGCTTTCGAACTGCCGGCTCCGGAGTGTTCCCTGTTGTATGCTTCCCCTCTGCCCGCGCTCTCAGTCGGTGACGCCGGCTTCCTGTCAGGTTCCCCATACAGAGTCTCCTTCTCTGCCTTTTTATTTTTGACGGACCCCTGCAGGTATCTTCTGCTTCCGGTCCGTTTTCTTACATACGTTTGATTCTCTCAATGGCCTCCACGGTATTTTCGTGGGTTCCAAAGGCGGTCAGGCGGAAATACCCTTCTCCGTGGGGTCCGAAACCGGAACCCGGAGTTCCCACCACATTAGCTTTCTCCAGCAGATGATCAAAGAATTCCCAGGAAGTCATGCCATCCGGAGTCTTCATCCAGATATACGGCGCATTGACGCCTCCGAACACTTCATAGCCGGCATCTTTCAGTCCCTGGTAGATCACCTGCGCATTCTTCATATAATAACCCACCTGCTCTTTTAACTGTGCCTTTCCTTCCGGAGAATACACAGCCTCTCCGGCTCTCTGTACAATGTACGGAGCCCCGTTGTATTTGGTGCCGTGCCGTCTTGCCCAAAGACTGTTCAGGGATACGCCGTCCCGTTCCAGCTCTTTCGGCACTACAGTAAAGCCCAGACGCACACCGGTGAATCCGGCATTTTTGGAAAAACTGCGGAGCTCAATGGCACAGGTCCTGGCTCCCTGGCACTCATAAATGGAATGGGGAACATCTTCTTCTGAAATATAGGCCTCGTAAGCTGCATCGTAAATAATGACCGCTCCGTTTTTGTTGGCATAATCCACCCATTCCTGAAGCTGGTCTCTGGTCAGTGTTGCCCCGGTGGGATTATTGGGGAAACACAGATAGATCAGATCCGGTGTCTCCTGAGGCAGCTCCGGCGCAAATCCGTTTTCGCTGGTGCAGGGCATGTAAATCACGCCGTCAAAATTGTCTTTTTCTTTATTATAATCCCCGGTCCTTCCAGCCATGACATTGGTATCCACATATACCGGATAAACCGGGTCGCAAACTGCAATCTTATTGTTCAGGCTGAAGATCTCCTGGATATTTCCGGAGTCGCATTTTGCTCCGTCTGAGACAAAAATCTCATCGGGACTGATCTGGCATCCCCGGTCCTGATAGTCATTTTTTGCAATGGCATTTCTCAGAAATTCATAGCCCAGATCCGGCGCATAGCCGTGAAAAGTGGCTGCATCTGCCATCTCATCCACTGCTTTGTGAAGGGCCTGGATAATGGCCGGAGCCAGAGGCTGGGTCACATCGCCGATTCCCAGACGAATCACCGATTTCTGGGGATTGGCCTCCTGATAAGCCGCTACTTTCTTTGCAATTCCGGAAAACAGAAAGCTTCCGGGAAGCTTTAAATAATTTTTGTTGATCTCGTACATAATACCTTATCTTCCTTTCTTACCGCATATCCCTACTATGCCGTATTTTTCAGTCCTCATCCAACATCAGCCGCAGGATCATCTGGGCTGTCTCTACCATATTTGTGCCCGTGTCCATACTGCATTTCTGTATGTAACGATGGGCCTCCTCTTCTGAAATGTGATTCCGTTCCATCAGTAAAAACTTTGCATTGCGGATATAATTTTGTTCCCGTTCATTTCTCCTTCTGGGTTTTTTATCCTTCCGGCGCCTGCTTTCCGTCCGTTCCAGTATCATGCGGACCGTATTAAAAAAATCAAAAGCCTTCACCGGCACTTCCACAGAAAGAATTCCAGAAGGGCAATCACTGATCACTGTCCGTGATCCCATCAGCAGCATTTCGAAGCCCTTTGGCATATACTCGAACAGATCCAGATAATACATATCCGTCAGGCGATATCCGCTGATAAGCAGACCACCGCTGCACTGGTTCATTTCCTGCAGTGCCTGGGCCCCGGTACTGCACACCGCTGCCACTTCAAATCCACGGGTTGTCAGAAGGCTTCGGATCTTCTTCGCATCTTCTATTTTAGAAAACACAATTACGATACTGCCCATGTTTCTCCTCCTGACCTGCTTTACACCTAGTTACAATACAGATATTGCTCCAGCTCCCACTGGCTTACCTGTCTGGTATATTCCATCCACTCCTGTTTCTTTGCCCGCAGATACTGTCTGCAGAATCCTTTTCCCAGAACCTCCTGCACAAATTCATCCTTCTCAAATGCCAGGATAGCTTCCTGCAGTGTCCCCGGCATTTTTTCAAAAGAATCCTGCACCTCACCGGGCAGCTGATCAAACCGTTCCTTTACCGGCTCCACCGGTTCGATCCGATTCCGTATCCCATCCAGTCCCGCCGCCAGACAAAGGGCCAGGGTCAGATACGGATTGGCAGACGCATCCGGCGATTTCAGCTCGATCTTGCAGTTTTCACCTTTTCCTGAGGGAATCCGCAGCAGATGGGAACCATTTTTCACCGACCAGGACAAAGCTGTGGGCGCCTCAAATCCGGGAACCAGCCGTTTGTAAGAATTTACCAGGGGATTGGTCACCAGACACATGCCGCGAATATGCTTCAGGATCCCTCCGATAAAATAATAGGCTTCCTTGCTCAGACCATTCTTATCCTTTCCATCATAGAACACATTCTTTCCATCTTTTGTCAAAGTCATCTTCATATGCATGCCGGACCCATTCACATCTGCCTTGGGCTTCGGCATGAAGGTGGCATGGAGTCCATGACGTTTGGCCACGGTCCGCACCGCCATCTTAAAGGTCATCACATCATCCGCGATCTTCATTCCCTTGCCGTAGCGGAAATCAATCTCATGCTGGGCCGGAGCCACCTCATGATGTGAAGACTCGATCTCGAATCCCATTTCCTCCAGAGTCAGTACGATGTCCCTTCTGGCATTCTCTCCCAGATCCATGGGTCCGATATCCAGATACCCGGCCTTTTCATGGGTCAGTGTTGTGGGAATCCCATTTTCATCTGTATGAAACAGAAAGAATTCACACTCCGGTTCTGCCCGGAAGGTATAGCCCAGTTTCTCTGCCTCTTTCAGTACCTGCCGGAAAATATACCTGGAACTTTCTTTTAGCGGCTTCCCGTCTGCGTGATACACATCACAGAGGAATCTGGCTACTTTCCCCTGCTGTGGGCGCCAGGGAAGAATACAGAAGGTATCCAGGTCCGGATGCAGGTACAGATCTTCTTCTCCGCTCCTGTCGAATCCCTCAATGGAGGATCCCTCGATTGTACATAAGTTATCCAGGGCTTTCTCCAGCTGGCTGGACGTTACTGCAATATTCTTTAGATTTCCGAACATATCCGTGAACTGCAGACGGATAAATTCCACGTCTTCATCGTCCACCATATCCATGATCTGTTCTCTGGTATAATTCCCCATATTTTATCTCCTTTTCTATCTGTCCGCCGCTGCAGGCAGATTCTATGAACCACATTTTCAGGATTGTCAGATACCTGCCCCAGACTGCCTCTGGCAGGCCGTCTCCATCCTCATGATGTGTTTATATTAAAAAAAGATCCGGCATTCTTTTTGAAATACAAAAAGGCGCACCTACCTGGAATTCCTCCGGATAAGAACGCCTTTGTTCATGCTGGTATTATAACAGCGAAAAATTATCTTGTCAACAACAATTGCAAAGATCTCAGGGTTGTTTCATGAACTATCCACGAGTATTGCTACCTTTTACACTCCTGTTATTACATCTCTCATATCGTTTCTGATAAACTGATCATGTAAAAAAGCGCAAACTATCTCTCTATCTCTTTACAAGACTTTTTTTCAGAGGTATTCTCTATATATAGTCAATACAGACTGGCTATGCCTT
>UQMI01000008.1 GCA_900542045.1 uncultured Blautia sp.
CAGTTGGCCGGGCCGTGGGCTTCACAGTCGGCCTGCTCGTGGGTTTCACAGTAGGCTTTACAGTAGGCCAAGCCGTAGGTTTAACCGTGGGCTTCACAGTAGGCTTTGCAGTGGGACGGACTGTGGATTCCCCAGTCCCCGCACCAGCCGTTGGTGTGGGACGGCTGCTCCCCTCTCCCACGGTAATTTCAAAGCCTCCCAAATCCACCTGGGCCGCCTGCACCGGAACCATCCCCGCCAAAAGAAGAATTTCTATCACAGCCCACAGCATCCATCCACTTCTTCGCTTCCTGCTCATTCTGCAGTTCTTTTCCAGACTTTTTCTATGATTCCTCCGCTGCATATTCTTTCCTCCATTTCCTGAGTTTTTCCTGCCAGATTTCCACATTGCGGCTATCACTTTTCCCCAGTACCTGCCGATTCTCCTGATACAGCTTCCAGGACAATTCTGTCTGTTCCTGCCGAAGCAGCATCAATCCATAAAGAGCGATTCCCTCCCCTTCCTCTGGATTGTCCTGAATCCATTCCCGGTAAAACATTTCCGCCTGGTCATTTTCTTCCTGTTTTTCACATACCTGTGCCAGAAGCAACAGAACATGGCTCCGCTCTGCACCCCTCTCTGCCATCAGCCAGTGTTCTCCCATCTTCATAACTGCCGCATACACCTTTCGTCTCCGCCGGTCATCCTCTTCGGAAAAGAAGTCCACAACCTGCCTGTGCAGAGACACCCATGGAGACTCGCCTTCCATCTCTTCTTCCTGCACCGTCTCACCGCTCCCGCTGCCATCCTCGAAGCTTTCCCCTTCTGTTTGCATCATACCGGCCCGGTTCAGGGAGATTCCCGTAAACAGCATCACCAGAAGTCCGGCCGTCACCAAAAGCAGATGAAAAGAATCCTGCTTCGGCCGTTCCATAACAGTAAAACAATGCTCCAATTCCTGTTCCAGTTCCCGGCAATCATGAAAACGGTCTTTTGCTTTTTTTCTTGTGCATTTTCTCCATACTGCATTCATCCTGCACCGGTTCCCCTCTGCCTGTTTCCACAGGAGCTCCAGCGTCTTGCCCAAACCATAAATATCACTTTCTATGCTCCGTTTTCCTTCCCACTGTTCCGGTGCAGCAAACTCCTTCGTACCTTTCTGCTCACCCCTGCGGTCACTCTCCAGAAGCCTGGCGCTTCCAAAATCAATGAGATACAGCTGCCCTTCCGTGGAGATCATCAGATTCTCCGGCTTCAGGTCTCCATGAAGCAGCGGCGGTGACTGTCTGTGAAGGTAGGAGACTACATGCAGCAGCTGCCTGGTCCATTCCATCCCCTGTCTTCTGGTTACTGTTCCAGCCCGCAGCACCTCCTGCAGCGTCTTCCCTGCGATATATTCCATTACAAGCACCGCACAGTTTTCCTCTTCCCAATAATCCACCACCTGCGGCAGATGGTCATGCTCCAGCTGACACAGCAGCCGGATTCCCGGAGACTTCTCCGTGCATTTGATGCACCATCGTTTGCCCAGCTCCGTATCCCGCGCCAGATAGACGACTCCCTCTCCGCCTCTCCCGATCTCCTGCAAAAGACAATATTTCCCCCGAAGGATCTTTCCTGTTTCGCTGATCTTCCTCACCTCTGCTATCAATTTACTGCCTGCTCTCTGTTGATCCGTGTATCCAAGGATACCTGCCCACTTCCCCCCTGTTCCAACGATCGCATCGCCTGCAGTTCCATCTGCTGCGCCGTTCTTCGCCGACTTCGGTCTGTACACAATATGCACTTATGGCCTATATGGAAATACATCTGGAATTGATATCCGGCAGATTGCCGGATCTGTGACTGCCGCCTGAACAGCGGCAAAAGAATTTTTATTTTCAGAACGATATGTTCTCAGCTTACCATAGATTCTGCTTTTTGACAAGATGGAAATTTCTGCTGATAAACAGACACCCACTTTTCCACAGACATCAGGTTTATTGGTTACTGCCTACTTTCCGCTCCCACCACATAATAGACACCGGTTATATGGTAGCATTCCGAATATCCTCTAACTGCACCCTGGAATTTTCCTTCTGTACAGGGGAAATTTCAGAAATCCCAATCTCACACGTACTAAACTGTGTCCAGATACGGGGGAGATTCCCAAAATCCTATTCTCACACGTACTAAACCGTATCCAGGTACGGGGGAGATTCCCAAAATCCTATTCTCACACGTAACAAACTGTGTTCACATACAGGTGTAATTACGGAAATCTCTATCTCACACGTAACAAACCATGTCCAGGTACGGGGGAGATTCCCAAAATCCCAATCTCACACGTAACAAACCATGCCCAGGTACGGGGGAGATTCCCAAAATCCTATTCTCACACGTACTAAACCGTGTCCAGGTACGGGGGAGATTCCCAAAATCCCAATCTCACACGTACTAAACCGTGTCCAGGTACGGGGGAGATTCCCAAAATCCTATTCTCACACGTAACAAACTGTGCCTGTACACAGGGGAAATTTCAGAAATCCCCCTGTAGAAACAAAACACAGCCAAAAACAGAAGCAGGACATGCCGAAGCCCCGAAAGCCCAAAGCAGGCGGCTGTCTTTGCTTAAAATAACAGGTCCCTAAATCAGCAGCAACCCACTCGGCCATCCTGACCTGTCAATTTCCCTGCCCCATACAAATACCAGGGAAGAAGCGGCCTCCCCGGTCTGCTTCTTCCCTGGCATCACTGATCTGAAAATTCAAACATCACTGGTCTGAAAAACCTGGCATCACTGGTCTGGAAAAATCCAGCTCCCTTTTTCACTGCTCAGGCATACCGGTCCGTCTGCAGAATTACTCTCACCAGACGGGTAATGCAGGCCCGCAGATCTTTTTCCGACAGGGTTCCCGCTGCCAGCTCTTCCCTCAGATTTTCATGATCCGACGGCTGTCCCGGCATGACCACATCGTTGCCTGCCCGCATACAGCCTGCCGCCGTACAGTCCGGCCCCTGTTCCGTGGTGGTCCAGTCTGTCATGATCATGCCGGCAAAGCCCCATTCTCTCCGGGCCGCTTTCGTACAAAGATCATAACAGTTAGCCGCGTGCACGCCATTGATCAGATTATAGCTTGTCATAATGGACAGAGGCTGAGACTCTTTCACTGCGATTTCAAATCCCTTCAGATAGATTTCCCGCAGAGCCCGTTCCGATACGATGCTGTTGGATCCCATTCGATTGTCTTCCTGATTGTTGCAGGCAAAATGCTTGATGGTGGTTCCGCAGCCCTTCTGACTCTGCACTCCTTTGGTCATAGCCGCAGCCATCTTTCCGCTGATCAGAGGATCTTCCGAGAAATATTCAAAGTTTCTTCCGCACAGAGGATTTCGGTGAATGTTCATCCCCGGCGCCAGCCACAGATCCACACCGAAACGCCTCATTTCTGCACCGACCATCTTTCCCAGCTGCTCAACCAGCTCCAGATCCCAGGTCTGAGCCAGCAGTGTTCCCACCGGGATTGCCGTACAGTACTGGTAATATTTCTCGCCCTCACATTCTTCCTCGGAACTGAAAAATTCCCGGTCCAGACTGGCCGCAAAGGAACCGGGCTGTATCTTCCCGTCCCTGACCGTATATTCCTGATTCAAGCGAAGTCCTGCCGGTCCGTCTGCAAGAACGATATTGGCAATACCGTTTTCCAGCGCACAGGAACTGGTCTCTCCGGCGGAACCCGGCACAGAAATTCCCGCAGAACCCAGGTTGCTCCCCTGCCCCTTCCGGTAATCACCGGTGGCCAGCTGCACACATTGCTCTGTACTGAGCTGCCGCACCAGCTGCGCTGCTTCATCAACCTCTTCTTCCAGAACCCTGGTCTCATCCAGGACTTCTGTCTCCACGCTGCTCAGATCCAGCTCCAGTTCCCGGATTCCCTGCTCTTTGCAGAGGCTGGTCCATTTCTCATAACGGGCACGGCGGATCTCTTCATCCAGCGTAAGCTCCTGCAGGGGCTGCTGCAGGGGGCAGATATTTTCCACTCTGGAGAGGACTTTCTCTTCCGTCAGGGTAAGAGCAGCTTTCAGAACGCTGTGTTCCAGGGAATTTCCCACCCACAGGCCATACATTCCAGGCTCCAGGATCCACGCTCCGCCAGCCGTATCAAAGGAAGCCAGCGCCTCTGCTCCAAAGAAAATCTCCAGTTCCCGGGATTCTCCCGGCGCCAGCTCTCCGGTTTTTCCAAATCCGCACAGCCGGCGGTATTCTTTCTCCAGTCTGCCCTCCGGCAAAGAAGCATAGACCTGCACCACTTCTTTTCCGCTGTATACCGAACCGGTATTGGTCACTCGCACCCGGACTGCAATCTCCGGTCTTTCTTTTCCCCGGATCTCTGCTCCCAGCGTATCCAGCTGAAATTCGGTATAGGACATACCATATCCGAAGCTATAACGCACCGGTACGGCAAAGGAATCAAAATACCGGTAGCCCACATAGATGCCTTCCCGGTAATACTCCTCCTGCACATTTCCGTTATTATGGGAAAAAGTGGCCGCATTGGGATAATCCTCGTAGCGGTAAGCCCAGCTGTCTGCCAGTTTGCCGCTGGGAACCTTCTTCCCGCTGATCACATCAGCAAAGGCATAGCCGCCTTCCATTCCCGGCTGAACAATCTGAAGCAGGGCGCAGATGTTGGGAAACTCATCCAGAAAAGACAGATCCACCAGCCCGCCGGTGTTGACGGCAACGATCACTTTCTCATAAAATCCGCAGATATCCTGAAGTATGGCATGTTCTTCTTCTGTCAGAAGATAGTCCCCGGGTTCATGGAAACGGTCACTGCCTTCCCCGGCAATGCGGCTGAGCACATAAATGGCCGTATCCGTCTGAGAATCTCCGGCCCGGGGACCCGCCGGCATATAAAATGGGGTCGTGGAATATACATCAAAAAAATGCTCCGGATCCGCCTGCGATTTTCGAAGGATCTCTTCCTTCCACTGCTCCCTGGCCCTCTGATACATCGCTTCATACTCCTGTACCCATTCCGGATTCGTGATGACATAGCCTGCAGCTGTCAGGCCTTCAAAAATGCTCACGCTTTTTCTCTCATTCACATTTCCGGACCCGGTGCCGCCCTTGATCGTCCGGGATGCTCCGGCACCGAACAGAGCCAGCTCCGTTCCCGGTTTCAGCGGGAGCACCTGTCCGTCATTTTTCAAAAGCACCATTCCCTCTGCCGCTGCTCTTCTGGCCAGTATCCGGTGCTCCTCTTCATAGGCAGCGGCTTCCTTTGTTCTAACCCCTGGAAATGTCCGTTCTTTTATTTTTCTCATTCTGCTTTCCTTTCTCTGTACATGCTCCATATAAAGACTCTGACTTCAAAATATTTTCCGGCTCCGGCAGCATCCGCCAAAGTCCGGTCTCCGTTCCACTCCGGCCGGCGCAAAGCAGATGTCCATCGGACATCCTGCTCCCCTGCGGAGCGTTTTTTCTTAAAAGAAAGGCAAGACCTTTCACCTCTGCTCTCCTTTAATCCAGAAAAGGACTGCACATTCCGCGCAGTCCGAGTCTCTGTTACATTTTCTCCGGCGCTTCAAATCCCAGAAGATCGATCCCTGTTTCCAATACTTCCTTTGTCAGCTTCAGCAGCTGGATCCAGGAAGCTTTTTTCGTCTCATCTTCTTCTCCCAGGATTTTCGTCTCATGATAGAAACGGTTAAACGCATTGGATAATTCATAAATATAAGAGCAAATCTTATGAGGCGCTTTCTCCTCATATGCTTCTTCCATTGCCGCGCCAAAACCGGTCAGCGCCAGCATCAGCCCCTTCTCACTTTCGGAAGCCGCCGGCAGAAGTCCTCCCTCTGCTTTGCCCCCTTCCTGCTCATACCGGTTCAGGATTGACTTGATCCTGACAACCGTATACAGGATATATGGCCCGGTATTTCCTTCAAAAGAAGTAAAACGATCCACATCAAACACATAATCCTTGGTGGCCTGATTGGACAGATCTCCATATTTGATGGCAGCCAGTCCCACAATCTCAGCCGTATGACGGGCATCCTTGTCTTTGACACTGCGGTTCTCCACGATCTTATGGAACATCTCTTCATTAATATCCCCGATCAGGTGCTCCAGACGCATTACACCGCCTTCTCTTGTCTTGAAGGGCTTTCCGTCTTTTCCATTCATGGTTCCAAAGCCCAGGAAGAAAAATTCTGTATCCGTATCCACCAGACCTGTTTTTCTGGCACAGCGGAATACCTGGGTAAAATGCATCTCCTGACGCTTATCTACCACATAGATGATCTCATCGGGATGGTACAGCTTCATCCGCTCCACAATGGTGGCCAGATCTGTCGTCGTATACAGAGCAGCGCCATCGGATTTGAGGATCATACAGGGCGGCACTTCTTTGGTATCCGTCTCTTCCTTCACATCCACCACCAGAGCGCCCTGGTCTTCATAGGCAAAGCCTTTGTCCTTCATTTCCTGTACCATTTCCGGAATATACGGCTGGGCATCGGATTCTCCCTTCCAGAGATCGAATTCCACATGCAGACGTTTATAATTCTTCTTCAGATCCGAAACAGATACGGCAATAATATGGTTCCACAGTGCCCGGTAGCCCGGCTTGCCCTGCTGAAGCTGATAGGTAGCCTCCAGCGCTTCTTCTTTATATGCTTCATCTTCCTTGGATCTGGCACTGGCCATGGGATAGATTTCCTCCAGATCTCCGATGGTAAACGGAGGCTCTGCAGGATATTCTCCGGTATAGGCATCGTCAAAATACACCAGATCCGGCTGTCTCCTGCGAAGCTCTGTGATGATCAGCCCCATCTGCAGGCCCCAGTCTCCCAGGTGCACATCGCCAATGACCTTATGGCCCATATACCGGCCCATCCGTTTCAGACTCTCACCGATGATCGCTGCGCGCAGATGTCCCACATGCAGAGGTTTTGCCACATTTGGTCCGCCGTAATCAATGATAATGGTCTTCGGCTCCTCTGCCGTATTGACAGACAGCTTCTCATCCTGTCTCATTTCATTCAGGTAAGCAGTCAGATAGTTCCTGTCCACCTTCAGATTAATAAAGCCGGGATTCACTGCTTCCGCCATGGAAAAAGCAGGACTGCCCTGCAGCTGCTCCACCACGTCTCCGGCAATCTTGATCGGCGCTTTTTTGTAGGTCTTTGCTCCTGCCATGGCGCCGTTGCACTGATACTCACACAGATCCGGCCTGTTGGAAATGCTCACTTTTCCATAGGAAGGGTCATATCCGGCCTTCTCAAATGCAGCGGACAGCTCCTCTGCCAGTAATTCCATTAGTTTCTTCATAATATCTCTCCCTCATTTTATCTAATTATCCAAAGTCACCCGTTTGGCACAGGCAATGGCCAGAGCACCGTTTCCGATATGACAGGCCACACTCAGGGAAAGCGGATCCGCATTCACGAAGTAACCAGGAAATACTTCCGCGATCTCCTTTTTGAACTCCTCGGCTTCCTCCGGTGTCCCCGTATAAGCTCCGAACAGGCACATTTCCCCCTTTTCCACCAGAGCGGCAAAACGGTGGTCAAAATCGTCCTTCATAGCCTTCAGCATGACTTTTTTTGCCTGTTTTTTCCCTCTTACCTTGGCATAGGCATCCAGCTTCTCTCCCTGGATCTGCAGAACCGGCTTCAGATTCAGCACAGTTCCGATGGCCGCAGCAGCAGGCGTGATCCGTCCGCCTTTTTTCAGGTATTTCAACGTCTCCAGTGTGATATAGATACTGGATTCCATCTTTTCTCTTTCCAGCACTTTCTTGATCCCCGCAGCGTCGTAACCATTCTCCGCCAGATACATGGCATCGTATACCGACTGCTTCTGGGTCACGGAGATTCTCTGGTTGTTCACCACCTGGACTCTGCCCTCATAATTTCTGGCCAGCCCCATGGCTGTTTCGCAGGAAGCAGAAAGTCCGCTGGACATGGGAATATGGACGATCTCTTCATAGTCTTTCAGAAGCCCGTCCCAAAGCTCCGTCACATCCGCCGGCGAAGGCTGGGATGTGGAAATGTCCGCATCTGCCGCCAGTTTTTCATAAAATTCTTCCTGTGACAGCGTAATATCTTCCAGATAAAGCTTTCCATTGATATAAAAAGGCATGGGAAGTACACGGATTCCAAGATCACTGCCCTGTTTCTGTGTAATCCCGCTGTTGCTGTCTGTCACAATTGCAACTTTTTTCATCCTATACCTACTTTCCTTCGTTGATTCAAATGTAAAAAATACCAGACAGATACTGTCTTTTACGCCTGGTATCCTTTTCTGCATTTTTCCATGTTTCCAAGATTTAATCCATTCTATCACAAATATATTTTCATCACAAGAGAAAACCCGTCTGTCAGCAGATATCAGTTGAAAGTCCCGGGGGACCGGTGCTATACTGGATTTAAAGATGCCAGCGGCATATTTTTCAACAGGTTATGCGCCATGACGCGCAGGAAAGGAGAACCATGTCATACGTTACTGAAAGTTGGGAAATGGCGGCACAGACCGTGATCAAAAAACTCGAAAAGCGTGGAATCAGCGCCTGTTACTGTGCCACTAAAGAAGAGGCAAAAGAAACCATTTTAAACATGATCCCCAAAGGCTCCAAAGTTGCCAACGGCGGCACAGAATCCATGGTGGAGGCCGGCATCATGGAGGCTGTCCAGGGACCGGATTATCATTACATCGACAGAAATGCCGGTAAGACACCCCAGGAAGCCCGGGAAATCTACGCACAGATCGTTCTGTCCGATTATTATCTGATGAGCACCAATGCCTTTACCAGAGACGGAGAGCTGGTCAATATCGACGGAGCAGCCAACCGTGTGGCATGTCTGGCTTTCGGTCCGTCACATGTCATCGTACTGGCCAGTATGAATAAAATGTGTGACTCCGTGGAAAGCGCCCTGCACAGGGTCCGCACCATGGCAGCGCCTCCCAATGCTATCCGTGTAAATGCACAGACTCCCTGCACCAAAACCGGTGTCTGTGCAGACTGTATGCCTCCTGCCAGTATCTGCTGCCAGACACTGATCACCAGAGGCTCCCGGACACCGGGACGGATCACAGTTGTTTTAGTGGGAGAGCCTCTGGGCTTCTGACGCGCCTCCTTTTGCTGCGGACAGCCGTCAGATAGCAGACACAGGATAACACACTGCAGACAAAGCTCCGGGCCAGGGCAGAAAGCTGCCTTACCTGCCCGGGGCTTTTTGCGCTTCGGATAAAAAGCGAAAGCCCTTCCATCTTCTCCTGCAGCCGGGATGTCCAGAATCCAAAATCAGACCACCGGGAAGGAATCATGTCCAGTGACAGGGAGATCTGGCTGGAAACCCCTGCCAGGAAAAGCAGGCCGGCAGCCAGAAGGATTCCCGCCCAGAGTACTCTCCTCTTTTCATTTCCTCTGCTGCTTCGGTACTCCCCGGCCAGGATCCGTAGCATCTGTCCGGCCATAAGAAACGGCCACAGCAGCAGACCGGCCTTTCCCAGCGCAAACAGGACCGTATTGTCCAGGATACTTCCTGTCAGCTGATACCGGGTCAGAAAATTATTTACCGTGCGGCTCACACTTTCTCCTTCCGGAATCTGCAGGTTCACCATGGAAAACGTCAGTTCCTCTCCCACTCCCCGGTACAGGATCATGGAATCCCCTTCATCAAGCACCTGCTCGATCCGATAATCTGCTCCATTTACTGTAATCTCGTTTCCCACCACAGACCGGCTGCCAAACAGTTCCCTTGCTGTGGTCTCATCCAGAATACACCCATCCCCGGACAGCCCGTACAGGCCGGGAAGATAAATTCCCGGATCTCCCCGCAGTACAGAAAGCTCCGCTCCCGTGCTCCTCTCCAGAGCAGGATTGGACACCTGCTGCTCTCCCTGTGTGTTCCAGAAAACCACCCCGATGGGAGCTTCCTGTTCCAGTTCCAGTTCACAGATCTTGTCTGCCTCATTTGCGTTGGGAAGCACACCGGTCAGCTGCACAGTCACCAGATTTTTCCCTTCACATAAATCCTGGTAAAATCCTGCCGCCATCAGATAACAGAAGAGCGCCGCTGCCAGTCCCAGGATCCTTCCCGGCAGCGCCAGGCCTCCTTTTTCTCTTATTGTATAAAAACAGTTTTTCCATTTTCGCCCTGTCATAAACCTACTCCTCCATAAATCGAACCCGGCTTCCTTCTTGGATTTCCCGATCTGCGTAAACGATGACTTTCTGAGAAGTATTCAGAGAATCCTCTGACAGCGCCACATAAGATTCATTCTTTTCCAGCACAGTCACCGCATGCTTTCGTACAACCTGCTCTTCTCCCAGCACACTGGAAGCTTCCTCTGCCACATAAACAAAGTATCCGTTATCATCCTGCTGCAGCGCAGAAACAGGAAGACAAATGTCATAAGTCTTAGAATTTTTCGTTACTGTATAGTCAGCCGTCTGTCCGATCTGTCCCACACCCTCCGGCAGATTTACCACCAGATTTTTTATGGTCTCTCCGTTTTCATTTTCGCCGGATACCACCTGGGCCACGGTCAGTTCCTCCAGTTCTTCCAGTTCACTTGGACCGGTCAGTGTCACGGCCGCCCCTTCTTCCACATACTTCTCATCTTCCTGGTTCACAGGCGCCACGAACTGACAGCCTGTACCGGTTCCGGCCAGCAAAAAAGCCGCCGCATCACTGCTGACTTCACCGGCATGGAGATTCAGCGCAGTTACTGTCCCTTCTGTTTCCGCATAGATTTTCCCATCTGCTGCCTGCTGTTTCTGCAGCTTCTGCAGCGTCACTTCTTTTCCTTCCTGGTCCAGCTGTCCGATTTCTTCCGTACTGTCACTGGCCTGGGCCGCCTGGGCATCCTCTATTTTTCTGGCCGCCTCCTGCAGACTTGTATCTCGGGAAGCAATGGCATCTTCCAATGCCTGCTCCTTGGCCCGGATCTCATCCTCCAGTGCATTCCGCTGACTGCTGTCCTCTGTCTGGGTTTCTCCCTCTGCCTGAAAGCCCTGCTGACTCTGGTAATACTCTTCCAGTCTTTGATAAGTAATATTTACTTCTTCCTGGGCCCTGGCCACTGCCGCATCCCCCTGAGTCTGCGCCGTCTGGTAATCCTCCCTGGCTCTGGCAAGCTCCCTCTGCCGCTGCTCTTCCTGAACAGACTGGCTGCTGGCTGCATCGCCATTGGTAAGCTGCTGCTGCTTCACCTGTCTTTCCTGGCTGTCAATCTGTTCCTGCAAAGTGTCCATGTCCACCTCAAACAGAATATCCCCTTTCTGCACCCGGCTTCCCTCTTCTATGTATACTTTCTTTATTTTCTGATTGGCAAGCACAAATACTGCCTCCTCTGTTTCACTGGACACGGTCCCGCTCCCGCTGACCGTATGGGTGATCACCTGCTTTCCCGGCGACCGCACCTGGACTCTCGCAATCGTCAGAGAGTCTGCTGATCTGGACAATATGGTAAAGAGCAGCATCAGTATAAAAAAAATGCCAAACAGTTTTATTGCTTTTCTGCGATCCATCCCGCTTCTCCTTTCATCTTTACTCTTTTGTGGCCGACGCCATGATCCCCTGCTCCAGATAATCCTGTCCTGCCAGAAAAACAAGCAGAGCCGGCAAAAGCGCCACCACCGATGTGGCAAATGCCAGCCCGGCCTCCTCCAATGTGATATTGGGCAGAAACAGAGAAACCGGCCACAGGGATTTTTCTTTCAAAAATGCCATGGGCTGTTCGATCAGATTCCAGTATTCCAGAAATCCCAGAACCATGGCAGAAATGATTCCCGGCGATCCCAGCGGCAGCCCCAGTCTGACAAAAATCTGTACCTCGCCGGCTCCATCCAGCCTCGCCGCATCCAGCAAAGTCTCCGGTACACTTTCAAAAAAACGGTACATCAGAAAAACCGGAAAGGTAGAAAAAATCCCCGGCAGTATGATGCCGCTCAGCCGGTCCAGCAGATGCAGCTGATCCAACACCAGATAATTGGAAAGCATCAATACCTGAAACGGCATCATCATCAGTGCAATATATAAAGTAAACAAAGCTTTCTTTCCTGGGAACCGGTAGCGGGCAAAGGCCCAGGCAGCGGGTACGGCCACCAGCAGATGCCCCGCCAGTACTCCGAAGGTCAGCTTCACCGAATTCCAGAACATCACAAAAAAGGACGGGGAATCCAGCAGCAGCTTCACATAAGACCAGAGGGTGGGATATCGGGGCAGCATCTTCCATTTCACATACAAAGTGCTGCTCTCTTCCAGCACAGGCGCCAGCCATTCATTTAACTCCTGCTGGCCCATAAAGGAGCCTGCTGCCAGAAATACCAGAGGCGACAGGACCAAAGCTGCCAATAAAAACAGGATTCCCAGCATACAGCGGGAAAGCCATTTCTCTGTTCTTCCTTTACTTCTCATTCTTCCACCTGCCCATTCCAGGCCCTTTTCAGACACAATACCAGGCCAAAGATCACCAGTGCGCATATCACAGCAGCCGCTGCCATTTTATCCAGCGACAGCTCCCGGTACCAGTTATTAAACAAATGCTGCAGCAGATACATACTCTCATGGGGATAATCCCCTGCCACCAGATATGCCTCACGAAAAACCTTGAACGCATTCAGCAGGCTGAGGACCAGGATCGTAAAAAGAGACGGCAGCAGATTAGGCAGGGTAATCCGTACAAAACACTGCCATTCCCCGGCCCCGTCCACTCTGGCAGCTTCATATAGACTTTCGGAGATCCCGGACAACCCTGCCACCCAAAGCACAATATCATACCCCAGATTTCTCCACAGGTAGCTGACCACCAGGACCCAGAATGCAGCCCCTGTATTCATCCAGTCTGCTCCCTGTCCGCCCAGCCATTCCACCCATCCGCTCAGGATTCCATGGGAATGGAACATGATCCGCCACAAAAGCACTACAGAAGCCACCGGAATGGCCATGGGCAGCAGAAAAATTCCTTTCAAAACCTGCCCGAAACGCTTTTGCCGGTACAGAAGAACCGCAATAAACAGAGACAGCGCCACCAGCAGCGGCACACAGATTCCCAGAAACCGCACCGTATTTCGGGAAGCCAGCAAAAACGCCTGATTTGAAAAAATGCTTCTATAATTGTCCAGGCCCACAAAAGCTCCGTCTATGACCCCGGTAAAAGACCGGCGCACCACATCCAGAAACGGAACCAGATGAAACACCGCCACACCCAGCAGACTGGGCAAAAGAAAAAGACAGCCTATATAATAACGTCTTCCATATCGCTTCCGGCACCAGATATGGATTCTTCTGCAAACAGAACCGATTTTTTTCACATCCTATCCTCCTGCTTCTTTCAGAAATCTTCTCGCAGCTGCCTTCAGACATATTCCCTGTATCTGTCTTCATGGTCATTCCCTGCAGCTGCTTTCAGGAACATTCCCTGCGACTGCCTTTATCTTATCGCTTCATTCTCTAAAGATTCTCTAATCCTGCCTCCAATTCCTCCGGGCATTCTTCATTTTCATCCGGGTATTTTAGATGTTTTTTACAGATTTCTGTGGTAGACTGAAAAAGAAGCAGAAGAATGGGCAAATGCGCAAATACCTGCCCATTCCCGGAAATACACCGGTATTTCCGGTATCTTATGAAATGAGGCGAGAAATCATGCGTATCCTTATTGTAGAAGATGATGTAAAACTCTGTGATGCACTGAAATTTCAACTGGAAAAAGAGTCCTTTACCGTAGATGTCTGCCACGACGGGGAAGACGGGCTTTTCTTTATCCGGGAGCAGGTCCACGATCTGATCCTCCTGGACCGGATGCTCCCTTCCATGGACGGTCTGCAGGTACTCTCTGCCATGCGTCGGGAAAATATCACCACACCGGTTATTTTCGTCACTGCCCTTGGCACGCTGGATGATAAGGTGACGGGCCTGGACTGCGGCGCCGATGACTACATCGTAAAACCCTTTGCTTTTCAGGAACTGATGGCCCGGATCCGCAGCATCCGCCGCAGACCACAGACCTGGTCTTCCAGCCGGATCTTTTCCCTTGGAGATATCACCTATGATCCGGAACAGAACAAATTAAGCAGCGACTCCGGCGAATGTTCCCTCTCCAAACGGGAGGGGGACCTGCTGGAGCTGTTTCTGCGCAATCCGGGACAGACACTTCCCAGAAATACCCTTCTGATGCGTGTCTGGGGTCCGGACACCGATGTGGAGGAAGGGAACCTGGATAATTACGTCCACTTTCTCCGGCGGCGCTTAAAAACCGTAAAGAGCCAGCTGCAGATCACCACTGTGCGGGGCGTAGGCTACTGTCTGCAGGTTTTTCAGTAGATTCCGGAAAATTTCTGCCGGTTGCCGAAGAAATCACCGAAGAAATTCTCCGTTTTTCCTGGCCATCTCTTCAATAAAGTCTGGTCTGCCTGATTCCAATATCAAAAGGGGTTGCCCTGAAAACATTATTCAAGGCTCCGCTGTAACAAACATTCTAAAGGGGCTGCCCAAAAGCAGCCCCTTCTTATTATTTCCATATCTTTTATTCTGTTTATTGTGCCTGCTCCGCCAGATACAGATCCATCCGCTTACCCACATTTTCTACAGCCTGCTCCAGTGTTTCTTCCCCGTTGATATAAGAAACACCTTCACTTCGTACCACACTAGTGATCTGATAGTTGTAGGCTACCGGTGTGTCTGCTGCTTTTAGCAGGGTCCGGAATGCTTCCGCCTGCTCTTTGGTCGGCGTCCGGCTCTCCAGGAACACATCCACCAGTTCTCCATTGGCTGTTTCCATAGTCATTCCACTGGTCCTTCCTTCTGCATTCTGTGACCAGTATGTCTCTGAATCCACCACAGACGCATTTACCGGAAATCCTGCATAGGAATCAATGCTCTGGGCTTCCTCCGACAGGAAATAGGATACCAGTTGCTTTGCCGCTTCCTGCTGCTGGCTCTTGCTGCTGACACCCAGGATCAGGCTGGGTACATAGGTATTTTCCGTCTGGCCGTTCCAGCTCCTGAAAGTCAGATTTTCATTTTCCAGTGCTCCGCAGAGCATTTCCAGCGTACTGTAGGAAAAGACAGAGCCATAGGCAATCTTTGCATAACCGTTGCTCACCATCAGCAGATCAGATGATATATCCAGGAAATAGTGATTCAGCCACTCAGTTTCGCTCATCTGCTCATCACTGTACTGCCCTTCCAGAGCATTTTCATCCACATGGTAAATACGGTTCAGTTGGGTGTAGAATTCCGTTAGAGCCTCCCGGTCCACCGTACCGTCTTCTGTGATCCAGGCCGGGGAACAGGTATTGGACCAGCTTTCAATCATCTGGGACCCCATCGTATAAGTATCAAACACATTGTTCTGGGGATCCTGCTCTTTAAGCTGCTCTGCCTTATCTGCCATGCTCTTCAGATCGGTGATCCCATCCAGATTTTCCTCTGTTCCCACCAGGATTGGAATACCAATATAACTGGGCATAGCGTAGAATTTTCCGTCCCGCTCGTAGCTGTTCTTTACGTTTTCCAGAATCCCATCACTTTCATCCACCGACTGGATGACATCGCTGATATCTGCCAGCATTCCTTTATCAATATAAGAATCCACAGGCATATTATCCAGCAGCAGCACATCTGGCCCGTTGCCGGCCATCAGTTCTGTGTTCAGATTCTTCAGTGCATCCGACACTGTCACTCCGTCTTCTCCGGAAATGCCCACCTGATAATCCACATAAATATCTGGATACATCTTCTGGAACATAGGAATCAGCTGCCGCACCTGCTGGTCTTCCACCAGAGAATACAGTTTCAGCGTTGTTCCAGGCGTACTGGGCGTATCTTCCGAATACGTATAATGAAAAATCTTATCTCCGTCTTCCATGGCCAGAAGATAGAAATCGTTATCATTCCCTTTCATAAGTCTCCGCAGCCCCACTGCCGTACTGGAAATACTGCACAGATTTCCATCCACCACCTGTTCGTTTACGGTACCGCCCGGCTGATGAGAATAAATTCCCTCGCTGGTGCAGTAAAAAATACTGCCTTCCTCATCCTGAGGCGCAAAGGTCACCGGCACCGAGCTGGTGGTGGTGGTGGTCAGATTACTTGGCTCCCCTTCGATCTGCTGACTGAGTACCTCATCCCGCTCCACAGGTGTCTGATCCTTCCATTGAAAGATCTGCAGCTGTCTCTCCGCAATCACATACAGCTGTTCTCCCACCACGGAAAATGTTACAATATTATCCAGACCGTAGTCATGCACCTCTTCTCCGGAGGTTCCGTCATACTGCTTCAGGCTGCCTGCCAGGTACAGCGCGATCAAATCACCGTCTCCGGTAAACTGCATATCCAGGATCTGGGGATAATCGGTACTGTCATCCCTGCTCTCAGAAAAATCCTTCATCTCCCCATCCGGTTCCATCACATAGAATCCACTGGAGGAACTGGTACCGTCCTCTGCCATGTTCAAAACCGAACAGGCCACTCTGCCGGTCTGATCCAGCGCCACACTGTCGATCCATTTATTCTGGTCGTTGTACTGGATCTGAGGATAATTCTGCAGCACCTGGGTATCTTCTTTCCATTCGCCGTCCCTGTAATCCCACACGGATAATTTTCCGCCTGCAGACGTACTGGCAATCCGCAGGGTGCCGTCCTCCAGTATGGTCATATTCTTTAATTCTGCTATATCTGCCGGAAGAGAAATCTCCTCCTCCAGATACCGTCCCATGGCCACATCTGCTGTATCCGTGACCTCTTCATTGCTTTCTCCGCATCCGGACAACAGCGCAGAACATGCCAGTATTCCGGATAAGAAGAATGCCAGAATCCTTTTTTTCATCTATTCATCCTCCCATCTTCGATTATGAAACAGATGGTAACACCCCTTTCTCTAAATTTTCTCTAACTCTTTTAAAGATTTTCCACCCGGCTCTTTAGAGATTTTTTCCAGACAGCTGCGGTATCCTGTTGCTGTGATGCCGGGACCGTAAAAATCTGGAATACAGAGCCGTTCATCCGGCTCTTTCAGTCCCGGCATCCTATATGTTATACTATCTGCAACAGAGATACAAAGGAGGATATCCCCATGATGTTTCGGAAACTTCACATACAGCTTACTCTTTTATTCACGGTGATCACCGGTCTGGTCCTGACGGCCATGAGCATCGTCTGTCTGTTCATTTCAGAAAACAGCGCCCGGGAGATCAGTTACACCACATTTCAGAACAATATCAATTCTATCCTGGATTATCTGGAAAATCAGCCTACCCTTTCCCACCAGTGGATCCGGGAAGCAGAGCAGCGTTATGGAATCTATCTGGATATTCGGGACAACGGTTCGCCGCTTTTTTTCTACACATTGCAGTCCGGCCGTCCTGACGATACTCTTTTTGACCTGGCCAGACAATCCGCAGAAAATACCCTGGCAGTTCCCACAGAATCTTCCTATACTCTGAGCGCTGTCTCCCACAGTGAATTTCAGCTGGATGCCGGAAAGCAGGGCGACTATTATGCGTCCATTGCCACCATTCCCAGAGGAAACGGCTCTCTGCAGATCACCAGCCTTTACCCGGAATACACGCTGCTGCAGCAATTTTATCACCAGCGGATCCTGTTTGCCCTGGCCACTGCAGCCGGCATCTGCGTGCTGGCATTGTTTTCCTGGTTTTATACACACAGACTTCTGCAGCCACTGATCCAGAACCAGAAAAACCAGACCGAGTTCATCGCCGCCGCTTCTCATGAGCTTCGTTCTCCACTGGCGGTGATCCTGTCCAGCCTTTCTGCACTGCGGGTGGCAGATACTGCAGAGGCTCCCCGTTTTTATCAGTCCATCGAAAGCGAAGGACAGCGCATGTCCCATCTGATCGAAGACATGCTCTCTCTGGCCAACGCAGACAACCACACCTGGCAGATCCACCAGACGCCGGCGGCTCTGGACACTCTGCTGCTGGAAGCTTACGAAAAATATGAACCCATGGCAAAAGAAAAAAATATCTCCCTGGGGATCACCCTGCCCGAGGATGCCGTTCCACCCTGCCTTTGTGATCCCTCCCGCATCTCTCAGGTACTGGCTGTTCTGATTGACAACGCTTTAAGCTATACACCCTCCGGCGGAAGCATTCGCCTGTCCCTTGACAGCCACCGGGACTTCCTGCAGATCTCCATCGCAGATGATGGCCCCGGTATTCCGGACGCCCAGAAAGAAGCGGTTTTCCAGAGATTCTACCGGGGAGATGCCTCCCATAAGGACAGGGAACACTTTGGTCTGGGCCTGTGCATCGCCAGAGAAATCCTCCGTCTGCATCACGGGGAAATATCCGTCCAGGATACACCAGGCGGCGGCGCCACCTTTCTGGTACGCCTGCTCTATCATTCCGGCCACTGAACACCATCTGTTTTCCGCCATAGAACAGGGAAAGCTAAAACGATTCGTTCTGCTTTCATTTCTATAAAAAAAGATGCCCGACAGCTTTATATGCTGTACCGGACATCTTTTTTATATACCAGATCCCCTGAATTATTCTCTCCGAAGAGCATCAATAGGATTCAGATTGGCCGCCTTGATGGAAGGCAGCAGGCCAAACACCAGGCCGATCACCATGGAAAACACCACAGATCCGATGATCGCCGGCATACTAATAGCTGTAGGTGCCTTGGATACCTCGGAAACGATCTTGGAAAGGATGATCCCGAAGAATACCCCCAGGATTCCGCCAATGCTGGTCAGCACGGCCGCCTCTGTAAGAAACTGTATCAGAATCTTTTTCTTTCTGGCTCCAATAGCCTTTTTCAGCCCGATCTCACTGGTTCGCTCTGTAACCGAAACCAGCATGATATTCATCACACCGATTCCGCCTACCAGAAGCGATATACTGGCGATCCACAACAGCTGATTGTTGGTACTTTCGCTGAGGCTCTGCAGATTGCGTACCCGCTCCATCACATCTTCATTCTTATATTTCACTGTAGCTGTCTGAGTATCGATTCCCTGATTCAGAACATCTGCCGTCTTCTGTCCGGCTGTACTCATCTCTTCTGTACTGGCGGCCTGAATCACCGCATGCTGAGGTTCATCGTATTGATATACAATAGGCCAAACTGCGCTCGGCAGCAGAACCTTGCCGCTCTCCGTCTGATTATACTGGTAATACTCATCAATGGAATTGATCACAGGTTCATAGATATCCTGCTGGACGATCACGCCTACAACCACAAAAGGTTCTCCTTTAATTTCGATAGTTTTTCCCAGAGGACTCTCATCTCCAAACAGCCCGCTGGCCGAATTCTGATCCAGAAGAGCCACCTTCCGATACTGGGTATAGTCCTGTTCCACAAAACCACGGCCAGCCTGCACCGCATAACCGCAGGTATCCAGATAATTTGTATCAATCCCCAGCACCTGTCCTCCCTGAAGGCCGGAATTCTTGTAATAGATACTGTCCGCATAGCTTCTGCTGTAATAAAAGGAAGCATTTACCACACTGGGAATTTTCCGGATCTCTTCCTTCTGTTCATCGGTGATCACCGGTGCCTGGGCACCTGTGCCATACTCCACATCATATTCCATATCTCCATCGTAAAGACGAACGTTGACCGTATTATTTCCGGAACCGATCAGATTCTGTTTAATCTGCTCACTGGTTCCCTTGATCGTAGATACAATAGAAATAATAGCGGCAATTCCGATAATAATTCCCAGCATAGTCAGAAAGGAGCGCATCTTATGTGACCAGATTCCCTGAAACGAAAGTCTGATATTTTCAATCATACATTATCTTCTCCTTCCTCTTAATAGCCATACAGCTCGTCCATAGTGCCTTCTTTTGTCTTGGACCCGTCTTTTATGTCATTTCCATAAGGGAAAGCTACTTTATCATCATGGGTCAGGCCGCTTAAAATCTGTATCGTATAGCCATCTGTGCTGACTCTTGCCTCCACGATCTGCCGCTTCAGTCTGCCATTTTCGTCTTTGTAGACATAATACTGGCCATTTTCCGACCTTACAAAAGCCTGGGGCAGATCAATGGAGTTGAGGTCCTGACTTTGCAGATTATCCAGAGTAATGTTCACCCCTTCCCCATTGCTCAGCTCCACATCTTCCTGCACCGCTGCCACAAAGGGGTAGTAAGAGGAGTTGGTATTTCCGCTTCCGTAATAACTTCCGGAATCCGCAGGATACTCTGACACTTCAGTGATCTCCGCCTGAAAAACATTTCCTGTCTCATAGGAGGTACAGGTCAGCATATCTCCCACATTCAGAGTGTCCAGCATCAGCTCGCTGATATTGCCCTCCACATAATAACCGCCGTCACTCTCAATGACCATAAACGCATCCCCGCTGTAGTTGCCTGTCACCGGATCTCCCATGCTTTTTACCACGCCATTTACTGTACTGGTAACTGTCTTCTTTTCCAGCTCCCGCTGCAGCCTGGAAATCTTGATATTCGATGCCCGAATCTGCAGTTCCAGTTCACTGACCTGCCGTTCCTGCTGCTTAATGGCTTCTTCCCTGGTAAGCGTAGTACCCTGTCCGTCATCTCCATCGTCATAATAACCATCGTCATAATAGCCGTCATCAAAGAAATCATCCGGATTTTCCGGCTCCGGAGTCGGCGTCGGTGTCACAACCTGTTCCGGATCCAGATCAAAGCCCGGGCTTATGGCTCCGTTCATTTCGTAGACTGTCTCCTCTTCCGGATCTACCGGATTGGTCAGCAGTCCTCCATTTCTTACGTAATATCCCGTCAGAGAAGTTTCTCCCTGATCCTCTGTACTCCAGGTATCCTCCTCATGGAACTCCAGCCGGAACCAGAAGCCGTCTTCCGAAAGCTGCTCCACTCCCTCTGCATCATAACCTGCTGCCTCGTTCAGGAAAGATCCCATTACAATGACTCTTCCTGCCTCACTGCTGCAGAGAAATACATAGGGGTCCTCTTTTGTTCCGGATCCGCTGTGCCTCTCTTCTATAGTTGTCAGCACCTTATAGAACAGATTACCATTTTCATCTTCCACAGGATCCCTGTCTTCTTCCAGTTCTGCCGGAGGTTCTTCCACAGTAAACCCCTGCTCCGGTTCATCTGGAATCTCCTCTGCTCCGGTATCCGGTTCATCTTCTGTTTCTGCCTCAAAGGAGATCAGAGAAGGAAAAGACGCCGCCACAGTATAAGAATTCCCGCCAAAAAGTCCAGCCCATCCAACGGCTATGGATGTACTTTTTGTACCTTCCGCGTTGGTGGTAGCCAGGCTTCCTGGTTCCTCCGTGGTATCCAGATCATCCGGAAAGATCTCATTGTCTTCAGATGTATTGCTGTCTTCATCTGCGTCATTACTGTAAACACTTCCCGGTGTGACCACAGCATCTGTTCCCGTATTCTCTTCAATGGGACCGCCATTCTTCAGGCTGGTCAGACGATCCTGGGCCTTTTTCAGATTTTGCTGCTGCTGCTGTCTGGTAAGCACTGCGATCTCCAACTCCATCTCTTTCAGCGTCATGTCAAAAGAGAGCAGCTTATCTCCTCTTCGCACATGGTCACCTACACCAACATACGTATTTTCTATAATAGAATCCTTCTCAAGAGTCACTTTCTGAGTCACATTTGCAGAAATCTGTCCTTCCATGCTTTCTCCGCTGTACCAGCTCATGGAAATATCGCTGACCGGTATCACAAGGACTTTTTCTGCATTGGCATTTCTTGCTACGACGATTCCTCCAGCCACCAGCGAGCAGACCAGAAGAACCGATATCACTGAAATTATAATCTTCTTTCTGCTCATACCTTCACCTCTTTCTCCTGAAGCTCGCCATCACGGATCTGCACGATTCTGGCTGCATGAGAGGCAATCTCCGCATCATGGGTGATCATCAGCACGGTAACGCCTTCCTCATTCAGGCGCTGAAACAATTCCATCACCTGGGTTCCGGACTTGCTGTCCAGAGCTCCTGTGGGCTCATCTGCCAGCAGGATTTTGGGATTATTTACGATGGCACGTGCAATGGCCACACGCTGCATCTGTCCGCCGGAAAGCTGATTGGGCCGAAAATCCACACGGTCTGCAAGGCCCACCCGCTCCAGAGCCTGAAAAGCCCGTTCTTTTCTCTCTTTCTTCGGTACCCCTGCATAATTTAAAGGCATTTCCACATTTTCCAGGGCCGTCTGCTTGGGAAGCAGATGAAAGCTCTGAAACACAAAACCAATCTTATGCAGACGCAGATCTGACATTTCATTTTCCGTACATTGATTGATATTTTGTCCATCCAGGATGAACTCTCCGGAAGTTGCCTTATCCAGACAGCCGATAATATTCATCAGTGTAGTCTTTCCAGATCCGGATGGCCCCATAATCGCCACATATTCTCCCTCTTCCATGGAGAAGTTGACATTTTTCAGAACCGGCACCTTTAACTTACCCTGCTGATATTCCTTATAAATATTCTGAAGTTCCAAAATCATTCCGGCGCCACTCCTTCCTGAACATTGGGATCCTCCACTATCACATCACCAAAAGGTCCATCCGGAGATGCTTCGATGATTTCCACATCTTCTTCCGGCATGTTTTCATCCGCAGCTTCCTCTTCTCCCGGACCTTCCACAGCAGGGTCTTCTCCCAGCTCTTCTTCCGGAATTTCCTCTTCCATAACACTGCCGTCCTCTCCTGCAGTATCTTCACCGGTATAAGGAATCTGAGCACTGTCATTAATTTCCGTAGGCAATCCCTCTTCCAGAGCGTCTGTAGGGAATGCAATGCAGTCTTCTTTTTCCAGCCCCTCTGTAATCTCATATTTGTCCAATTCTGCGTCATACTCTCCCAGAGACACCGGCTGTTTCACCAGCTGATCCCTGTCATCCGACATCCATACATAAGGTTCTGTATCGGCATCTACAATATAGAAAGCATCCAGCCAAAGTCCGTCTTTCCTGTCTTCCTGGCCATAATCCATCTCTATATAGACATGCTGTCCCAGCATCAGTCCATCGGCATTATCCAGATTCACATAAAACGGGTAGGAACTGGAAGTGGTCTGCGTTTCTTCACCGCCGGCTGCCCCGATATAAACTGCCGAATTATTATTGGTAATGGGATTCTCCATATCTACCGTTCCCATAGTTCCGGACCAGGTAACAGAAGAGTCCACCCGGGACCGGATGATTACCGGCGTCCCCTCCACAATGGATTGTATATTCTGTTCATTGATTGTTCCCTTTACCCGGTAGTTCCCCGTTCCCAGAATCGTAATAAACGCAGAACCTTCCCCGCTGCCGCCTGCATCCAGGTCACTGGAAACGCCGCTGGAACCCTCTTCCAGTTTACTGGTATCAATGCTTTTTACCACACCGGCAATTTCACTGGTGATCACTGTATTGGCCGCAGCACTCTGCAGTTTTTCAATTTCCTTAGTCTTGCTTTTCTGTGAATATTCATTCTTCTTGATATCCATCTTGGTCTGCTGAATCTGTATCGTATAGGACAGCTGATTATCAGCTCCCGCTGTCTTTTTTTCTTTTTCTAATGTGGAAAGCTGCTCCTGCAGACTCAGCACATCATTTTTCAACTGATCCAGTTCCAGCTGGGCCTGTTCCAGATCGTCCTGACTGGCACTGGCGTCATATTCAAAAAGCGGAGTACCGGCTGCAATTTCCTGCCCCACAGAGACCTTTACATCCTTCACCACCCGGTTGCTCTCCAGTTTCACCTCTACCGTTTCCTGAGGTTCTACCACACCGGCATACCGGTTCTGAGTTCCGGACGAAGTCTCTGTCAGTGAACTGACAGTAGATACATAAACCACATTATCACCTGCACTGCTTTCTCCGCCCATACGGTCACGCAGAAAATACCAGCCAAATCCTGTCAAAAGACCAACTGCAACCACTATCCCCCCTATAATGGTAATTTTTCTTTTCATTTTTCCCCTCCTGGTCGAATTCTCATCCCTGTTTTCAGGGAGTTTCACATCAGTTGACACATACAGTCATTATAGCAAACTATGCCGAAAAAAAAAAGGGGAAATACGGCCTCAACCGGTCGGCCTGCCGTTGACTTCATATTGACCTTTGCAGACGTATCTGGTAAACTGGATGCGTTGAAATATGTAACAGAAAGGATACTTTCATAATGAAAACAAACCGAATTTTATCACTTCTTCTTCTCTGCCTCACTGTCTTTCTGCTGGCAGGCTGCGCAAACCTGCACAAAACAGATATTGAAGAAGTGATCACAGGAGAACTGGATCTTCTGAAAAATCTGGATTCCAGCACGACACAGAAGTATATCTCCTACAAAGAACTGTTTCCGGACGCAGTAGAATCAGGGTCCATACCGGAAGAGGTAGAAGAAGTATTTTCCCTTTTCTTCCAAAATTTCAATTATAAGATCCTGTCCCTGGACGTAAAAGAGAATACTGCCGTTGCAGATATCCGCTTGCAGACCATAGACGCCCAGACTCTGGCGAAAGATTTCGCCGCCGCACGTCTTGAGCAGTATATTACCACTGCTGCTGATTCCCCTGATACCAAAGACAATACAAACGATTCTCTGGAAGCACATTATTTGCTGTTATATAAAATACTGAAAGAAAAAGAATACGGAACTGTAGAGACCAGCTGTACCATGCACCTGGTCAAGAAAAATGAGATGTGGTATATCCAAAGTGATCCAACCCTGGAAAATCAGCTGGTGGGCGGATTTATTTCCTATTTGTCGGATTCCCGGCTTTTATCTGCCGAAGAAGCCGCGGAAATTTACTTTTCCACCATCAAAAATCTGGAAGAACAACAGTTTGCCAATTATCTTGGACTGGACTCGGTTCTGGACACCAGTGATGACACCAAAAAGGCACTGGCCGAAGCTCTGATCTCCAAGGTACATACCCTGTTCAACTATCAGATCAATGGTACTTCTGAGGCCAATCTCTACGCAGAAGTGGATATTACCCTGACCACTCTGGATACCCAGCAGGTACTGGATCAGTATGAATCCAAACTGAATGCCTACCTTGCCACTTCCGATGCCGTAATCGATGGGGTGGAGGGCCGCACCCGGTATTCCCAGGAACTGCTCCTCCAGGAAATCCAGAACACCTCCGCTTCTGCCACCACAGACGTCTCTGTGATCCTGGTCAACGATGGGGTATCCTGGAAATTAAAACTGAATGATTCCATCGGCAATGCACTTTTTGGAAATCTGATCACTCTTCCGTCTTCTTCCGAGAGCAGTTTTGATTCTGCGGAAGACTATGCGGAAGATGCAGAATATGAATACGATTCTGAAGATACAATAACCGCTGACAGTGAAGAATCGGAAGATGACTACTGTTACTGACCAGACAGTATTTTCACAAATAAAAGGACAAGTACCACAAGAATAACAGGCCGTACAACACGGCTTCCATTTTTCATCACCATCCCGGAGCCAATATAATGTCCTGCAATACTGAATACCGCAGCCGCCAGCCCCAGAGGAAGGATAATGGTACGATTCACCAGAAATACCAGGAGCGCAGCCGTATTGGATGACAGATTCGCCAGCTTCATATTTCCGGAAGCCCGGCGTACATCCATCTTCGCCAGCCCCGTATAAAGCAGCAGCAGAAAAGTTCCGGTGCCGGGGCCGTAAAATCCATCATAGCAGCCCACCGCAAAGGAAGACGCCGCCACAATGAACCACTGTTTTTTCCTGGGAATGTCTATCTCCTCATTCTTACCGTCCAGATCTTTTTTCCGAAACACATAAAAAGCCACAACAGGCAGCACTGCCAGCAGAATCATTTTCAGGATCCTGTCGCTGGTCCGCAACGCCAGCTGTGCGCCCAGAAAAGAGCCGAACAGAGCCATGGAAATGCAGGGCACGGCCAGAGACCAGTTGACAAACCGGTTCCGGCACAGCCGGAAAGTGGAGATCGCCGTTCCCGTAGCCGAAGAAAGCTTGTTGGTCGCCAGGGCATTATGCATGGGCAGGCCCGCCAGCAGATAGGCCGGCAGTGAGATCAGACCTCCTCCTCCTGCGATGGCATCCACAAAACTGGCCAGAAAAACCAGCGGACAAACGATCAGAAATGTATGTATCGTTAATTCCATTATTTATCCTCACAAAAGCTGTCCCGGCAGGCGGGACAGCTTTTATTTCTTTACTATTTTTTCAGAGTTATTCTGTTTCCAGTGGTTTCACAGTAATTCCCAGTTCATCCAGCTGGGCCTGACTCACCACATTGGGAGCTTCCGACATCAGACAGGAAGCATCCTTGACTTTGGGGAAGGCCATTACTTCACGGATGCTGTCTGCCTTGGTCATCAGCATCACCAGACGGTCCAGTCCATAGGCCAGGCCTGCATGAGGCGGAACTCCATATTTAAAGGCATTGAGCAGGAATCCAAACTGCTCATAGGCAGCTTCTTTTGTAAATCCCAGGATCTCAAACATTTTTTCCTGGATATGATTCTGGAAAATACGGACGCTTCCGCCGCCAAGCTCTGTGCCATTCAATACGATATCATACGCTTTTGCACGTACCTTGCCCGGTTCTGTATCCAGCAGCGGAAGATCTTCTTCCATCAGCATGGTAAACGGATGATGCATGGCTGTGTAACGGTTCTCTTCTTCTGACCACTCCAGCAGAGGAAATTCTGTTACCCATACGAAACGATACTCATCTTTATTCAGAAGGTCCATCTGACGCGCCAGCTCCAGACGCAGATTTCCCAGCACATCCCAGACAACTTTATTCTTATCGGCAGCAAAGAGCAGCAGATCTCCAGGCTGTCCGCCCATGGCCTCCACCAGGGCTTTCAGTTCTTCCTCCTTCATAAATTTTGCAAAAGAAGATTTGTAGGAGCCGTCTTCGTTCACTGCCAGATATGCCAGTCCCTTTGCTCCGAAATCCCTGGCAAAATCCACCAGTTTGTCAATCTTTTTCCGCGGCATGCTTCCCTGCCCTTTGGCATTGATGCCCCGTACTGTTCCGCCGTTTTCTATGGCGCCCTTAAATACTACAAATTCACAGTCCCGAACCACATCCGTTACATCCTGAAGTTCCATGCCAAAACGCATATCCGGTTTGTCTGAGCCGAACCGGTCCATGGCTTCCTGCCAGGTGATCCTCTGGATCGGCAGAGGCACATCCACATTCAGGACCTTCTTAAACAGTCCGGCCAGAAAGCGCTCGTTAACATCAATGACATCATCCACATCCACAAAAGACAGCTCCATGTCGATCTGGGTAAACTCCGGCTGGCGGTCCGCCCGCAGGTCTTCATCCCGGAAACATTTTGCGATCTGGATGTAACGATCATAACCGGAGCACATCAGCAGCTGCTTGAAAATCTGTGGAGACTGGGGCAGCGCATAAAAGTTCCCTGGATGTACACGGCTGGGCACCAGATAATCCCTGGCTCCCTCCGGCGTGCTCTTGGTCAGTATAGGTGTTTCAATCTCCAGAAATCCCTCTTCTGCAAAAAACTGACGAGTATAGGTAGCCACCTGGCTGCGCAGCATCAGATTTCTCTGAAGATCCGGTCTTCTCAGATCCAGATAACGGTATTTCAGGCGGATCTCATCTTTTGTCTTGCTGTTTTCCTCAATGGGGAACGGCGGGGTCTCTGCTTCGGACAGTACGCGCAGCTCCTTTACCCGTACTTCCATCTCGCCAGTGGCCAGGTTCTCGTTCACAGCACCGGAACGCTTCTCCACAGTTCCCACCACGGCAATCACAAATTCGCTCCGCAGATGACCGGCTTTCTCAAAGCCTTCTTCGTCAATACTTCCATTTTCAAAGATCAGCTGCATGATCCCGGAACGGTCACGCAGATCCACAAATACGATACCGCCCTTATTTCTGCTTTTCTGTACCCATCCCATCAGGGTTACTTCACTGCCTATCATTTCCTTAGTTACTTCTGCACACCGGCAGGTCCTGTGCAGTCCCCGCATTGATTCTGCCATTGCTAGCTCCTTTCGTTCTTTACATTCTGTCCCTGAAAAATTCCACAAACTCCTCATAGCCTTCATTCATCAGCTGCTCTTTCTGGAATTTTTTGTTTTTCTTCATAATAGAGATATTCACCTGCACACCGGCATTTCTCTCCTGCTCCGCCTGCTTCAGGATCGTAAGCAGATGCTCGGCCGGCATATTCTTCTCGATCAGATACGCTTTCTTTCCTGCGGAAGAAGGAATCGCATAGCCCCTCTCCAGCAGCAGCATGACAATACGCTCAAATCCAATGGAAAATCCACAGGCACAGGTGTCCTTTCCTGTAAATTTCCCGATCATTTCATCATAACGGCCGCCGCCGCCCACAGATCCGCCGAATTCATCCATGGCGATCTCAAAAATAGGACCGGTGTAATAGGACATTCCCCGTACCAGAGTAGGATCAAATACAATCCGGAAATCAGCGGTTTTCACCGCATCTACACTTTGAATGATGGTTTCCAGATCTGACGCGGCATCCGGATCCAGAACTTCTTTTAACTTTTCCCCGCAGAAGCGTACTCCCTGAATATCTCCGGTGATCTCCTGGAACAATCCCAGATAGGTATCAATACTTTTCTTCGCAAAGCCCTCTTTTTCCAGTTCTTCTGACACGCCGTCCAGGCCGATCTTATCCATTTTATCCAGAATGATAAATACCGTGTCATAACTTTCTTCCGGAAAACCGCTGTACTGCGCCATGGCTTTGAGAATCTTCCGGTCATTGACCCGGATGGTAAAATTATGGAAATCCAGCTTTCCCAGCAAAGTGGTAGTAGCCAGGATCAGTTCAATCTCTGCCAGACAGGAGGGTTCTCCCAGAATATCAATATCGCACTGCATAAACTGGCGGAAACGCCCTCTCTGCGGACGGTCTGCTCTCCATACATTTCCCATCTGCAGCGCCTTAAAAGGAGAGGGAAGCTCATTTGCATTGTTAGAATAGTAACGGGACAGCGGGACCGTCAGATCGTAACGAAGTCCACTGTCTACCAGATCCGCCTCTTCCTTCGCTGTTTCCAGTTTCAGCTTCTCCCCTCGCTTTAAAATCTTAAAGATCAGTTTTTCATTTTCTCCGCCCTGCTTGCTGCTTAGATTTTCTATATGCTCCACGCAGGGTGTCTCGATGGAAGAAAACCCGAAAGATCCATAGGTTTTGCGGATCAGATCCATTACGTAATTCCGGATTTCCATTTCCCTGGGAGAAATGTCTTTCATTCCCGTTACAGGTTTCTTTTTCAATGCCATTGCAGCATGCCCTCCTTTATCTATGTATCACTCTCTGAAATGCCAGAAATACCCGCATATCAAAGTTTTTTATTTCTTCAATCATCAGTTCAATTGCCGTGTCTGTATCAAACGCCTGACGGTAAACCCGGTCCATCGTCAGCGCGGAAAAAACATCACACACCCGCAGGATCCTGGCGCCCAGCGGTATTTCTTCTCCCTGCAGGTTAGAGGGATAACCGCTTCCATCGTAATTCTCATGGTGATACAATACACTTTCCAGGATAAACTCCGAATATCCCTGGCCCTTCAGCGCTTCGTAACCCAATGTGGAATGCATCCGGACATATTTCAGTTCCTCCACCAGCAACGGATCCACTTCTCCGCCGTTAATATAGCCGATCAGCCTGAGCTTGCCAATGTCATGGAGCATCCCGGCAATGGCCAGTTCATAACAGATTTTCTCTTCCAGCCCCAGGGCCTTCGCCACGTCATAGGCCAGATTGCTCACTACAATACCATGGTTCAGCTCAGACGATAAATCAAAGTCCAGGATACGTTCAGGTACGCTGTTATTTGATTTTTCAGTCACCTGGTCAACCTCCTTAATCCGTCACAGATAAGTTTCAATCCCTTTTCGTTTCCGCTCGATCATTTCATCGATGCGTTCAATATAGCTCTTTACATCTTTTACGTTTTCCACACGTTCAATGCGTACTCCTCTGTCGCAGACCAGCTTGGAAGCACCTCCGGCTCCAAGAGCAATGATCGGCTGCTTTTCTTCCATAATCAGTATATTGTATATTCCTGCTTTGTCAACCTTTGCGTATCCCACATTTTCAAAATTTCCTGTCATGTTTTTCTGACGGTAGAGATAATAGGGACCCATTTCCATTTCATAGGCGCACCGCATGGCCCGGTCCATAATCTCCTCGCTGTTTTGAGACGTCATCTCCTTATACTGATCTTTGAAAATATTCAGCCTGGCTGCCCGTTTCACCGCAAGAGAATGGATGGTAAGACTGTCCGGTCCCATCTTTCTGACCTCCTCCAGCGTCTGACTGACCATAGCCTGATCTTCCCCTGGAAGTCCGACGATCAGATCCATATTGATGTTGTCAAATCCTGCTTCCCTTGCCAGCGCAAAGGCCTTCCTGGTGTCTTCCACTGTATGTTTTCTGCCGATCAGGTCCAGAGTACTCTGATGCATGGTCTGGGGGTTTACGGAAATCCTGGTAACCGGGAATTTCCGAAGAGCCTGCAGCTTTTCCATGGTAATGCTGTCCGGTCTGCCGGCTTCCACTGTGAACTCCAGCAGATTTTCATAAGAAAAGGATTCGCCCAGCCAGGTCAGCAGACGCTCCAGCTGATCCGGCGCCAGCGTGGTAGGCGTGCCGCCCCCGATATAAATGGTATTCAGTGTGCGCCCTCTCATCATCTCTGACACTGCCTGAATCTCTTTGTGCAAAGCACACAGATAATCCTCTACCCGGTTTTTCCATACCTTCAGCGGAGATGAGCTGAACGAACAGTACAGACAGATGCTCGGGCAAAAAGGAATCCCCACATAAAGGCTGTAGCCTTTTTCATAGTCCAGATCCTTAAGGATCTCCCTTTCCCGATTGGCAATGGTGACTGCCAGCGCAGTTTTCTGCGGACTGACAAAATAATCATCGCGCAGTCTGGCTGCGATCTCTGTATTCTTCATCCCTTCTTCCAGCATTCCCATTGCCAGCTTCACCGGCCGGATGCCGGTCAGATCTCCCCAGGGAAGCTGTCTGCCCGTATGTCGTGCCAGCAGCCAATACAGATTTCTTTTTATACAGTTCTTCCTGGCCCTGCGCAGCGCATGGGGATCTCCCTCCTTACAAGAAAGCAGTGCAACCATATCCTTCGGTTCCGATTGCACTGTCTCCACACAGGCGGTTCCCCGTCCGTCCTTATTTTTATATTGCAGAAGAAAGCTGCCGTCTTCTCTTACCTGTAACCGGAGATCCCAGTCTTCCGGCTTCTCCAGACCGGCAAATATGCCGGCCCCGGGATAAAAAGCTTTTACAAGAGCGTAAATATCGTTTTCAAACTCTCTGTCCTGATATTCTATGACTATCTTACACAAAGGGATTATACCTCTTTTCATGGGCTATAGTCGTCATGGAATCATGACCCGGATATACCTCCACATCTTCCGGAAGATTTTCCAGAAGCCGGTGCAGGCTGTCAATGATCTGCCGTGTGCTTCCAGTGGGCAGATCCGTTCTTCCTACTGATTCGCAGAACAACGTATCGCCGCTCAGCAGGATTTTCTCATCCTTCAGATAATAACAGCAGCTGCCCCGGGTATGTCCCGGTGTGTGCAGCACCTGAATCTGAAAACCTGCAACCTGGATCTCTTCCAGATCCTTCAGCCATACATCTGCGGCAACCGAACAGTTTCCAGACAGATTCAGTGACGGA
Organism: uncultured Blautia sp.; assembly: GCA_900542045.1. Classification (GTDB taxonomy): domain Bacteria; phylum Bacillota; class Clostridia; order Lachnospirales; family Lachnospiraceae; genus Blautia_A; species Blautia_A gallistercoris. The sequence goes on from UQMI01000008.1 coordinate 31,611, forward strand.
TCCTCCAGCATTTCTTTCTCCGCTTCACAGGCATATATCTTCAGCCCGTACTTTTCCCGCAGCCCGTTGGCGGCCAGAATATGGTCGTAATGTCCATGGGTCAACAGCACTCCCACCGGTTTTCCCTGCATCCGCTCCACCATGGTCTCAATTTTCGGCAGCATATCTGCCGGGTCAACAATAAACAGCTCTCCTGTTTCTTTATTTTTTAAAAAATAGCAGTTGGTATACACCATACCCAATATCAACTGCTGCATTTCCAGTTGTTTCATATGCTCCTCATTTCCGCTCTCAGTCCCATTTCTCCAATCTGTCAGCCAGTGGTACGCTCCACATCCAGCACGCTCTCCACCTGGCGGATTTTCTCCACCAGACTTTTCAGCTCTTCCTTGCTGGAAATTTCAAATCCCAGAGAAATGGTGGCCTTTTCCTGCTTATTGGTTCGGCTGTTAATACTCCTCACATCAATTTTCCGTTCCGTAAAGATACGTGAGATATCCACCAGAAGTCCGGTCCGGTTGTTGGCGAATACTTTAATCTCCGCCATGTAATTCTCTCCATCCTTCTGATCCGGCACCTGCCACTCGGCTTCGATCAGACGGGACCGGTCCATCTCGCTCATATTCATGATGTTGACACAGTCTGTACGATGGATGGAAATACCTCTTCCCCTGGTAACAAAACCGACAATCTCATCTCCCGGGATGGGACTGCAGCATCTGGAAAAACGCACCGCAACATCGTGAATCCCCTTCACTACAATGCCGCCCTTCTTTCCGATGATCTTCGGCTTTGCATCCCCGTTGACCGCTTCCAGTACCTCTTCATCAGTGATCTCTTTTTTATGCTCCTTGTCATAGGCTTCCATTAATTTATTGAGGATCTGCCCCTCTTTCAGGCCGCCATGACCCAATGCTGCCAGTACGGAATCCCAATCGCGGAATCCATACTTATGCAGAACTGCTTCCATATATTTGGGCTTTGTATATTGTCCCAGTTTAATCCCTTTAATACGGGAATACTGCATCAGCATTTCTTTGCCCTTCAGAATATTATCTTCCTTCAGCTCCTGCTTAAACCACTGATTGATCTTATTCTTGGCCTGGGTACTCTTCACCAGCTTCAGCCAGTCACGGCTGGGACCCTGAGAATTCTGGGACGTAATGATCTCAATACGGTCACCGTTCTTGATCACGTATTCAATAGGCACCAGCTTGCCGTTGACTCTGGCTCCCACCATATTATTTCCCACAGCACTGTGAATACTGTAGGCAAAATCAATAGGCGTGGAACCATTGGGAAGAGTCTTTACATCTCCCGCAGGAGTAAAACAATAGACATTGTCAGCGAACAGATCCAGATCATTCTTCAGAAGACTCATGAATTCCCGGTTATCTGACATATCTCTCTGCCACTCCAGGATCTGCCGCAGCCAGTTCAGCTTCTCTTCCTCACTCTGCCCCACAGGTTTCTTGCCATCGGATGACTCTTTATACTTCCAATGAGCAGCAATACCAAATTCTGCTGTCCGGTGCATCTCATATGTCCGAATCTGAATTTCAAAAGGCTGTCCCTTGGGTCCGATCAATGTGGTATGCAGAGACTGGTACATATTGGGTTTCGGCATGGCAATATAGTCCTTAAAACGTCCCGGAATCGGGGTATACATTTCATGGATCACACCCAGTGCCGCATAACAGTCTTTCACTGTATCCACCAGAATCCGAACAGCAAACAGGTCATAAATCTGTTCCAGCGTCTTATCCTGGTTAACCATCTTCTTATAAATACTGAAAAAATGCTTCACACGGCCATCCACCTGTGCGTCGATGCCTGCCTCATTCATATGCCGCTGCACTTCCTGCACAATCTCACCCACAAAAGCTTCTCTTTCACTTTTGCGCAGATTGATCTTCTCCACCAGATCATAGTAAACGTCCGGTTTCAGATATTTCAGAGACAGGTCGTCCAGCTCCACCTTGATTTTGGAAATGCCCAGCCGCATGGCAATGGGCGCATAGATATCCATGGTTTCTCTGGCCTTCTCCTGCTGCTTCTCCGGCTTCATATACTGCAGAGTACGCATGTTATGCAGCCGGTCTGCCAGCTTCACCAGAATAACACGAATGTCTTTTGCCATTGCCAAAAACATTTTTCGCAGATTTTCCGCCTGCTCCTCTATTTTATCCGCCGAATATGACAGCTGTCCCAGTTTCGTCACACCATCAACCAGAAGCGCCACTTCATCCCCGAACTCCTGTCGGATTTCGTCTGTGGTCATGATCGTATCTTCCACAGCATCATGAAGGATCCCTGCCACAATCGTCTCTTTATCCAGTTCCAGATCTGCCAGAATAATTGCCACACAAAGCGGATGGATAATATAGGGTTCTCCCGATTTCCGTTTCTGTCCCTCGTGGGCCTTGCTTGCGATTTTGTACGCTTTTTCAATCATTGAAATGTCAGTAGAGGGATGGTATTTTTTAACACTGGCAATCAGTTCCTGATACAGTTCCTCCGGGGAAGTGAAATCATCCATGGCTTTCACGCTGGCATCTGCCTTACGTACACTTTCCCGTTTTTTCTGTTCAATAATTTCTTTTCTCTCGTCCAAACAAGTCACCTGCTCTTCACTATTTCCCTTCGTAACGAATTACAGACTCCACATTATAACCGGCCAGGCGTTCCCGCCCTTTCAGACCGGCCAGTTCCATTAAAAATACGATTTTCACAACTTCGCCGCCCAGTTCTTCCACCAGCTTCACAGCTGCTTCCACCGTGCCTCCCGTGGCGATCAGATCATCAATGATAGCCACTTTCTGTCCCGGCTGGATGGAATCCCTGTGCATCTCAATGGTGGCGCTGCCATATTCCAGGTCATAACTCATCTCCACTGTCTCGCAGGGCAGCTTGCCTTTTTTTCGTACCGGAACAAACGGCTTGTGAAGATTATAAGCGATCGGTACTCCGAAGATAAATCCTCTGGACTCTGTTCCTACGATGACATCTACATCCACATCTTTCAGACAAGCCTGCATGGTATCTATGGCAAGAGCCAGTCCGTCTGCATCCTGCAGCACACTGGTAATATCTCTGAAAATAATTCCTTTTTCGGGGAAATCAGGTATACTTCTCACATATTCTTCAATTTTCTTCATTTTCCATTCCTCCGCATGACCAATGTCTTTTGTTGAAACCTTTATACCCTGATAAGTATAGCATTATTTTTCGCCAGAATCAATGAAAAATGGCGAACCCCCGTATATTACAGGGGTTTCCGCTCTTTCCATATCCTAAAAAATATCCTGGATCACAATTTGTATCGTTTCCCTTCCCTGGTAGGAATTCACAGACGGATAATAGATCACTGACACCGGTTCTCCGGAAGCTGCCTTGTCCAGTACGAAAGATGTCTCTCCAAAATATATTCCTTCCAGACAGCAGCCTTGTCCATCCTCCACTTTCATCTTCACTACATTTTGATTCTTCCCCAAAACACGGCAGTCTAACAGGCGAAGTCCCTTCTGGGCGAATACAGGCTTGCTGTTTCCTTTTCCAAAAGGTTCCAGAAGCTCCAGTTCCTCAATCAGCGGACGGGTTATATAAGAAATCGGCATCGGCACATCGATCACCACTTTGGGACTCATTTCTTCTTCTGTCAGAGTGCAGTTTTCATTCAGCCTCTGACGCAGCAGCTCTACCTTTTTTTCCTCCAGAGTAAGCCCTGCGGCCATTGGATGTCCTCCGTATTTGTCCAGCAGCTCTCCGCAGGCATTCAGTTCATCATACATGGAATATCCTTCGATCGAGCGCCCGGAACCCTTTACCCCCTGCTCGCTTTTTGTGAGCACAAAGACCGGCCGGTAATACCGCTCCCGCAGACGGCCGGCAATGATTCCTGCCAGGCTCTCATGACAGTCCGGCAGATAGACCACTAATACACGGTCTTCTTTCAGAGCAGAGTGCTCCACCTTTTCCACAGCCTGCTCCACCCCCTGCTCCGTCAGTGCCTTCCGGCTGGCATTCATAGCCACCAGGTCACCTGCCAGCCGGGGAGCATCACCGGGAGATGCCAGGAACAATTCCAATGCATGCCCTGCTGTATCCAGTCTTCCGCTGGCATTGATGCAGGGACCCAGCACAAATCCAATGTGGTAAGCCGTGATCTTCCGATCTTCCAGACCGTTGGCCCGGATCAGTGCACGGATTCCCGGATTGCTGCTGTGCTGGATCCGTTTCAGTCCTTCCCGTACCAGTATCCGGTTCTCTCCCTGAAGATCCATCACATCTCCTACTGTAGCAATAGCAGCAAATTCCAGGAATTCTTCCGGAAATTCTTCCTCTCTTTCCATATCCTGAAACAACACTTCCATCAATTTGTAGGCCACAGCTGCCCCGCAAAGCTTCTTAAACGGATAGGGGCAGTCCTGCTGTCTTGGATCCACCACGGCATCCGCAGGAGGTATGATGCTGATCTTCTCTTTTCCTTCCATTCGATAAGGCACCTCATGATGATCTGTCACCACCACTGTCATGCCCAGTTCTTTTGCCATCTGGATTTCTTTGCCGGCTGCAATGCCGTTATCACAGGTAAGGATCGTATCAATCCCATCCGCCTGCGCCCTTCGGATCAGGTTCTCATTTAAACCGTAGCCATCCGCAATCCGATCCGGCAGACAGGTATCCACCTGGCCTCCCAGTATCGTCAGTCCCTTTTTCAAAATGCAGGTAGCCATGACTCCGTCAATATCATAATCACCAATGATGCGCACCGCAGCACCTGACATGATCTTCTCCTGTAAGATTCCGGCAGCCTGTTCCATATGCTTCATAATCCGTGCATCCTGCAGCTGTTCCAGTCCTCCATACAGATAGGTCCGGATCTCTTCTTCTCCGATCACATCCCGATTCCGTATGATCCGGGCAATCACCGGATCCACTGAAAACTGCTGGCCGAGTTTCTGGAAATCAGCTCTTTTCGCGGCCACCACAAAACGCTTCGTCATTTTTCTTCCCCTTTCTCTGCTGTATAGTCAGATTTGCTTTCCAGACAGCCGGAAAGCAGAAAGGAAGCTGTCACAGCTTTTGCTTCCATCCTGTGACAACTCCCTTCTCCTGCGGATTTCTCCGAATATTATCTTTTTCTTTTCTTTCTTCTGGGCTGAGACTGCAGATTACCCTCTTTTGTCTGCGCATCTGCTCTGCTGATCTCATGCTCTTCTGCTCCGCTCTTATACTCTGCTTTTCTGGCTTCCACGGCAGAGCCAGCCGCCGCCACTGCAAGTGGTCCATCCGGAAGAAAATCATTTTTCTTCTTGGTCACAAACCACATAGCACCGGTAAGGCATACAGAAGAATAAGCACCGCACACGATTCCAACCATCAAAGGCATGGCGAATTCCCGGATAGAAGAAACACCCAGAACATATAGCACTGCTACCATGATGAATGTAGTCAGTGATGTATAGATACTTCTGGTCAGCGTCTGCGTAATGCTCAGATTTACCACATCGCTCAACGGCTGATTCTTTCCCCGGATACGCAGATTCTCACGAATACGGTCGAAAATAACGATTGTTGCATTAATGGAATAACCTACGATTGTCAGCATACAGGCAATAAAGGTACTTCCCACTGCTGTCCTGGAAACCGCATAAAAAGTCAGCACAACCAGAACGTCATGTACCAGAGCCAGGACAGCGCTTCCGGCAAACCGGATATCTTTAAACCGGAACCAGATATACAGCAGCATAAACAGAGTTGCAACAGCAACGGCAACCACTGCATCCCGACGCATCTCTGCACTAATCGTAGATGAGATATTTTCTGCAGTGATTGTACTTGCGTCCACACCAAACTCATCTGCCAGCGCCTGATTCATCGCATCTCTCTGCTCCAGATCCAGAGTCACAGTCTTGATGACTACCTGATTGCTTCCTACTACTTTCTGTGCCTGCGCATTGGCGTCTCCAGTCACTTCCTCTACCAGAGGCATCACTTCCGAGTCAATCTGCGCAATGTCCATATCTTCATTGAAGGTCACAGTAGTCGAGGTCCCCCCCTGGAATTCCAGGCTGTAATTCAGAGCGCTTCCATTCGTATTATTATGAATCAGCATAGCAACCGGTCCAGCCAGAATCAGCACCAGTGAAACCACAAAGAAGACATGCCTCTTTCCAAGGAAATTGACAGTTCTTCTTGTTTTGACGCGGCCATAAAACTTCTCGTCACGGAAGCCAATTGCATACATGGCGTTGACAATCAGTCTGGAAACCACAAGAGCCGTGAACATGGAGATTACAATACCCATAGCCAATGTATAGGCAAAGCCCTTTACAGTTCCAGACCCAAGCCACATCAATACAAAAGCTGCGATCAGCGTAGTGATATTTCCATCGAAAATAGCAGAAAATGCTTTCTGGAATCCTGCCTTTATGGAAGACTTCACGCTGATGCCGGCAGTAATCTCTTCCCGGATACGGGCATAGATAATGACATTGGCATCCACAGCCATACCAATACCCAGTATAATACCCGCGATACCGGGCAGGGTAAGGGTGATATCAAAGGCATTCAACGTCACCAGCATCAGACCGGTATAGATCAGAAGCGCAATACCAGACACCAGTCCTGGCATCCGATATACCGCGATCATAAAAATAATAACGATCACAAGCCCGATAACGCCTGCCAGTACACTTGTAGAAATGGCTTCTTCTCCTAATTGAGCCGCCACCACATTAGAACGGAGCTCTGTCAATTCCAGAGACAGAGAACCGATACGAATGTAGGATGCCAGTTCTCTCGCTTCTTCCAGCGACGCCATACCGGAAATTTCTGCCTGTCCTCCGGTAATCGCCTCGTTCACACTGGGATTGCTGATGATCTCATTATCGTAAACAATGGCAATGGTCTTACCTACATTTTCTTCCGTAGCCTGAGCAAATTTTTCTCTTCCTTCATCTGTCATAGTCAGTGTAACTACATACTGACTTGAGCTGGTAGTCTGAGACTGTCTTGCCACACCTTCCGCATCCGCAATATCCGATCCTTCCAGTACCACATTGCCTTCTTCATCCTGAAAAGTAAGAGATCCTGGCTTGCCAAGTTCTTCCAGAATAGCATTGGCATCTGTCACACCGGGAATTTCCACGTTGATACGGTTGCTGCCTTCCTGGTAAACCTGCGCTTCTGTACTGTATTGTTCCACACGTTTCTGCAGCTTATAGATCGTATCAGCCATGTCTTCGCTGGAAGGATTTTCCTCCTTAGCTTCATAGGTAATACTGACACCACCTGCCAAATCCAGACCCGTCTTGATATTTCTGGCTGCACCGGTTCCTGTAGGTCCAAACCCTACAATAGAAGTGTATCCGAGAAGCCCAAGGATCACAACTGTCAGAATCAGTACAAGTATTCCATTGCTTTTTTTCATTTTCTTTCCCTTCTTACTTTATTATTCTGCCAAAGCGGCTTTTATCATAATGGCGCATTCCACACGTTTCCGCTGGAGTTCGCAGCCAATTTCATAAGTATCCTGAATGTTTCCATGGAAATGATAGGAATTTGCCGCACAGCCGCCGCTGCAGTAGAATCTGGCAAAGCAATTCTGACAGGCCTCTTTTGTATACACATTGCATCCTGCAAATTCCTCCCTGACATTCTCCGCCTGCAATCCATGGAATACATCGCCCATTTTATATTTTTCTTCTCCCACAAACTGATGACAGGGATACAGATCTCCCCATGGAGTCACTGCCAGATATTCCGTTCCGGAGCCACAGCCGGACAGCCTCTTATATACACATGGCCCCCCTGTAAGATCGATCATAAAATGGAAAAAGTTGAACCCTCTGCCTTCCTTTTCACGGACAACCATCTCCCGGGCCAGCGTATCATATTCCTGACAGATCCTGGGAATATCTTCCTCCCGAATCGCATAGGGTTCCTCCGGCTGCGCCACAACAGGTTCCACGGAAATCTGTTTGAAGCCCAGATCCGCCAGATGCAGCACATCCTGCGCAAAATCCAGATTGTAGTGGGTAAAAGTCCCACGTACATAATACCTCTCCTGATTCCGGCTCTCTGCCAGCTTCTGAAATTTGGGAAGGATCAGGTCGTAGCTGCCTGCTCCTTTCGGGAACGGCCGCATATGGTCATGTACAGATTTTCTGCCGTCAATGCTGAGCACAACATTAGACATCTCCTGATTGACAAATTCCATCACTTCCTCATTGAGCAGCACTCCATTGGTAGTAAGAGTAAAACGGAACTTTTTGTTATGAAGCTTCTCCTGCTCTCTTCCATATTTTACCAGATCTTTTACCACCTGCCAGTTCATCAGCGGTTCTCCGCCAAAAAAGTCCACTTCCAGATTTTTCCGGGCACCGGAATTGGCAATGAGGAAATCCAGCGCCTGTTTTCCCACTTCATAAGACATCAGCTCTCTGTGGCCGTGGTATTCGCCTTCTTCTGCAAAACAATACCGGCAGGCCAGATTACAGTCATGCGCAATATGGAGACACAGCGCCTTGACCACTGTCTGATGACGTTTAAAATCCTTCACGGCTTCCCGGTAAATATCTTCTGTAAACAGCATTCCCTGTTCTTTCAGAGTATCGCATTCTTCCAGGGCAGTTTCCAGATCCTCCCTTGAATAGGTACCGGACAGCTGCCGCTGTACTTCTTCGTTTGTACATCCCTTGTCCAACAGAGCAACCACATCATAAACAATCTCGTCCACCACGTGGATGCATCCGCTGTTAATGTCCAGAACAATATTGTATCCATTGTTCTTATACTGATGTATCCGATTCATGTTCTAACAATCCTTTCATCGTATTGTATCCTGCTGGAAAAACCAAACGCTTCGTTTCCTGCTGTCAGAGCAAAATATTCCGCTTCCCTTCAGGATAAAAAAGAATCCTGCATCACAGGATTCTCCGCCTGCGGCGGGTTGCTTTTGGCAACACACAAGAATAAGCAGCGGCGATAACCGCTGCTTACCATCTTAAACCTTATGCATCGTGGGAACAGATCTTACTTATGTTCACAGCTCTGATTTCCCACTGTACAGGAAGTCTTACATGCAGACTGGCAGGAAGTCTGGCACTCACCACATCCGCCTTTCTTAACTGTGTTCTGCAGATTTTTTGTATTTAAGGTTTTAATATGTTTCATTTCTATATTCCTCCTGTGTTTTATTCTCGGTTGATTATAACACACTATACCCTTGGTTGACAAGTGCGCACCTTTTTTCTCCTCGATATTTTATTGCTATTCCGCTTCATGACAGCATTCCTCCCAGAATGCCGCCGGCCAGACACATGCCCAAAGTAGTCAGCGCCTGAGAAGCATTCATATAAATCTGCTTCTCGGATATCCAGGACACTCCCACAAGAAGAGTGAAGTAACAGACACCCAGAAGAAGTCCCCATAAATATTTTCTATTCCCAATCTTTTTTCCCAGCACGAATCCTCCCAGGAAGCAGGAAAGTATGTACACGACTACAATCCCCATTTCCACCACAGTTTCCTGCAAATCCATTTTATAAAGAAGAAACGCCAGAAGAAGCAGAAAGACTCCTGTCACCAGATAGGAACAGAGCAAAGAACGCAACAGTGATTTTATCTTCATAAAACAACCCTCCCACTTCAATATATGGGAGGGTTGTACGTGATATGCTTATTTTTTTCTTCTGTTCAGCATGGAAAACACAACTGCCAGGATTACCAGCAATGCGCCAATGCCAATAAGAACAAACGGCATGATATTGGTGGTATCTCCGGTTTTTACCGTCTTTACAGAAGAAGAACTGCTGCCAGATGCACTTCTGTTCGTGTTGCTGCCGGAACTGGAAGAACTCTGTTTTGAACTTCCAGAATTGCTGCTTCCTGTGCTGCTTCCTGTATTGACGGAAGAAGAACTGCTGCTGTTATTACTGCTGCTACTGCTTCCTGTGGAGGAGCCGGAACTGTTCCCGGTTGTGCTGTTCCCGGAAGAACTGCTGCTTCCATATCCATTATCCGCGATATCCCCACCTACCAGCGGTTTGCTTCCTGCAATTCCAAAGGGACTGAAGGAATCGGTGGAGAACACCATTGTGCTTCCGTATACCTCCGGAACGATTGTCTCAATCGACCCATCCGGACGGATATGCTGGATTGTATATTCATAGCCTTCGATAGCCGGCATGGTTACCTGAACAGACTCTCCTTCCGGAATCGTATATTCTGTATCATTCAGCAAATCCCAGAGCTGAAATTCATATGCCTGGAAAGTAGAAGCATCCTCCGCATTGGTGAATGCAAATCCGGAACCATCTGACACACGGAACTGCACATACCAGGGAAGAAAATCCGCGGATACGGTAATCCCCTGACTGGTATGATTGGCAGCTGCCGCTGCCGCCTGTTCTTCCAGGGTCATATCTTCCGATACTGTCTCCGGCCGCTCCTCTTCCATGACAAGCTCCATGGGATTGTCCGGAATCTCTGTAATCTCCGGCTTTTCTGTTACTTCCGGGTTCTCAGAAGGCTTTTCTGCGGAATCTTCTGTCTCACCGGCAGCCTCTGTCTCATCAGCAGATTCTGTTCCGTCCGCCGAATCTCCTTTGTCCTGACCGGAACTGTCAGAACTCTCTTCCCCGTCATCTTCCAGAGAATCTGTGGAATCTTCTTCCTTCGGATCTTCTTTTTCTGTATCTTCTTTCAGATCTGCATCTTCTTCCAGATCTTCAGCGGTTCCTTCATTCCCAATGTCTTCGTCCGACTCTGTGCTGTCCTGTCTGTCCTCTGCATTCTCTTCGTCCGGATCCGGTGTCACAGTCACTTCCGGCAACTGTGTAGGCTCCGGCGTAACCGATGGTGTCTCCGTAATCTCAGGAGTTTCTGTAACTGTCGGTGTCTCCGTCACGGCCGGTGTGGTCGGTGTCTCCGTTGCTGCCGGAGTTTCTGTCACTGCCGGCGCCAGACTCTTCACATACACGGTCACTGTACCGGTCACTGTCCGCTTCTCACTGTTAAATCCTTTTACATTTGAAAAATCTTCTGTACAATTGCTGTCTGCTGTAAATATCACTTCGTACGAACTGGAATAAGAAGAAGGAACTGCCTTATCATCTTTCCATTTCAGAGTTCCATAACTGCTGGCCGGCAGAGAAATCTTCGATAATGCCTTTGGCGTATCGACAGTAACAGAAGCCGGTATCAAATCCCCTTTCTCCAGACTCTTGCTCTCTGCAAAAATCAAATGCACACTGATACTGGTCAGCATAAGACACATGGCAACCATTGTTCCAAACAACCGAAACAAACGTTTACGCATTCTCTCTCTTTTTCTTTTATTCATTTTATTCGCACCTCATCTATATATAAGAAGGAAGAAAGCTTCCGCTTTCCCCACAATAATTCAATTCACATGGTCTTTCTAAACTGCGACTGTATTATATCATATTTTTTCCTTTTTCGACACCCCCTAATTATATTTTTTTCTCATTTTAATTTCATTAACAGAGAAAACTGACAGAAAATCCGTTTCACTTCTTCTGTTACCTCTTCAATCCCCTTTTCTGTCTCTGCCCAGTTTTCCTTTGTAATCCCATCAACTGATACCGGAGCCACATAAAACTCAGTTTCCGGGTACAGCAGCTGATAATACATCAGAGTTCTTCCTGCATGATAATTTTTACAGCACAAAATTGCCTTTTTTACGGATATTCCAGCCTGCTCTGTGACTTTTCTGGAAAAAACAGCATTTTCATAAGTATACGTGGCCTGCTCCTCCCGAAGGATCGCCTCCTCCGGCACACCGTGGTACAGAAGAACCCTCTGCAGGAATTGCCACTCCGTTTCAAATCCCGTACCATAAACATCGCACTCTTGTCCCGCTTTTTCAAATGCCCCAACCGTTACACTATACTTGCCGCTGGGCAATATTCTGGCCGAACGTCCTTCCTGATAAAGCTCTGCCGCTTTCCGTGCCATATGCGGATACCCGTTTCCCGGCACAAAAATAATATCCGCCTGTTCAGGAAGCTGATCTTCTACAAAAATGCTGTCCCGGATTTTTTCCAGAAAATCATGATATCTTCTCATAATGTATCCTCCTGCGCTTTCACTTTTTTTCTTACTGACCGTTCAGGAACCGCACTGCGGAAGGACACAAGATGTGTCCCGATGCAGGCGGAGAATCCTGCCTGGCAGGATTCTTTTTTATAAACTTTATCGGGTAGTAAGATACGTAGAATATCCTGCGTTCCGCAGCCTTTGTTCCATCCGGACTGCATTATCCAGCTGCAGATAAGCTCCCACCTGTACTTTATACATTCCGTCATCTGCTAATAAAAACGCCGGATATCCTTCCGCCTGAAGCTGGTACAAAAGCCGATCCGCATAGGGCCTCTGCGCGTAGGTTCCCACCTGTACCCGATAATAAGTGGGACCTTCCACATCTTCTTCATTTAAAGTGCCCAAAATTGCATTGGCAATGGCCTGGGCCAATTCATCAAACCGTGTGTCAAATATTTCGTTGTCCTTATCCGAATTAATGAACCCTGCCTCCACCAGCAATGCCGGCATTCTGGTCCTGCGCAGCACCACCAGCCCGGGTCTCTCCTTGACACCGATTTCCCGAAAGCCCACCGTTCCCATGGCACCCAGGATATTCTCCGCCATCTCATACTTGATACCAGATTTATCATAAACCAGAACTTCTGCTCCGTTATACTGATTAGGGGCAGGACTGGAATTCCTGTGGAACGAAATAAAATAATCCGCTCCGGAACGATTGGCAATCGAAGCTTTCTCAAACGGCGTCTGATAAATGTCTGTAGTCCGTGTATACTCCACATCTACCCCATTGTTTTTCAAAATTTCCCCAACAGCCATTGTCAGCCGCAGAGTATCATCTTTTTCCTGCCTATCCTGATAAACCGCACCTGGATCGGTTCCCCCGTGACCTGCATCCAGCATTATTTTATATTCCGGCAAAGTGATTTCTCCTTGAAAAATTCTTTCATATTAATATATGTCATTCTTTTAAAATTGCCAGATATACCCGGCGGATTTCGTAACAGCAAATGTGCGTCGGCACAGATCTTTCCAGATTAAAAAACTATTTCAGATTCAGACCGCTGAGGGCTTCTGCCAGTGCATTATTCACCGGCGTTTCTGCCTCTTTCTTTTGTTTACGCATATAATTCTGCACATCTCTTTTGCTGACGCCAGCTCCCTCTTTCTGCCTTCTGGACTGGAAAGAGGACAGTTTTTCCTTATAGCCGCAGGTGCAGATAAAGGTCTCTTCCTTCCCTTTGACATACAGTTCCATACGCTTATGACACTTGGGGCATCGGGCATTGGTTGTCCGTGAAATGGTTTCACGGTAGCCGCATTCCCTGTCCTGGCAGACAAGCATTTTACTGTTCTTTCCATTAACCGCCAGAAGGCGCTTGCCGCAGTTGGGGCAGATCTTGTTAGTCAGATTGTCATGACGGAACTGTCCTTCTCCGGCCCGGATTTCCTGTACGATTTCTCTGGTGTATTCCCGTATGTCTCTGATAAACTGTTCCTGCCTGAGTTTTCCGCTGGCGATCCTGGAAAGCTTCATCTCCCAGTCTGCCGTCAGCTCCGGCTTCTTCAGATCCTCCGGTACCAGTTCCAGAAGCTGTCTGGCTTTGGAAGTAATATGGATTTCATTTCCCTTTTTCTCCATCAGAAATGAATGGAACAGTTTTTCGATGATATCCGCTCTGGTGGCTACCGTACCAAGACCGCCGGTCTCTCCAAGGGTCCTGACGGCATCGGCATCTCTGGTCTTCATATATTTTACCGGATTTTCCATTGCCGCCAGCAAAGTAGCCTCTGTAAAACGGGCCGGTGGCTTTGTCTTTCCTGTCGTGACCGACGTCTGCAGGATGGGCAGACTCTCTCCCTGCTTCAGCTCTGGAAGAATCTGTTCCCGCACATTCTCTTCTTCTGTTTCCTCCAGAATATCTTCTTGCTCATAGACCGCTTTCCAGCCCGGATCTTGTACTGTCTTTCCTCTGGCGGTGAACAGCTGGTCACCTGCCTTTGCCGTTACGGTTGCCTGTTCATAGACGAACGCCGGATACAGCACACTGATAAAACGACGCACTACCATATCATAAATTTTCCGTTCTTCACTGGTCATCTGACCAAGCTGCACAAACTGCTCCGTGGGAATGATCGCATGGTGATCGCTGACCTTTTTGTCATCTACAAAGCTGCTGTTAACCGTCACCGGTCTGCGCAGAGCCACAGCCGCAGCAGTTTTATACGGCCCTACCCCACAGGCGGAAAGACGCTCACGGATCGTTGGCACCACATCTTTCCCAATATAGCGTGAATCGGTACGAGGATAGGTCAGCACTTTATGGTTTTCATACAGACGCTGCATAATATTTAAAGTCTCCTTGGCAGAAAACCCGTATTTCTGGTTTGCCTCTCTCTGCAGCGTAGTCAGGTCATACAAACCAGGTGACAGCATCTTCTTTTTCTTCTTTTCCACAGAAATGATCTGCAGGGTCTGATCCTGCAGTCGGCTTCGGATACCTTCTATTTTTTCTTTCTGGAACGACCGGGTATTGCCTTTCTCATCTCTCCAGGTCCATACCAATCCCTTTGTCCGCAGCTGTATACCATAGTACTCTTTCGGGACAAACTCCCGTATCTCCTGCTCTCTGGCAGCAATCATAGCCAGCGTAGGTGTCTGTACTCTGCCGCAGGAAAGCTGCGCATTGTACTTACAGGTCAAAGCTCTGGTTCCATTGATTCCCACCAGCCAGTCTGCTTCCGCCCTGGCCACTGCCGCATGATACAGATTTTCATAGGCTCTTCCATCTTTGAGCTGCGCAAATCCCTGGGAAATAGCCCGATCCGTAACAGAAGAAATCCAGAGCCGCCGTACCGGTTTCCTGCATCCTGCCTTTTCCAGGATCCATCTGGCCACCAACTCTCCCTCTCTTCCTGCGTCTGTGGCAATGATCACCTCCGAAATATCTTTGCGGAACAACTGATTCTTCACATTCTGATACTGCTTGGAAGTCTGGCGGATCACAACCAGTTTCATTTTTTCCGGTATCATGGGAAGCGTATCCATGTTCCACTGAACATATTTTTTATCGTATTCCTCTGGATCCGCCAGAGTCACCAGATGCCCAAGAGCCCAGGTGACCACATATTTCGCTCCCTCCAGATATCCGCCGCCTTTCTGACTGCAGCGCAGCACTCTGGCTATGTCTCTGGCCACAGATGGTTTTTCTGCCAATACTAATGCCTTCATCCTTTACATTCCTCCGGTCTTTCACTATTTCGTTCCCGTCGCGTACTTCCCCCTCCGCTCAGAAAGGAAAGCACCTGCATATCTGCATCTCCCTCTGCTCCGGGATAGATACGGATTTCTCTCTCTGCCAGCGCATTTCTGGCTCCCGCTCCGATTCCTCCGCAGATTACGATCTGTACTGCCTCACGGCTCAGAAGATCTGCCAGCATTCGTCTGGAATATTCTCCCGAATCCAGAATCCGGGTATCTGTAACCTGATTCTGTACCACATCGTACAGCTTAAAGCATCTGGCTCTTCCAAAATGCGGAAAGATCCTGCCATCCTCCCAGGGGACGGCAATCCGTGTCCTGGGCTTCTCCTTCCTTTCAGAAATTTCTGTACCTCTGTTATCCAGAGAATAATTTCCTCCTTCAATTTCCAGAGTTCCTCCTTCCACCAGATACCGGGCCAGCTTCCCACGGGCAGAAGTGTAAAGACTCTGTACCGTAGCCCTTCCCACTTCCATGGACGCCGCACATTCTTCCTGGGTCATGCCCAGATAATCAATCAGACGGATGGCTTCAAACTCTTCCACCTGCAGCACGATCTTCATGTTTTCCTTTGCCTCTTTTGTAAAAAAGGCCCGGAATCTGGGCAGCTGGCCTACTTTTTTGCACTTGTTTGGTCTGGGCATCTTTTATTCCCCCTTTAAATATCCCTTTCATTCAACCAGACTCTCCGTCGGTCTGTCAATACCTATTCCTTCTTTTCTTCTGTTTTTCGTATAAGATATTTCTGTTTTTCTTTTTCTGTGATACAATTTATCCATACTGCCGGAGGCGGGCCGGTCCATCCGCCTGCGCACTTTTGACTCCGGTATTTATTGATCCATCAGCGTACAGGAGGACACAACATGTATTATTTTATCATCAATCCCAATTCCCGTTCCGGAACCGGCCTTCGCATCTGGAGACAGCTGGAACAACAGCTGAAAAATCAGCAGATCTCCTATCAGGCCTATCTGACCGAATACGTGGGGCACGCCAGAAAGCTGGCCCATGCCCTGTCAGATTCTGCCGTCCCCCGTACCATCGTGGTCCTGGGCGGAGACGGAACCGTCAATGAAGTTCTGGACGGATTGATTCTTTCCGACCACATTACCCTGGGGTACATTCCCGCCGGATCCGGCAATGATTTTGCCAGAGGACTGGGGATTCCCCAAAATCCCCGGAAAGCGCTGGACTGTATCCTGCATCACGGACAGATCCGGGAGATCCGGCTGGGTCAGGTGAAAGCAGATGGAAAAACCCACCGTTTCGGCACCAGCACAGGAATCGGCTATGATGCCTCCATCTGCCATGAGAATCTGTCTTCTCCGCTGAAAAAAATGCTGAACCGTCTGCATCTTGGCAAGCTTTCCTACGTATTAATAGGTATTCGACAGTTTTTTCTCTGGAAGCCTGCTGCTGTCACACTGTATCTGGATGACAGACGCAGACTTTTCTTTCCGAAAACGTATTTTGCAGCTGCCATGAACCTGCCCTGTGAAGGAGGGGGATTTCGTTTCTGTCCCAAAGCCAGCCCTGATACCCCTTATTTGGACGTCTGCGTAGCAGAAAATATCACCAAAGGCAAATTCATCTGTCTGCTCCCTCTTGCTTTTTTCGGCCGGCATACCCGCTTCCAGGGCGTACACCTGTACCGCTGCCGGAAGCTTGTGATCCAGAGTGCCGTTTTGCTGCCTGTACACCGGGATGGCGAGTCCGGCGGCTACCAGTCAGAATTAATAATAAATTTAGAAAATATGCCTTTAAAAGTGATAGTCCCTGTGATATAATGCTTCCTGATTCAGAGAAAGGAATCCTCCAGACATAAACAGGGAGGAAGGTGACAGCTTGCATTCTTTTAAAAATTTTTTTAAAAAATATGGCCATGGTTTCTGGATGGCCGGTTATGCTTTTATCTATTTAATTATCTTTTTCTATCTGGAACACAGAGACGTTGCTTCCTATCATTGGATTCACACTGCTCTGGATGACGAGATTCCGTTTTGTGAATATTTTATTGTACCATACCTGCTCTGGTTTCCTTATCAGGTTTTTGCAATTTTATATTTTATTTTCTGCAACAAAAACAAACAGGAATATTACCGTCTCATTAAAATGCTTTGCATGGGCATGAGCCTTTTTTTGCTGATCTCTTTCGTATATCCCAATGGCCATCATCTTCGTCCGGATACCTTCGCAAGAGATAATTTGTTTGTACAGCTGGTACAACTGCTGTATACAGCTGATACAGCTACCAATGTACTGCCCAGTATACACGTATTCAACTCCCTGACGGTCCACATGGCTATCGTCAACTGTCAGTCGCTCCGCAGGCACCGCTTTATCCGGATTGCTTCTCTTGTACTGACAGTGAGCATTGTACTGTCCACCATGTTCTTAAAACAGCACTCTGTGATTGATGTCTGTTTTGGTACAGGACTTGCTTTCGCCGGTTATTTCCTGTTTTTCCGGGAACCGCGTACTTCGAAAGAATCCTCTTCCGCCTGTATCTGATATCTGAAGTATTTTTTCATCATACAAAACAGCCTTTTCCGCAAAGCTGACCGTTCTGCCGAAAAGACTGTTTTTTATATCGGGCTGTTTAAATATGGATGATGCTAGTTGAAACCATAAAACTTCTGGCAAATCTTATATGCAGTCACCGAGATCTTCCTTCCGCCATTTCCCGGCAGATTCATGGCACGTCCCAGGAGACCAAAGCGCAGCCGGTAATACAGCCTTTTATCTGCGTTCTTCAGATATTCCCACAATTCCGCCTTCTTCTTCAGATTTTCCTCTGTTCCGGAGCGAATCAGCATAATGGAAGAAACTGTCATAATGATCTCCAGATAATCCATCATATATTTCCTCAGACCCTTGGGTCTCAGATTATACTGCGTAAACACATCGATCATCCGGCGGTTCACCCGAAGCTGCTGGTCAATCCGGCTGATCATCACCTTCTCATTGACTGACTGGTCATCTCTTCCAATAAAATACCGGTAGAAATTCACGTCCAGATAATACATTTTAGACACATAAGGAAGCGGTTCAAAGGCAAACAGATTATCCACATAAAAGGTATGGGTAGGCAATTCCAGACCGCAGTCATAAAGCAGCTTGGTGCGGTAGATCAGAGAATGCATAAGCAGATATTTTCCTTTTGGCATATGCCGGATCTTCTCCCATCCAAAAACCTGATTTTCCGGAAAGCAGTGACGATACTGCATCACCTTTTTCCGTTTTGCCCCTTGTTTCTCATAAACAAAATTGCTGATCAGCATATCCACGGTCTCCGAACCACACAGGATCTCTCCCAAAGTACGGATGATGGTCTGATAGGCTTCTTTCTGCACCCAGTCATCGCTGTCCACCACCTTAAAATATGCCCCGGTGGCATTTTTGATGCCAGTATTCACCGCTCCTCCGTGACCGGCATTTTCCTGGTGGACTGCCTTGACGATTCCCGGATACTCCGCCGCATAGCGGTCCGCGATCTCCGCTGTCCTGTCTTTGGATCCATCATCCACGATAATGATCTCCACGCTGTCTCCTCCCACCAGCAGGGAATCGATACACTTTTCCATATATTGTTCCGAATTGTAACAAGGTATTGCAATACTTAATATCTTCATACTTGCTTCTCCTTCCAGTATTTTGCATAGGCATCAAAGGCCGATGGAATGGCATACCGGCTGCTGGATTCTTCCGGTGCCACCAGGATACAGTCGCCTCTTTCTCTTTCTTCCATAGCCTCCACCCTGATCTGATACCCTTTCATCCGCCATTCCACATGGGAAAAAATATGCTTCGCGTCGCCCAGCGCGCGGATCCGAAGGGGAACAAATCCCATTTCTTTTACTTTTTCCAGTGCTTCTTCTTCTGTCAGGTGTCCTTCCAGGTTCAGCGGTTCATACAAACCTGCCAGAAGTCCTTTTCCAGGTCTTTTGCAGATGGCCAGCCGTTCTCCGTCCTGCACCACCAAAATCGTACGTTCCTGAATCTTTCGTTCTTTTTTAGGGGCTTTCACCGGAAGCTCCTCCACCCGTCCTTTCTGTCGGGCCAGACAGAACTCCTGTACAGGACAATCCGTACACCGGGCCGCGCCATTGGGAACACAGACCATAGCTCCCAGTTCCATTAAAGCCTGATTAAAATCTCCCGGCCGATCTTCAGGAATCACTTTCAGCAGCAGTTCTTCCATTCTCTTTTTCACAGACTGCCTGCTGATATCTTCTTCCATCTCCAGAAGTCTGGATATCACACGAAGTACATTGCCGTCCACGGCAGGTACCGGAATTCCATACGCAATAGAAGCAATGGCCCCTGCCGTATAGCTCCCGATCCCCTGCAGTTTCAGAAGCTCTTTATAGTCTGCAGGCAGAACGCCTCCATAATCTTCCATAATCTGACACGCCGCCTTCTGCATATTACGCACCCGATTGTAATATCCCAGGCCCTCCCAAAGCTTCAGAAGCTCCTCCTGGGGACATTCTGCCAGATCCTTTATTGCCGGAAGACGCTCCATAAATCTTCGGAAATAAGGCTTCACCGCCTCCACCCTGGTCTGCTGCAGCATGATTTCCGACACCCAGGTATAATACGCGTTGTTTTTATCTCTCCAGGGCAGCTTTCTCTTTTCTTTATCGTACCACAAAAGCAGTGGTTCTATCATGGAAATTAAAATATTTTCGTATTTCATCATTCTTCCTCTAGTACAATCTGCACAGGCTGATCTATAAAAATGGAATCCATTTCCACCTGACAATCCATGGCCAGAATTTTAACACCAGCCTCTCTGGCCCGCAGCAGAGCTTCTCCAAATTCCCGGTGCGTCTTCCAATTGGGCCGCCATTGGAAAACCTCTTTCATCTGAATCACAAACAGGATCCAGGCCTCAAAATCTTCCTTTCTGCAGGCCATCAATTCTTCTATATGCTTTACGCCTCGTTCTGTAGGCGCATCCGGAAACCGGGCAATCCCCTTTTCTTCCAGTGTCACGCCTTTTACTTCCAGAAAAATCTTTTTTCCGCTCTCCTCTATATAAAAATCAAAACGAGATTTTCCGTAGGAAACTTCCCGGCGGATAACAGCATTTTCAGGAAATATGCCGGAAGTCTTCAGCCATTCTTCTGCGGCTTCATTGACCATCTGGGAATCCATGTTGACCCATCGCCCCTGTTTTTTCACAGAGACAAGATCATAATCTGTTTTCCTGCCTGGTCGTCCCGCAAAAACAAGTCCCACCTCCGCGCCCGGCACCAGGAGTTCCCTGCACCTTCCTGTGTTTTTCACATGACAGATCAGCTCTTTTTTATTCACAGCTACATGGGCCAGGAAGCGATTGGGTCGTTTCAGAAAAATACCTTTTGTTATATTTTCATATCTCATAATATCAGTTCCGGAAGCTGCCAGTCAAACAGCATTTCCATTTTCTTTCATTTTCTATGCTTTCTTTGTTGGTCACCGGTCTTATCATAACATATTTTAGCGAAAAAGACAGTTGCTTTTTCCCATAACCTTCGATAAAATAAAAAAACGAAAGATGCAGAAACTATAAACGCGGAGGAAAAACACATTATGGATAGTATAATTTTTGATCTAGACGGCACTCTCTGGGATTCCACCGAAAGCATTGCCAAATCCTGGGACAAGGCAGTCCGAGAACAGACTCCCCTGAATGTAACCATCACCAAAGATACCATGACCCCTCTACTGGGGCAGATCCTGCCGGATATCGTCCGGGCCATATTTCCGGAAGAATCTGAAGAATCCAGAGAACACCTCTTGAAAATCTGCTGCCAGCAGGAACATGAAGATCTTTTAAAAAAGTGCGCTCCCCTGTATGAGGGACTGGAAGATACACTGGCAAAGCTTTCCGATAAATATCAGCTTTTTATTGTCAGCAACTGTGAGGCCGGTTACATAGAAGTTTTTCTGGAAACCAGCGGACTGGGAGATTATTTTTCCGGCCATCTCTGTCCGGGAGACACAGGCCACGCCAAAGCCCACAATATCAGGGAGCTGATCCAGCGTTACCATCTGCGTTCTCCTGTTTACGTAGGGGATACCCAGGGTGACTGCGATGCCACCAAAGAAGCTGGCATTCCCTTTGTTTTTGCCGCATACGGCCTTGGATTTGCTGAAAATCCAGATTATACCATTTACAAACTTCCGGAACTTCTGGACCTGTTTTAAAATAGCGGCCCGCCATCTCCTCTCCCTGTCAGGGGTACGGAACTTCAAAAACAGCGGGCTGTTCCTTTTGTATGATCTGATAGCCAGTATAGGAAAATCCCTCCATCGTCTGCTCAAAGATGATGGAGGGATTTTGTTTCGCAGGATTCTTTTTATTTTTTACAGTATTTCTTGATATAAATGATCTCTCCCACAATGACCAGGATAATAAAGATCATATACACCGTGGATGCCACAAAATTTTTGACAAAAATCGTTACCACATTGGCCGCGCCCAGGAGAAGGAATCCCACTCCGAAGCCTTTAGCCATTTTCTTATCATCATAGATTCCCTTTCTTTCAGAGGCACCCTTTTCACCGCCCATAAACAGATCCCCATGACCGGTCAGCAGAGCGATTCCAACTCCAAATAAGACAATGGCAAATATCCAGTCGAATAACTCAAAATTCATTTTCTTTTCTCCTCTTCTGTATTTCCGGAGGATCCCTGTCAAAGGTCAGCTCCCGGTTATTAATAGAATACAACGATCGGAACTTCCGTATTGATCAGCTCGTACAGCGTAGCCGCGTTTTCGGGGGGCATATTGATACATCCATGAGATCCGTTCGTCATATAAATATCGCCTCCAAAGGAAGATCTCCAGTTCGCATCATGGAAGCCGACTCCGCCGTTAAACGGCATCCAGTAGCTTACCGGCTGTTCATATTCATAAGTGCCGTCTTCCTTTTTATCTCCCCGCAGCACCTGATCCCGCTGTTTGTAATACAAGTGGCATACCCCACTTGGCGTCATCCGGTCACTGTAACGCATATCACCGGACACAAAATCCGACTCAAAAATAACTGTACCATCCTGATAATACCACATATGCTGGCTGGTCAGATCCACTTCTATATACGTACTGCCGATGTCGTCTTTACCTGGAGTCAGTCCGCGCACAGAATAGACAGGTTCCCGGGTCACGGTCTGTCCCGATGTAATTTCAGACAGCAATTGGGCAGCTTCCGCGCTCTGGTCGATCTGCCATCCGTAATTTCCACCTCCGACGACAATGTCTCTTCCTGTCGTCGTATGGAAATTCCGCTCTTTTCCCACAGTATCATATTCCTCAGCAAGCTGCGCAACATACTCGGTTACATGTGCGCTGAACGACGCATCGTCCTGCACCAGATGCCCGTTTTCATCGAAAGTCAGCCAGTCTTTAATGGTGGTGCCATCCAATACCCGGGTCTCTTCCCCAAATGTGTAAGTAATGCTGGCCTTTGTGTAAGCATTGCAGGCTTCCAGAGTAGAAGCCAGTCCCGGATCATCGCTCTTTACAGATGCTTCCGCATAGGCACCGCCTTCATTAAAATCTACCTGATCACGGCTTTCGCTTACCGCCTCGATCAAAAGCTCCAGGGCCTTTTCGGTATCCAATGTCCGCCCTTCCGTCTCCGGAACAATCACAAATTCCGTATCCTGAAATGCCACATAGGCATCCTCCGGGGCCACCTGATTTTCTTCTTTCGCGCATTCCAGATTATTCAGCTGCTCTTCCAGCTTTTCCTGACTGAAGGATATATTAGTACTGGCTGTCACTTCCGTTTCTCCAAAATATCCGCTGATCCAGTTAAAAGGATTCTGTTCATCCAGAGCCTCTCCCACACTGCCGTCCGGAATATATTCATAATCGATATCCGCGCCGTTGATCACTTGCGGCTCCAGATCTCTGGACAATACTTCTATGGAATAATTCTCCACTTTATCCGCGATCTGTTCTTCCACTTCCGCCACAGTCAGACCCGAGCAGTCAATTCCATTAATAGTAGTTCCCTCAAAAAATCTGTTACTATAATAATAGGTCATCACTCCATAAGCACATCCCAGGATCACCAGCACCATAGCCGCTACGATCCCGAATGCCTTGGCAATCTTACTTCCGATTCCCTTTTTTCTTGACACCGGCTCTTCGCCGTAATAGGCAGGATTTCCATATTGCTGCCGGTTTCTGGACGGCTGCCCCTTCGGCAGCGGTCTGGCCGGCTTGGCTTTTCCCCGGGCCGGCTGTCCCTTCGGCATAGGCTTTACATTCATTGCTGCAACAGGTTCCGATGCAGTTCTCTGTTCCGTTCCGTATTCCTTTTTCGGATTCTCCGGCGCAGACTGACTATTCTCTGAGAAAGGCTGCGCTGCCTCTGCCTGCTCTGCTTCACTCTGTACCTCTGTACTTTCCTTCTGACGTACGTCTTCAGGATCTTCCGTTTCCTTTGACTCTACAGTATCAGCAACAATTTTCGCCATGGCCTGCTCAATTTTATCATCTATGCTCTGTCCCTGAGCTGTTTCCTGCCCGCCCAGATCAGTATTTTCCACTACTTTTTCTTCTTTGTTGCTCATCTATTTACAAATCTCCCGATTATTCTTCATTGATTTCCTAAAACTGTTATATTATATCACATCTTTATATCTTTGTACCCAAGAAATTACGGAATTTCTGTGAATTTTTACGTTTTGGATACATCTCCTTTATCTCAATTCTAGCATGCCCGCGTTTCATTGAAAATATGACCCGACAGACAAGATCCGGAAAGAAAGACAAAACTTTCTGGTTTCCGGATTGATCCGCCTGTCAGCAAATATCCGCTGTATTCGGATCTTCTGCCTCCGCTGTACACAAAAACTGCCCTGTGAAAATCCAGGATTTTAATCCCTTAGCATTTCACAGGACAGTTCTCTTTTTCTGACGGATCCATTTTTCTTCTGTATTTATGCTATCGCACCAGTTTTCCTCCCTTGATCACATGCAGCGGTTTCTGGTACATGACACGGATGTCTCTGGAAGGATCTCCTTTTACAAGGATTACATCGGCATCCTTGCCGGCTTTGATGGTTCCAATTCTGTCATCCATATACATCAGTCTGGCACTGTTCACCGTGGCCTGTTTGATAATATCCTCATCGGAATACTCCAGCCATTCTTTGCACAGTCTGAACTCTGTGTCAGGACGATCCACGTAGTAATCTCTGATCACATCCGTACCCCATCCGATAAGGATGTTATGCTGATAAGCATTTTTCAGGCTGGCAATCACACGGTCTTTGATCTTGCCAAGGCGGATCTGTGTCTCCTCATTGCTGCCATTTCCCGCCACAGAATCGCTGAATACAAATAAGGTAGGCACAATACCGCAGTCCAGCTGATTTTCTTCAATATACCGCAGCGTCTCCTCAGAAATCATACTGGCATGTTCCACCGTATGCACGCCTGCGCGCACGGCATTATCAATAGCTCTTGCGCCATGACAGTGTATTGCAACATAAGTATTATAATTCTGTGCTACCCGGACAGCTGCCCGGATCTCCTCCGGTTCAATAATGGGAATTCCGGTCTCCCTGCCCGGCGCATGCATGGAAGCGCTGACGTAAAGCTTCAGGAAGAAGTACATCTGCTTTGGCAAAATCCACCCCTTCGGTCAATACCGGAACCAAATGGCAATTCTTAACAAGTAACATGGTAATCACATCTCCTTTCTTTTTTTATTAAAGTTACAGAATATTCTAATTTTATCAAGGAAAATGTTAGCATATTTTTCTCTATGTCGTCAATATATAAGATATTCCTTTTAATTATTTGTATATTCTTAAAAATTATAAAAATAATACTGTGATCATAAACCCTCCATCGATGTTACCTGCCATTTATGTTGTAACATAATGATATTGTTATAAAATTATGTATATATATTGACTTAAAGCCGAGAAAGTGCTATTTTATATACATGGAGAATTCTGTTGGTGATCTGCTCTCAAGATATGCAGATACCACAGTATTTCTGTATTCCCGTGACTATTTCGTTTCGGGAAGGCGTGGGCTGTATTTTCTGATTCAGCACAACAAATCACATTATTTTAGGAGGGTTTTATTTATGTCCATGATTAATCATTCAGTAAGAGGATTTGGTTCACCAAGCAGATATTACCAGGGCAGATATATTCTGGATGAATTAAAAGAATATACCGCACCTTATGGTAAAAAAGTATTTATCTTAGTTGACACGTTCTTCTACGCTACATATAAAGAAAAATTCGAAAAAATGTATGATGACGGAGAAAGTCAGGTGATCGTACAGGAATTTAAAGGTGAAATTACCGCCGAAAAGATCGATGCCATTGCTGACGGTGTAAAAGACTTCTGTCCGGAAGTTGTAGCTGGTATGGGCGGCGGCAAGACCATGGATACAGCAAAAGCTGTAGCTGACAAATTCAAAGCCGCTACTGTTATTATTCCGACAACAGCTTCAACAGATGCTCCTGCCATCGGCCTGTCTGTAATCTATACAGCAGAAGGCGAGCATGTGGGTGCAAGACATTACATCAAGAACCCGGATATGATTCTTCTGGATACAGAGATCATCGCAAAAGCTCCCATCCGCTTCCTGGTAGCAGGTATGGGCGATGCATTATCTACTTATATTGAGACTCGCGCAAACGCAGAATCTCATTCTCCTAACTATGTAACAAAAGGGTTCTGCGCTACGATCGCTGTTCAGGCTATTGCCAAAGCCTGCCATGAAACCATTCTGAAAAAAGGTGTCAGCGCAAAATTAGCTGCTGAAAAAGGTCTCTGCACCATTGATGTAGAAGACGTTATCGAAGCCAACAGCCTGCTGAGCGGCCTTGGCGTTCAGAACTCCAGCTGCGCAGGTGCACACTCTATCGCAGAAGGTATCACCGTACTGCCGGCCTGCAAGAGACTGCTTCACGGCGAAGCTGTTGCATTCGGTGTTCTGGTTCAGCTGATCATTGAAGGCAGAAGCAAAGAAGAAATCAAAGAAATGTATGATTTCTTCAAAGAAGTAGGACTTCCTGCCACATTCGAAGACCTTGGAATCAAAGATGTAACTCCTGAGGAACTCATGCTGGTTGCAGAAGAATCCATGAAATCTTACTGGGATGTAGAGCCATTCCCTGTAACACCACAGATGGTATATGACGCAATGGTTATGGCTGATACCTTAGGCCAGAAATACAACAAATAATCTCCATAAATAAATTTACCGCAATTATAAATTTCTCTTCATAATATATATAGAAGAGACAGGGTGCTTTCTCAGACTCCTGTCTCTTCTTTTTTATGCCAGTCAAATTTCTTTTTTCCGACAAATTCTATTGAGTTATTGATTTCTCTCTATTATAATTTTATTAAATAACATTGTAGAGTGGCTGAAAATCTGTCTGCATTCTCACGCAGAAGACTTGTGTTTTTACCATATTTCAAAGCTGTGTACATCTGTTATTGTAAGGAGGGGGAACTATGAGTTGGAAAACAAATTGTTATAACGCACTGAATTCCGCAAAGCTATTTCAGGATTCCGGTCATCGAAGCCGCTTTAAAGAACTGATCGACTGTTACGGGAACTATCCTTTTTTCTCCAGAGGACTCTGTAAATGTATGTACCTGTCTGCCTGGGACGAAGAACATTTCTGTATTCTTCTGGGAATGCTGACCACCATGAGCCTGGATCAGGAAACCAGTACTGCCGAAATGCGCATACAGGGAGATGTCCTGGCATCCCGCCAAAATGATGAAGAATATTATATCTACCAACTGTCCATTTCTTTTCTGGACAATCAGCCTTTTCATCTGGATAACAATGCCAATATAGGACCTGAAACCATGTATATTATCCAATGTGCTCTGCAGGCAGCTGAAATCATCGACACGGTCAGTGACCAGACCGAATCTGTACCTGTTTCATCAGCAAATCTCTGATCATTCCCGGGAAAACAGGGACCTTTCAAAACTTCTAACATAATATAACGATGTAACGCA
Organism: uncultured Blautia sp.; assembly: GCA_900542045.1. Taxonomy (GTDB): domain Bacteria; phylum Bacillota; class Clostridia; order Lachnospirales; family Lachnospiraceae; genus Blautia_A; species Blautia_A gallistercoris. Next base: position 58,953 of record UQMI01000008.1, read on the forward strand.
TAGTTGAGGGATCCGAAAATGTATCCTGTCAGCCGCGGCTGTCCCCGGATTCCACACCAGGTCTCGTCCGCGGGCCCTGCATAACAGAAAGGATTTATTATGATTGAAGAAACGAAAAAACCCTGCCCTCCCAGACAACATGTTCACGAAATACAAGGCAGTGTAAAAATTGCCGGCTGCTGTGAATATGCCCATAACCATCGATTTGCCACTGTTTCGGGAGAAGCCGTTCCCTGTGACGGCAGTCATGTCCACGAAGTATCCTTCCAGACAGATTCCTGCAACGGCCATACCCATCATTTCTGCGGCACAACTTCTCCGGCCATTGATGTGGGCTGCGGAAAGCATGTGCATCTGCTGAAGGGCTGCACCTCCACGGACGCGCATCATAAACATGAATTTATCACTGCAACTTTTATTGAGGATCCGGTCTGCCAGCCAGTGGACTGATCTGCCGTTTCTCAGATACAGCGGTCAGACGTCTCCTGTCAGAACCTGTCCATGAAACAGCCTGACGCCGGCAGAGCCGCTGCATACAGATTGATCCGGTGAAAAAATCCTGCGGTGCAGGATTTTCCGCCTGCGGCGGGTTGCTTCTTGCAGCATTTTTGTGAAAACTTCGGACAGCTACGCTCTCAGACGGAATGTCCTGGGCGCAAACCGGTAAACCAGAATGCAGGCGATCACAGAATACAGCACACAAAACACAATGCACGCGATCCCAAAAATCAGGAGCGGCATCCTCACCTGCATCATCAGAAAACAGATCAGATACGTTGCGGACATGATAATCTGATACATGCCGCTTTTCATTTCCGTACCTGCATTGTATGGCTGAAGCAGATAATAAATGGTCAGGTAGTGGATAGAGAAAAACACACTCATGCAAAGGACAGAGACCAGCAGAACCACATAATCCAGCGGATTCTCCGTTCCTCCGGACGCATACAGAATCAGGACCAGACCGCTGCCGATCACTGCCGCCGGCACCCCATTGATCTTCACGATCTCCCGGAGCCGGATCTGAAACAGCTTCAGAACAAATTTGGGCTGCTTATAGAAAGAATACGTCAGCAGACTGTGGTCACAGTTCATAAACAGTGCTTTCGTAAAACCGGTTCCCCGGTTTATTGCATACATGATAAACACAAAATAGGGAAGCCAGTTCAGGATCAGTGTATGAACAACTTCCCTGAGCTGCGGCGCAAGATACAGAGCCAGAAGCACACCGCCTATCAGGAAACAGCAGACAGCTGCGATTCGGATGGTGGATTTCCAGAGAATCTTCTGATGCCGTTTGATAAACAGTTCGTTCAGATATTCAAATCCTTTGCGCCTGCTGGTAATGGAGCTGTCATCCGTGATGGATTTGTCGCTGAGAGTTCTGGACACCTGCTGCACCGTATCCATCTGACTGGTCACCTGAGCCAGCAGTTCCTGGTTAATCTCTCTGTAAAAGGAAAAAGACAAGATCTTTCGTATGCCTGCAAGTCCTGCAGGAATAAAAAACAGAAGAATCAGGATGGATACCCCTGCAGGCAGCACAATCCCCGCGGCAGGCAGACCGTAGGCCAGCGCCAGAAGAACCCCTGCAGACAGCCAGAGATATCTGTTCAGTTTATTTTCATTATAGACAAAACCGTTTTTTTCATAATCCCGCAGAGAATACGCAGCCACTGCCATCTTCGCTCCGGCTACGGAAAACGGCTGCAGAATGCAGAACCACAGCGGCACATTCCAAAGCTGTCCGTAAATCACCGAAAAGGGCAGAAATCCAATGATCACCTTCAAAATCGCATATCCATAATTGACCAGCGTATATTCCCTGGCATTCATCCGCATCAGGATCATGGCATAATACTTATCTCTGGTCGGATCAAAGAGACTGGTATTCATATAAGCTCCGATCACCGTCAAAAAGAGCAGAATGTGGAGAAACACCTGTTCCCCGGGAATATTTCGATACAGGATTCCAATTCCGCATATCATGGTAATAAAATACAAAAATTTCCCCAGAAACACGGCAATCAGTTCCCACAGCACAGACAGGATATTGGCCAAAATCTTTAAGCCCCTGACTCCGTACAGTGCATCCGGCAGAAGCCTTTTAAGCAGTGGGATCTGTTTGAGTCCGTACAGAATACTGTTTACCCGGTATGTATTCCGGAGTGAAAAAGAAAGACGTAAGGTTTTAAACATGCTCCTCCTCCCGCAGCGCTGCTATGATCTTTGTTTTAAATTCCTGATTATCCAGATTGGATTTTTCCACCGCTTCCAGCTCTCCGTGACTGAGCAGCACGATTTCATCACATAAATCCAGAGCCAGATCTAAAATATGTGTGGAAAAAACAGTAATCCGGCTGCTCTTCAGAGAACGGAGCAGCTGTTTCATCTCTTCTGCCACCACCACGTCCAGGGAAGTCAGCGGCTCGTCCAGAAGCAGGATTTTGGGCTGGGCAATGATATTGACCAGCATCTGCATCTTGTTTTTCATGCCATGGGAATAATCTTTCAGCAGCTTATCCCGGTCTTCCGGCGCAATGCTCACATAGTCAAAATATTCGTCAATACTCTTCTTTTCCTGAATGGAATCCTCATTGATATCCAGGAAAAACTTTAAAAATTCCCGTCCGGTGAGAAATTCCGGCACCGTAGGCGTTGACAGCACATAGCCGATATCTTCTGCTTTTACTTCACGCTGCACTCCGTTTTCTTCCAGAAAAAAATCGCCTCCGTCTGCCTTGATATCCCGGTTGATACAGTTGAATAACGTGGTTTTCCCCGCCCCGTTCCGTCCCAGAAGTCCGTAGATTTTTCCCTCTTCAAAGGTGAAATTTATATCTTTCAGGACTTCTTTTTTTTCGAAATGTTTTGCCAGATGCGCAATGATAAATTTCATTTTCCTGTCCTTTGCCTCCTTAGATCCGTGTATCAAAAATGCCCGACGGATCCTGACCTTTTTCCGGGTATTCTCCCTGCTTTTTCTGAAAGCACCGGCGTATCCGTCTTGATTTCCTGTTTATTGTCAGACTTTGTTCGAAAATTTTAGCATATTTTTTCTGTAAATTCAATCAATTTAGGAATTCAACCCGGAAATAACGAAAAAATTTACAACTTTCTGCCCGCCTCCGGTCCATACACATGTCCTTTCTCCTGACTTTTTCTACATAAAAAGACACCTGCCCCATGATCAGGAATGTACCCGCTGCATGCGAAACTCCATACGGAAAGACGGATATTCTCCATAAACAGGCACAAGCGCCGGTGTGTCGCTGTATCTGGCCCTCCGCAGCTGGTAACCTTCATATTCCATGACGCAATCTACCGTCACACCTCCCAGGGACGTGGTAAAACTCTGAAACCGGTCCCCATTGGCCTTCAGCTCCTGATAAAGCAAAGAAGGGAACCCGGGGAAAAGCCGGTATTCCTCCTGGGCACAGATATAAGAAAGCACCGTTACTGCCATAAGGTCTCCCGGGGAGACGATCTCCACATTCTCATTGCTGTATGACTGGGAAAATTCCAGACCTGTCATCACACCATTTTCTTCTGTGAAATGAAACCGGGGCAGCGGCGCATAATCTTCTGCCGTCTGGATCACATAGGATCTGGCCGGTAGCTTTTCCCAATCGCCATCTGCGGTCAAAGCCATGGAAGAATCCTGGCCCAACGGAGGATAGAGTTCCGGCAGATTCAGCTGCCGGTCAATATGCCAGAAGTCCTGTGCGCCATTAAAATTTTCCGCATACTGCGCAGCCGTGATATTTCCCCTGTGTACGGGAACTGCGCCTGCCTGCCATATAACCAGACTTCCTGCAGTAAGACCCGCCAGGATCACTATGGCTGCAGCCACTTTCCGCTGTACTGATCTGCCATCCCATACGAGTATGGCTTCTTCTTCCCACTCCAGTATTTCTCCTTTTTTGCAGGCCCGGTAAGACAGATATTCCCGGACCAGGCAATACACCGGAATATAGAAACCGGAACCTTTTTTCAGCACGGTCCACGTTCTGTAAAAGGCCTCCCTCCAGGTCAGCCGGGCGCCGTTCTCCGCTGCTGCCCACAGCCCCATCAGGAATTTTCCCGGCGTTGTACCAAGCCGTGCCAGCAGTACCGGCTCTGCCAGCAGAAGAATACATATGCGCGCTGCAATCCCAGCTCCAATGCCGGCTGCCCCCATCTCCATAATGTTGGTATGAAGAACCAGCGAGAGAAAGGACTCCCACAGCAGCAGATAGATGGTTTCATCGATCATACGGGCAAAATACCGCAGCCATGCGGCAGTCACTCTGGGAAGTCCGTTCCCGCCTGGATAAACATTCTTCTCTTTTCTCTCAAAAGACCCCTCCGCTTTTGGCATTGCGGATATTTGCTCTGTTTCTCTGTTCATCATCCCCCACACTCCTCCCTGCATAATCTGTTATCCATATAAAAAAGGAAAACAGACCTGGGGTCAAGCATGTTTTTGTTAAATCCATATTAAAATGCGTATATCAGAACATAGACAAAAGATCAGAATCCGCCTGTTCCGGCACAGAGCCGGGTGATCTCCCCTGCCCCTTGTCGAATCCGGAAAAACGAATTATACTGAATAAATCGGAGGTGCAGTATGGACTATACAACATTCAAAGAAACAACTGTCATGAAAAACAAGATTCTTTTAATAGAAGATGATGATGAAATCAGAGACATGGTAAACGACTATTTATCCGGAGAATTTAAAATCTTCTCTTTCAGCAGCGGAAAATCAGCGATTCAGACCATCAATGACTACGATACCTGTTCTCTTGCCCTGATAGATCTTATGCTGCCGGATATGAATGGTATGGAGATTATTAAAATCATCCGCCGGAGCAGTACGATCCCGATCATCATAATCACCGCAAAAGACAACGATACAGATAAAACATTAGGGTTAAATCTGGGCGCTGATGATTATGTGGTAAAACCTTTTTCTCTGATTGAACTGGCCGCCAGAATAAAGGCCAATATCCGGCGGGCCAGAACCTATCAGACCATGCCCGATGCTGCCGTTATAAAGATCAGAGATCTGGAAATCGATCCGGTCTGTTACACCGTCAGCCGTCAGGGAAATCCCATTGATCTGACTCCCATCGAATTTAAGATCCTGCATCTGCTGGCATCCCATCCGGGACAGGCCTTTTCCAAAGAACGTCTGTATGAGCTGATCTGGAAAGAACCGTATTTCGGCAATAAAAATGTACTGAATACCCATATCAACCGCCTGCGTTTGAAACTGAAGAAAAATGTGGAAGATACAACCGCCTATATCAAAACCCTGTGGGGCATCGGCTATAAAATGGAGGAAAAATAAATGCGGATCCTGTTTGCTGTACTTTTGGCCGCATTGTTGGCCGCTCTGATCTGGCAGAGGTCACGATACAAAAAACTGCAAAAAGAAATCAATTATATCAGCAGCCGGCTGGAAAACCTTCCTGTTGCTTCGGAAAATGGTTTCGTACTTCTCCCAACGGATCACACCTGTATAAAAAAGCTGGGGACTGTCCTTAACAATCTGCTGCAGGACTTCTATATAAAGAAGTCCGAATTTACCCAGAGCCAGAAAGCAGATAATCTGATCACCACGATCAACGATTATTTTACAATGTCCAAAATTACATCCGGCGATCTTCCTCTGCTGCTGCAGAAAGAAAATATTTCCGGGCTTTGCCGTGATACGATTCTGGACTATTACGATCTGCTGGAAAAACAGCAGTTTGACGTAGACATACAGATACCAGATGCCCCTGTCTTTGCCTATACAGATAAGGACGCACTGCAGCGTATTTTGAAGAATCTGATCGATAATACAGTCCGGCACGGAGGTGATGGCAGGTACCTTGCTCTGCGCCTTACTTCAGCCAATGGAACGTGCATGATCGAAATAGAAGATCACGGAAAAGGAATGTCCCTTCAGCAGCAAAAACAGATTTTTACAAGAAATTATACAACGGCAGCCAAGTCCTCCGGCAGTGGTCTGGGCCTGGCAATTTCCCAACAGCTGGCCGCACAGATGGGTGCCCGGCTGCAGGTTCACAGCATTCCCAATGAACAGACAGTTTTCTCAATCATTATGAAAAGTTAGAAAAACGTTAGATTTCAGGCAGAGAAAAGAGAGATCTGTTTTGTATAATAAAAGCCATACAGGAGGCATACAAAATGGAGGATATTATGAGAACCACAGGGCTGCAAAAGTCCTATAAAGGAACTGTGGCTGTAAATGATGTGAATATTCATATCCCCAAAGGAGCTGTTTATGGTTTTGTGGGACCAAATGGGGCAGGCAAAAGTACAGTCATGAAGATGATCTTGAACCTGATCCATCCCGACGCCGGTGAGGTTCATCTTTTTGGAGAAAAAGTCACAGATCACAGTTATGAAATCTTCAAAAAAGTAGGATCCATCATTGAAAATCCCTGTTTCTACGAAAAAATGACAGCCCGCCAGAACCTGGATTTACACTGCGAATACATGGGATTTCCCAACAAAACACGGATTGATGAAGTCCTGGAAATGGTTGGCCTGGCAGGTGCCGCAGAAAAACAGATCCGGCATTACTCCCTGGGCATGAAACAGCGGCTGGCTATTGCAAGAGCGATCCTTGCACGGCCGGAATTTCTGATCCTGGATGAGCCGATCAATGCCCTGGACCCGGAAGGCATCCGTGAAATGCGGACGCTGTTCCAACGGCTAAACCGGGATGAGGGAACAACGATTTTTATTTCCAGCCATATTCTGTCTGAGGTGGATCTGATCGCGGATACCATCGGAATTCTCCACCACGGAAAACTTCTGGCAGAATTGCCCATCGAAGAGATTCACAAACGGCAGACCGAATACCTCAATCTGCAGGTGGACAATGTGGCCCATACAGCAGCTCTGCTGGAAAAAATGGGAATTACAAACTTCAGTGTACTGGACAAAGAATTTATCCGCATTTATGATTCTTCTGTCTCAGGCAAGGCCCTGTCAAAAATCCTCATAGAAAACGGCATTGGTCTGGAAAGCCTGGGCCGAAACCATGATACACTGGAGGATTATTTCTTTCAGCTTACAGAGGAGGACAAATAATATGGCACATCTGATCCGATTAGAATTAAAGAAATTCGGGATTGCGCAAAATGTTTTCTTTACCTTTGCAGCAATCCTTTTCAGCATTCTTTTTATCACCGTATCCTTAGTGGACAGTATGACAGACCCGTCACAGACAAAAGATACGTTTGAAAGCACGTTTCTGGTGATCGGCCTGCTGATGTCGTTCATTTTTCTTGTGTATTCCTCAGTATTAACTGCACGGCTGGTAATCGGAGAATATACCCAGCATACCATTACCATTTTATTTTCCTATCCTCTGAACCGAACGCAGCTGATCGCCGGCAAACTCATTCTTATCATGATCTACACGGCGATTTCGATGACACTCGGATACCTCTGCTGCAGCGGCTATCTTCTATTTGCCGACAGCTGCTTCGGCATGCTGGAAGGGTCCTTTCAGCCCTCTTTCCTTCAGACATGGATTCCCACGGCTATTGTCACTGTGACTGTTTGTACCATCTTATCCCTCTGGCCGTTTATCATTGGCATGATCCGAAAATCTGTCCCTGCAGCCATCGTAACTTCCCTGATCGTCATTGTATTCCGGCAGGTAATCATCAGCAGAAATCCCACAAATCAGGAGCCTTTGCTGCAGGTTCTTCTCGCCGCTGCTGTAACATTTGCACTGACTCTCCTTGTCTTTCAAAAGAAAGTGCCAGAACTGTATTGAACTGGTTTTGCGATAAGATAGCAGAACTCACAGTGGAACATTCAGTTTTTCCGCTGTGACTCAAATAATGCACGCTGCGCATTTATTTTCACAGGCTAAATCCTGATACGAAAAAAGCCGGAAGCTTTGAATATTCAAAACTTCCGACTTTCAGCAATACAGGGGCTGAGAGAATCGAACTCCCACTAAGAGTTTTGGAGACTCCTGTCATGCCATTTGACCAAGCCCCTATGCGAAGCATGCCTATTATTTATATCACATCCCTGTGACAATGTCAATGCTTTATTCGCCTGTTTTCGCAATTTCAGCAATTTCAGCAACTATTTCGTCATTTTCCTGCCTGACAGCTTCGCTTTTATCTGTTCTTTCCACTCACATCCGACCTGAGCCAATCGTCCAGACCTGGGGTTTTCCCGAAGAGGCAGCAGTATTTTGCGCCATCACGCCAACCAGACGGTGAGGAACATATGGCTCCTCCAGATAATGAATTTCATCCTCGCTTAATTCTAAATCTACTGCCTTTGCCGCTCCTTCAATATGAGAAAATTTTGTTGTTCCCACTACAGGCGCAGTCACCTTTGTAAGCAGCCATGCAAGAGAAATTTCGGTCATGCTCACTCCGTGGCGTTCCGCCAGTTCAGCTACCCGCTGGATGATCGCATTATCCTGCTCCGCTGTCGCATCATATTTCAACCGTGCATAATCGTCCTCTTCCAGTCTCCTGGATGTTTCTCCCGGATGTTTGGAAAGCCTTCCGCCTGCCAGAGAACTGTAAGGTGTCATTGCGATATTGTCTTCTGCGCACAGTTTTACCATCTCTCTCTCTTCTTCCCGGAAAATCAGATTATAATGGCTCTGCACGGAAACAAATTTTGCAAATCCTTCTTTTTCCGCCAGGGCATTTGCTTTCGCCAGCTGATAGGCAAAACAGTTAGAGATACCGATATAGCGGATTTTTCCTGCTTTGACCATCCGGTTCAAACCATCAAGGATATCATAGATCGGCGTCCTGTGATCCCACATATGGTAAATATACAGATCCACATACTCCATTCCCAGATTTTCCAGACTTCTATTCAGCATTTGTTCAATATGCTGCTGACCTGTGATACCTGCTTCAATCTCTTCATTGGTACGGGGCAAAAATTTTGTTGCCACAACAACCTTATCTCTGCTGGTAAAATCTTTCAACGCCCGGCCAAGGTACTGTTCACTGGTACCATTTTGATAGCCAATAGCTGTGTCAAAAAAATTAACACCAAGTTCCAGACCCCGACGGATGATCTCTCGCGAATGGTCTTCGTCAATGGTCCACGTATGCTGTCCATTGGATGCATCTCCAAACCCCATACATCCCATACAGATTTTTGATACATACAATTCCGATGTTCCTAATTTTTCATACTTCATATTCATTTTCCTTTCGCAAATCATTAATTGCTGGTTGAAAACTATCTGTCTCCACTTTTCTGCAGCCTAAACCGCGAATCATCCTTCTGTTTCCTCCTGCCTGTTTATTTCTCCAGAAGGCATTCCTGCTGCGCATTATATCTGGCACCAATAATCTGAATCTGATCCAGTTCCTGATTCATCTGACGTATCTCTTCACTGGTAAATGTAACAGCGTCTGCCTTTAGATTTTCTTCCAGCCGCCCCACTTTTGTCGTACCGGGAATGGGAACAATCCAGGGGTTCTGCGACCGGATCCATGCCAGAGCAAACTGTGCTGGCGTACATCCTTTCTTCTGTGCATAATACCTAGCGAAATCCACAATCTTCCGATTTGCTTCCAGTGCCGATGTATTTTCAAAACGCGGCATACCTGCACGTACATCGTCTTTGCCAAATCGGGTATCATACGGAATCTTTCCTGTCAGATAGCCTCTCCCAAGAGGGCTGGAACAAACCAGTCCGATCCCCAGTTCATCCATGAGCGCAAGATCTTCTTTCCTCTGTGTGGATGCCTCTCAATCTGGTTGATCTGCGGCGTGATTTCCACATTATAGCACAAATCCAGCAGACGATCCGGATAGAAGTTGCACACACCGATGGCCTGAACCTTTCCCTCTCTATACAACTCTTCTATATCCCGCCAGGAACCGTAATAATCACCAAAAGGCATATGAACAAGATAAAGATCCAGATATTCAAGACCCAGCTTTTTCAGTGATTCTTCAAAGGCTGACCTGGTATTGCCATACCCCATCTGCTGAATATATGCTTTTGTTGTGATAAACAGTTCTTCCCTTGGAACACCGCAGTTTTGGATTGCTCTGCCCACTGCTTCTTCTACTTAATTTTACTTTTTCAATCATAGCTCTGCCTCTCATTTTCTTTTCTCTCTGTTAATTATTGTAGTAAAACTTTCTGCCTAAGTCCAATACCTATCTATCATTCTTCTTGATGCTTTTCACGTATGACTGCTGAAATTTACAGCAAGCCACTCCTGACTGACAAATACTGATCCAGATCAGCATCTGTCAAAACGGCACAGAATCAGATTTTCTGACTCTGTGCCGTTTTTGCTTTTTGAGTCCTTTATTTTTAAAAATAATCCGATATATAAGGAGTCTCCTGTTCAATAGCATATTCCAGCATATCGATTACGTCTTCCTCTGCCTGTATCCGGCCGATTTTGGAAAGATAGACCGGACGTTTATAGCCCATCAGCATAGTGGTCATAGTCTGGATACTGATCTGATCGGAGCATTGTTCTTCGATCCGCTTTGCTTCCCCTTTACCATCTTTGGAAATCCGCAGTAAAAACGACCCGCGATTGCATTCCATCAAAGGATCGGTCATGTTAAAACGCCACTCCCAGTCTATCCCCATGGGTTTAAACGGATAATCTGCAATAAATGCCTGGAAATCCACAATCCTGCCCATATAATAGGGAGAGATCACTTCTTTGATACTGGCGTCTTCCAGCAAAAAGGCCAGTGGCTCATCGGTATAGGTATTCCCCTCCACCCGATCGATCATGGAAAAATGGGCAGAAACAAAGTTCCACAGACCGGTGCGGGCTTCTTCGTTATTAAAGATCATATCCTTGATATAAAATACTTCATTTTCAATCCAGTAAATAATGTATCCGTCCGGATTGCCTTTTTCATTATAGTAAATGGCTGCCATGATATCATCTTTATCCCAGAGCCAGTATTCATTCCAGGCCAGTTCATCCCGGATGATTGCTCCATGGGTATGGGCCGCATAGCGGGCGTACGTTTTTTCAACTTCTTCGCTTTCTGTTTTTACCCTCTGCACACTTCCTGGAACCTGCCGATTCTTAGGCAATTGATAATCTTTTATCTCATAAGATATTTTATCAGAAATGATTTCCCAGCCTTTACGGCGGTAATAGGGAATAGAATAGGGATACAGATAGCAGATATACTGCCCTTTTTTGCGCATGTTCTTCAGTGCCTGCTCCAATAATCTGTACATCAGCCCCATATTGGAATATTCCGGATAGGTTCCCACACCTGTAAGCCCTCCCATGGCATACTTCTTCCTGAAAATCTGAACTTCCATAGGGTAAACTGCCACCTGGGAAACAAGTGTATCATTGTCAAACCAACCAATCACATCCGCCTTTTCCATCATTGGAAATTTTGCCCGGATAATTTCTTTTTCCTGCCAGCCAATGGAATTCAGCTCCTGATCAGTTACCTGAAATACATACCGGAGCAACGCATTGTATTGTTCCATATATTTACTGTCAACTGGCCGCATTTTTAGATTCTTCTTATTCATAAGGTCCCTTCTCTTCCTGTCGTTTTGAATGATTGTCCTCTCAGCTGCTTATTTCATGACTGTATAAGTTTATTGTACCACATCTGTTTCCATACGCAAACTGTAAGTTATTCAGACCCATCTCTGACGAGTAAAATATATTCAGTTTATAGAAAGAGCGTCTTTTGGGCTTTTTTACTCATTGAATTTGACTGGTCATCCTAAAAAAGCCGGACTTCCCCTCTTTTCCCTTTTATGCACCCTTCTTTTTCCCCTTATCTCCCCTCATCACTTCCTTTCTTTAGCTGTACGCAAATCTCACTTGTATTTTCTTCTCCAATTCCGATTCATTTTCTTTTATCTTACTGTTTTTCCACGCATTGAGCAGGAGCCGGTGCTTTTGCGTCCTCCCCTGGTAATCATGGCTGAACCGATGCTCCAGATAATATCCCTGGTTTTTCTGTGTATTGAATCCTTCGTTTTCTATCTTCCATCTCCATCTCCCTCGTTCCACTGTTTCTTTTCCATTTCTCCCCGTGATACTCAGATCCGTCACAAATAAAAATTTCTTTTCCTCTTCCACGGCCTCGTATTCTACTACGTTGATGCTCTCTCCTCGGTAATCAATCCCTGTGACATAGTCATAAACTCCTTCTGGCTCTTCCATCCGGTTCTTTTCCCGCTTTTTTCATACCTGATACTCCTGGTTAATGCTGGGGATGCTCCCTTCCTTATACCGTAAGATATATTTCCATTTCTTCCTGCGGCATTCTTTCCAAAATCCTTCTCTCGCATACAAGCTGTCCCCGCAGATACAGATCTGCAGCATCGGGAATTCCTGTTTCAAACGCTCCATCAGCAGTTTCGCTCCTTTCTGCTCACAGTCCTGCTTCTCCACTTCCCGCTTTTCATTCTCAATAAACTCTGTCAGGATGCTCACCTGGATCTTTTCGTGAAGGACGACCTTTGCTTCCAAATAGTAGTACTCCGTATATTCTTCCTCAGTTCCTTTCTTCTTTCGACAGAACAGGCTGTGTTCCCCCAGATCTTTTCTTCTCCGATACAACTGGGTCCCATCGATGATAATCTGCCAGTACTTGCCACACAACAGCTTGAAGTTCTTTCGATGGAAACCGTTTCAGATAATTGTTGATCGTTTCCCAATAAGGCAGTTCCCTTAGTTCTTCTCCGCACAATACCCCGGTATTTTCAATTACGATCTCATCATTAAATTCTCCACTTGCTTTCACAAGGATAAAAGTTCCGGGAAAAAGTGGCGGATAACCTTTACCAATTCACAGGCAAGGTTAAACCGTGCCAGGTGTTCCCTTGATTCTTTTCTCGTGATTTTTTCTTTTGTTTTTGCTGGAAAACCCTCCCTTCTTTGGGGCTTGCGAAGAAAAAGTTTTTGGGCTAACTTTATTATCTCGCAATTCTCCTGAAAAAGGGAGGTTTTTATTAATAATTATTTTTGCTCGTCAGAGCTGTATTCAGACCTTGTATTGCAGATGCGGCCATACTTATTTTTTCTCCGAAAATCTATTGAGTTATTTTCCAGCCTCTTTTATAATTTTATATAGTAGCATCGGAATTTGCACACTTTGCAATTCCCATTGGCATCCCATTGTTTTTTCGCATAACTTCCGGGAGGTATTTCCATGAAACTCAGTATCTGGAACATTTATTACAGACTTTCCTATCCGGACATGATTCCCCTGATCAAAGATGGCAGTCCCACCATAGAAGGGATTCGCTGGATCGTATCCAGAGATTTGAATTCTGATACCGTTTACATAGGCAGTGAAAGTGAATTCTTTGCCTCATCAGAAGATAATACGATCATTGTCCACCGAAATGACATGATCCTGGTTCATAATGCAGTCCCGGAAGAGGTGTTTAACGATGTTTCCAGTATCGTGGATGCCTACCAGAAATGGGATATGCAATTGACCGAATGCAGTTTCCATTCCGATGGTCTGACACAGATGCTGGCAGAAAGCTCTTTCTTTCTGCAAAATCCTTCTTTTATCTATGCGCCGGATGGAAAGGCTCTGGCCATTGCCCCGGATTACCCGGCCTCCATTCACTGGCACTGGAAAGAAATTCTCATGCAAAAAGGTCTGACAGAGGAAAGACTGGAAAATCTTCAGGAAACCATTGATCTGACCAATGTATTTCGTGATCGTTTCCCTACCATTCGTGATTCTCATATGGGAGATCATCAGTACATGCACTGCAGTCTTGTGGTCAATGGCTATATGGCAGGTCACTTCGTGATATTCAGTATGCTCCATCCTTTTGAAAACGGTCTTGAATACCTGGTAGCCCATCTGGTGGAGCACATGGTCCGTTATATGACTGACCGTTATACTATTTACAGCCCCACTTCCCGGATCAGTGAATTTATCCAGGCTCTGATCTATGAACGCCCTTACTCAGAAAAGGAATTTCAGCTGTTTCAAAAGCTTCTGGGCTGGGATCAGCTGCAGGATATTTACCAGTTTTATCTATTTGAAGAAAATGTAGACGGCGAACCGGTTTTTCTTACCCGTACCTACCAGAAGCTGTCTTCCGTCTTAAAAGGCAGTGTGGCCTTTATAGAAAATGATCTGCTGGTCCTTTTGATAAACCGGAATCACTTTTCTCTGTCCGAACAGCGGATGAACCATCTTCTGGATTCATTAGCCAACAGATTCCACTGCGGAATCAGCGTCCCCTTCAGAGGAATTGCAAACGTACATGCTTATTATCAGCAGGCGCAGGAAGAACTGTACCGATGCCGCTCCATGCAGCTTTCCTGTTCCCGGGCTGACGCCCACATTGCAGAACATATGCAAGACCTGTTCCGGGGAAATGCCGTAAATAAAACTTATGTCAAGCGTATTCTTTTACAGCTGAAAGAGCATGATACTCTTTACCAGACCAGTTACTATATCACTCTTCGTGCCTGGTTTTACAGCGGATTTCATCCAACGACAGCCGCTACCATGCTGGATATTCACCGGAACAGTTTCAACTATCGTATGGAACGGATGCGGGAAATCATTGATTTCACGGAAATCGATGAACTCACCACATCCCGGGACCTGACCGGCCTGAATACTTTTTTCTACTCTTTTCTATATCTGGATTCTGCTTTCGAATAAAAATATCCCAGACAGCCATTTTCCTGGCTGTCTACTTTTTCGCACAAAAACAATCTTTTGTCTCACGAAAATGAATATGTACTTTTCTTCTGTCTCCTTCTATAATAAAACCATAAACAAAAACAATACAAAAAATATTCTGATTTATCTATTATATCTCTATATATAAACAGAATATTTATGGGTGTTTTCCGGCCGGAATACATTTTTTCCTTTTTGCAAAAACGTATAGGAGGTTTGACTATGGGAATTTATGAAGATCGTATGAACAGGATCAAAGCAACCATTGCACTGGAGCCCGTTGACAAAGTTCCGGTAATTTCCGGCCTTGCCGCTGTAGCAGCACCTTTAACCAACACCAAAATGTCCGATTTTCTCTCAGATATGGAATTGAACTGTACCTGCAACATCAAAGCCACAGATATGATGGGAAATGTAGATGGGATACAGGCTACTCTGTCTTCTCCGGAAGGCCTTCCCACTCTCTGGCTCTCCAATATCGGAGTCCCCGGAGAAGATATTGAAGATAATCAGCTCTGGCAGGTAATTGAAAAAGAACTGGTAACACAGGAGGATTATGACATTATCATACGGGATGGATTCGAACCCTGGTATCTGAATTTCATGAAAGAAAAACTCAGAGATCCTCTTACCCGCATGCAGCCCCTTGTTGCCTACGGCCCGACTGCCAAAAAACGCTTCGAAGACGCCGGTTATGTGGTGATCAAAGACAGCTCCCTGCTGACACCGTTTGAAATGCTTTGCGGCGGACGTTCTCTGGAAGCTTTTCTGATCGATGACCTGATGGAAATACCGGAAAAAGTCGATGAAGTTTTCCAGATTATCCATAAATACAATATGGATCGTTATATCAAAAAATTTGAATCCTCTTCCAAACCTTTCGGTGTATGGATCGGCGGATGGAGAGGCACTCCGGAAACCTTAAGTCCTTCTATGTTCCAGCGTTTTTCCTGGAAATATTACCGGGAACTGGTGGATCTTTGTGTACAATATGATGTGCTTCCCATTCTTCATCTGGATGCATGCTGGGATCTGGGACTGGATAATTTCCGCGACATTACTCCCAAAAAAGCAATCATGGCACTGGATGGAAAAACGGATATTCATAAAGCAAAGGAAATTGTTGGTGATACCATGTGTATTATGGGGGATGTTCCGGCCTCTATGCTGGCCTTCTCTTCTCCTTCCGAAGTTTATGATTATACTATGAATCTGATCAAAACCATAGGTCCCACAGGTTACATGATCTGCTCCGGATGTGACATTCCTTTCAACGCAAAACTGGAGAATATTCAAATGATGGCAAAAGCGGCAGATGATGCTGCAGGATTATAAAAATCTTCCTCCTGCCTCTATGACCTTTCAATCCTTTTCACTTATAAGGAGAGTGTATTATGAGTACTGTTACCAAAAAATCGGTCGCCGGTCTTCTGGCAACTGTCATTCTCATCCTTCTCGCAGAGGTCCTTCCTCTGCCGGAAGGTATTACACGGGTTGGTTTTCTGTCTTTGGCTGTTTTCTGCGGCGCAATTATTCTTTGGATACTGAATTCTCTTCCCATGTGTGTCACCGCTTTTTTATTGATGTTCCTGATGCCAGCTCTTGGAGTTATGGACCTGAATACTGTATTTTCCACTTTTGGAGGAAGTGCCTTTTTCTTCGCCATCGCCACCTTCGCCATGTCTATTGCACTGGAAAAGACATCCATTCCTCTGCGTATCTGTCACGTACTGACAAAATGGGCCGGTGGAAATCCCAATAAACTGGTCATCGGCATGTTTCTCGCCTGTGGACTGACTTCCTCTGTCATGTCCAATTTATCTACCTGCATCATTTACCTGAATCTGGCGCTTGCTTTGCTCAAAGCCAACAACTGTAAACCGCTGGAATCCAATCTGGGCAAATGTCTCATGATCGGTATTCCCTGTTGTGCCGGCATCGGAGGCCTGATCACACCGGCAGGTACCCCGGGAAACCTTCTGATCATTGAACTTCTGGAAACTGCAGGTATACATATGTCATTTTTGCAGTGGTGCCTGATCCTGGCTCCCCTGTCCCTGATCTGCATCATCTTCGGAGCTGTCTGGATCACTCGCCTGTATCGTCCGGAGGCTATTTCCGGTGAAGCAATGAATGCGCTGAGCCAGAAACTCCAGGACAGCGGCAAACTGAAACCCTATGAGATAAAAACACTTTTTGTGATCCTGGCCATGTTGATATGCTGGTTACTGGGCACCTGGGTGCCAGTTCTGGATGTCACCGTTGTTGCAGTTGTGGGTATGGCGCTGCTGTTCTTTCCTGGAATCGCTGTCCTGGACTGGGATACAGCAGTGAAGAAGATCAACTGGAATCTCTGCCTTACCATCGGCTCTGTGGGCGTTCTCATTGGTGGAATGACTTCTACCGGGATCATGGACTGGATTGTCGGAAAACTTTTTTCAGGAATCACTTCCTGGAATCTGATCGCCATGTTTTTCGTAATTGGTCTGGTTGTCTGCATCATCCGGGCATTCATTCCCACAGCACCAGCCATTGTTGCGCTCTTTGGAGCTCCCCTGCTCTCTCTTACCACCGTCACTGCAGCTACTCCTACTGCGCTTTTAATGGTTCCGGCTTTCTGGGCCTGCGCACCTATGCTTCTGTGGATTGAGCCCATTCACCTGTTCAGTTATGGATACGGGTATTATAAACCGCTGGACCTGCTGAAATTCGGAGCGCTTCCCTCTCTGTTCATGGTTGCACTGATGTCGTTTCTTCCCTATTATGTAGGAATTTTCGGCTTGTAAAATATAACCTTTCATACTGCATGGGCGCAAAATGTCCGATAGACATTGTGAGCCCATGCGGCGTATCGTATTTATCATAAAAAAACTGCTGTACCAATCCTCTTGATACGTTCCTGCAACTTTGCAGTTCCGTTTTCCCCATCACTGCAGTTCCGTTTTTCCCACAAAAAAACTGCTGTACCAGCTCTCCTGATACAACAGCTCTCTCTTCTATTCTTCTCTTTTCTGTACCTTCAAAACCGCATACATGATCAACATCTTCTTCCGAAAAGCTCTTCCGCCTTCTCTCTTGGTCAAGCCCTCGACCGATTAGTAACAGTCAGCTCCATACATTACTGCACTTCCACCTCTGTCCTATCTACCTCGTCGTCTTCAAGGGGTCTTACTTCTTTCGAATGGGATATCTCA
>UQMI01000009.1 GCA_900542045.1 uncultured Blautia sp.
ACTGAGTATGTTTACCCGGGAAGACATGCAGCGTGTTCATGACTATTCCCTGAAACTGTTGTGGGAAAATGGAATTCAGATTGCCAACGAGAGAGCAATTACTTTATTTCAGAAGCATGGATTTAAAGTAGAAGGAAGTCAGATTTATATAACGGAAAAGCAGGTTGAACAAGCATTGGAAACAATTCCGGATCATTTTGTGATACATGGACGAAATGAGAAAAACAATCTGAATCTGGGTGGAGGGGATTATGGTGTATGTACACCTATTGGGCCGGTGAATATCCGAAATCTGGATGAAGGCATTCGACCTGGTACTTTGAAAGATGTGGAAGATCTGGCGAAGATCTATCAGGGAAGCGATGTGATCAATGTGAATACCAATAATGGGGTTGAAGCCAATGATGTGTCTGCGGATAACAGACATCTGGAAGTAACACGGGCGGTATTGGAACATACGGATAAACCTGTATATACCCGACTGTTTGAATATGACCAGATGCATGAAGTGATGGATATGGTGGAAATTGTGGCAGGAGAAAAGCTGGAAAGGGGCGGTAAGATCTGGCTTGCTCCAGGATCTTGTCCATCCCTTAGTCCAATGGCCTATAGCCGGGAAGTGGCAGATTGTATCATTGCTCTGGCAGAACGCGGACAGGCAGTTACCCTGGGATCTGCCACCAGTACAGGTGTAACAGGACCAATCCAGATATTTGGAACTATCGTGATGCAAAATGCGGAACAGCTGGCGGGCATGGTGCTAACCCAGTTGGTGAATCCGGGAAATGCAGTGGGTTATGGAGTGGCAGCCTGTCCCGGGAATATGAAAGGTGCAAAATATTGCTGTGGTTCGCCAGGACGTGTGATGCTGCAGATCGGTTCTATAGAAATGGGCAAGGAATTTTATCATCTTCCTACCCGTACGGAACCTTATACCACAGAGAGTTCTCTGACCGATGTACAAAGCGGAATGGAATCTTATGAAGGGACCATGTGCAACATTCTTTCCGGAGCAGATTACCAGCTGGGTGAAATCGGAACGCTGGACGCATTGATGACTGTATCTTATGAGAAGACGATTCTGGATGAAGAGATTACCAGCAGACTGTTGTATATAAAAGATGGAATTGATGTTTCAGAAGAAGCAGCAGCTATGGAGAGTATACAGACAGTGGGAAGCGGTGGAACTTTCCTTTTGGAAGATGATACTCTGGAGCAGATGCACGATGCCTGGTACCCCCAATATACAGACTGGAACCGAAAACCGGAGGAAATAGGTGATGAAGATTATACTTATGTGCTCCGCAAAGCCAATGCCCAATGGAAACGACGTCTGGAAGAAGCGCCAGAGTCCATGCTGGATGAGGGAACCAGGGAAGCCTTGAACGATTATATTCGTAAGCATGCAAAGTAAAAGATGACATTTGACTTATCTGATAGAGATTAAAAAGAAAACCGGAAAAGAGGGCGGAAAATGGACGATGCGGTAAAAAGGAAAAAAAGAAAAGCAGCTGCGGACACCAGTCTTTGCAAAGGATGCAGGTTATGTGTGACTGCTTGTCCTACAGGGGCAATCCTGCCCTTGGAAAAGCTGAATAAAAAAGGATATGAGATTATTTCCATTAATGAAGAGAAGTGCATTGGGTGTGGACAGTGTTACATTATGTGTCCGGATTATGTGTTTACGGTAGAATAAAGGAGGCAGATGGGATGAAGGATAATTTTGTTTTGATGAAAGGGAATGAAGCCATTGCCGAATCTGCTCTCCGGGCAGGCTGCCGTTTTTATGCAGGGTATCCCATTACCCCACAAAGTGAAATACTGGAATATATGTCTGCACATATGGCAGAGTATGGAGGAGTTTTTATACAGGGAGAAAGCGAAATTGCAAGTATGAGCATGCTTTGGGGAGCAGCAGCTTGCGGTGCAAGGGTGATGACCAGTTCTTCCGGACCGGGATATGATCTGAAACAGGAGGGTATATCTTATCTGTCTTCTTATCAGCTTCCGGCAGTATTGATCGATGTGATGCGTTATGGCGTGGGAGATGGAGAAATCACAGAAGGGCAGGATTCTTACTGGATTGCCACCAGAGGCGGAGGACATGGCGATTCCCGTCAGATAGTTCTTACACCTGCATCGGTACAGGAGTGCGCGGATCTGACATATCTGGCTTTTGATCTTGCGGAGAAATACCGTACTGTTGTGATCGTACTCAGTGATGGGGGGATCAGTCAGATGATTGAAAAAGTAGTGCTCCCAGAGGCAAAGGAGCATGATATGGATCAGTTTGACTGGGCCATCAAGAGTTTCAAAAAGTCAGATGAGCCAAAAGTAAAAGTGTCAAACCTGGATCGTTCCATGGATTATGATACGTATGACGCTATGACCCGGGAGAAGTTTAAACGGATGCATGAGCAGGAACAGAGGTATGAGCATTTTATGACAGAAGATGCAGAGTTTATTTTGGTTGCCTATGGAATTTCATCCAGAGTCTGTAAGTCTGCAGTGCGGCTGGGAAGAAAAGAAGGCCTGAAATTGGGATTGATCCGTCCAGTGAGTGTATGGCCTTTTCCGTCCAAAGCATTTGAGCAGCTTACAAAGCAGGTGAAAGGACTGGCAACCGTGGAAATGAGTCTGACAGCCCAGATGGCTCAGGATGTATTGTTGGCCACTAAATTCCGGTTTCCTATGTATTCCTGCTTGACCAGCAAATATGTGGCAACTCCGCGACAAGTAGTAGATTTCTGCAGGGATGCCCTTTCCGGGAAAGTCCAAGAACTGGAGGTGTATTAAGATGGCAGCTGTAATGAAAAAACCAAAGATGATCGGACCCCAGGTGGGATGGTGTGGCGGCTGTGGTCATGGGATTATCCAGCGTCTGATTGCGGAATGTTGTGAAGAACTGGGAATGGAAGAGAAGACGATACAGGTATTAGATATTGCCTGCTCATACTGGTCCATTGATACCATGAATTGTGATGGAATCGCAGGCCCTCATGGACGATGTGCAGCTGTGGCTACAGGGATTAAAAAAATGCGTCCGGAATCCAATGTCTATGTACATGCAGGAGATGGATGCTCCTATGTGATCGGGCTGGCGGAAACCTGTTATGCAGCAGAAAGAAATGTACCAATTACTATGATTGTGGTGAATAACGGAATATTCGGTATGACTGGAGGACAGATGAATCTGGCTACTTCTCTGGTTGGAGATGTAACTGCCAGCAGTAAAAATGGGCGGGATGCCAATATTGCTGGAGAGCCGTTTGATTTTCTGAATATCGTGGCGAATTATCCGATTGCTTATGCGGCCAGGGGAGCTTTATATGATCCAGGGCATGTTCGGGAAACAAAAAAGATGATCCGGAAAGGCTTTGAATATCAAAGGGATAAAAAGGGATTTTCTATTATTGAGATCTTATCGCCATGTCCTACTAACTGGAAGATGACGCCAGTACAGGCAATGGAGAAGATTAAAAATGAAAATGAAAAAGTGTTTCCGGTAAAAGTGTATGTGGATAAAGGAGATGAAGTGTAATGGCTGACCTGATGTTTGCGGGAACCGGAGGACAGGGGGTTCTTACGGCTGGGAAAATCTTGATTAAAATTGCTGCAGAAAATGGAAAAAATGTCTGTTGGACAAGTGAATATTCTGCGGAAATGAGAGGCGGTTCTGCTCTTTGCCGGGTAGTGATTTCCGATGAAGAGATTGGAACTCCATATCCCAACGAATTGGATGTTCTGTGCTGTATGACGGAAGCTTCTTATGAAAAATACGCGGAACAGGTGTTGGAGGGGGGAACAGTGGTCATCAACACTTCTCTTATTGGCAAACGGGAGTATCCGGAACGGATTCATGTGTATGGAGTGGATGCAATGACTATTGCTCATGAAGCTGAAAATCCAAGGGGAGCCAATATTGCGATGCTGGGAGCCATGATAAAGGCTACAGGCATGCTGGAAGCAGAGAAGTTTGAGCATGCTTTGGAGATATATTATGGGAGCAAAGGAGCTGGAAATGTGAAGTGCTTTCGCCTGGGGTACCAAAGAGCCAGCCAATTGTGACAGTTGATAATATAGAAGAATTGTTGATATTCGATATAGGAAACAGGTGGCAACAGCTTGAGAAGAACGAGAGAGCGGAGAAGAAGAATGAATCTGAATAAATTACTGAAGCCACGGACTGTGGCAGTGATCGGAGCCAGTGAAAGAGCTGGATTTGGGGGAGATACCATCCGGAATTATCTGAAATTCTCCAGAAACCTGGATCGGCTTTATCTGGTAAATCCCAGACATGATTGGCTTTTCGGCAGAAAAGTATATCATTCCATATCAGAAATTGAAGAAGAAATTGATCTGGTTATCATCTGTACTCCACAGAAAACAGTGATACCTTTGTTGGAAGAAGCGGCGCAAAAAGGCTGTGGAGGGGCGGTAGTCTTCGCCAGCGGTTACAGTGAAGTGGGAGAAGAAGGTAAAAGGAAACAGGAAGAACTGGTAAAAAGAGCGGATCAGCTGGGAATTGCTATTATGGGGCCAAACTGTGCCGGATTTTCAAATTTTATAGATGGTGTTTTCGCATATGCTTTTCTGGTAGAAGAAAGAGACAGAAAAGGTAATATTGGTATGATCTCCCAAAGCGGACAGATTGTTCTGGCAGGATTGGACAGTCCTTCTATGAAGTTTTCCTATGTGATCTCCTCTGGAAATTCCTGTAATGTAAAAGTAGAGGACTATCTGGAATTTCTGGTGGAAGATGAAGATACCAAAGTGGTTGCTGCTTATATGGAAGGAATCACAAAACCAGCGCAGCTGGCAGAAACCTTTCGCAAAGCAGCACAAAAGAAAAAGCCTGTTGTGATCATGAAAACAGGAAAATCGCAGAAGTCCCGGCAGCTGGCTGCTTCGCATACCGGTTCCCTGTCCGGAGCGGATCAGGTAATCCGTACAGTCTTTAAACGTTATGGAGTTATAGAAGCAGGTGACCTGGAAGAATTATGTGCATTTGCAGCAGCATTTTCTGTGATGAAAGAGCTGCCCGGAGGAAAGCGTTGTGTGTTTATGAATGTGTCTGGAGGAGAAGCGGGAGTTATGGCGGATCTTGCAGATGAATATGGTATTACTCTGGCAGAATATCGGTCGGAAACAAAGGCTTATCTGCAGACACTGCTGCCTTCCTATGGAACGGTCAATAATCCTTTTGATATGACAGCAGAGATTGGGTATAACGTGCCGGCCATGTGTAAAGCAATTCGGGCAATTTCGGCAGATGAAAATGTGGATGTGATCTGTATTGCCTATACCATTACACCGGAGATCTGGGATGAAACCATTTCCTGTATGGTGGAGGCAGTGGAAACAGTAAGAAAAGAAACAGGAATCAAGCCGATTTTCTGGATTCCTTTTATAGAGCACACCAGGCACCCTGAGAGTATGGAAATTTTACGGCAGGCAGGGGTTCCTCTGTTGCCTACTGGTAAATATGGAGTGACGGTTTTAAAAAGGGTTTTGGATTTTGCGGTGTGGGAGTTCGAGGACACGAAAGGAGCGATACCACAGGAGAAGCATACGGGAAATGTTGCAAAAAGCGAGTATGAAAGTCTGTGTTACCTGAATGCTCATGGAATAGCAATTCCTCCGCAGGCAGTGGCCGCTTCGCCGGAAGAAGCGGTGAGAGCAGGGGAAATGCTGGGGTATCCTCTTTCGGTAAAGATACATTCGCCGGATATCCAGCACAAATCTGATGTAGGGGGTGTAAAGCTGAATATCCGGAATGAGGAAGAATTGAAAAGTGCTTATGAGCAGATCATGGAAAGCTGCTCCCGTCAGGTTCCGGAAGCAAGATTGGAAGGAGTTCTATTAAAACCCATGTTAAAAAAGGGAGTGGAAATGATCATTGGTGTGAACAATGACAGAGATTTCGGTCCCATGATCCTGGTGGGAATGGGAGGAATTTTTGTGGAGTTGTTCCGAGATGTGCAGCTGGCACCGGCCCCGGTTTCCAAAAAGCAGGCCCTTGCCATGATCCGGTCCTTAAAGTCGTATCCGCTGCTGAATGGTTACAGGGGAAATCCAGTATGCCAGACAGAAGCCTTGGCCGATCTGTTGGTGAAAATCAGCCAGATGGCAGCAAAAGAGAAGGAAAGAATCAGGGAATTGGATGTCAATCCGGTATTTGTGACAGACGAGGGAGCAGAAATTGCAGATGCTCTTCTGGTGTTGTATGAAGATACGAAAGGGGGCATTGAATGAATAAATATGCATTTCGGGGAGGATTTCTTATTGATGGCACCGGGGCTCCGGCTGTGGAAAACAGCTTGGTCTTGGTCGAAGGGGAAAAGATTCTTTATGCAGGAGCAGACAAAGAAATACCCGAAGGATATCCGATAAAAGAGATAAACGGAAAAACAATTATGCCGGGATTGATCGATGCCCATCTGCATTTTTCCGGAAATCTCACAGATAATGATACCGACTGGCCGACAGAACCCAATCTGCAGAAGGCGGTAGTAGCGGTACAGCAGGCTCATGAATGCCTGGAGGCCGGGCTGACCACTGTGGGGGAAGTATCTCTGTTCGGGATTCATATTCGGAATATGGTGGAGCAAAAGGTAATGAAAGGGCCAAGAATTGTAGCTACTGGCCGGGGATTCTGCGCAACCTGTTCCCATGGAGATTCTCATAAAGTATCCATAGAACAGAACCTGGAAGGGCATCCCTGGGCGGAATGTGTGGACAGTCCCTGGGATTTGCGTAAAGCTGTGCGCCGCCGTCTCAGAGAGAATCCAGATGCTATTAAAATCTGGGCTACCGGCGGAGGCATCTGGCGCTGGGAAACTGCTATGGATCAGCACTACACCATGGAAGAGGTACAGGCTGTGGTGGACGAGTGTAAGATGCGGCATATACCAGTATGGTCTCATTGTTTTGGAAGTGCTGCTAATTCAGTGCAGGCTGGAGTAGATTTAATCATTCACGGACAATCCCTGGATGATGAGACTCTGGATAGGATGGCAGAGAAGGAAATTGCCCTGTGCCCCACCATTAACTTCATGCCGTCCTGGCTGAAGACTTTTCCTCCGAAATACGATCCGGCGATTCATGACCAGTATCCTGGTGAGACTGTAGCAGAAAAAGACTTAAATCGGATCTATGCCAATCTGAGAAAGGCAAAAGAAAGAGGAATCCTGCTGACCATTGGATCGGACTCATTCAATTCCCAGATGACTCCCTATGGGGAAACGGCGGTAGGAGAGCTACATGCTTTTGTGGAACATGCAGGGATCAGTGAGATGGACACCATTGTGGCTGCCACTTTAAATGGAGCAAAAGTCCTAAAGGTAGATGATATTACCGGATCCCTGGAAGCGGGAAAAAGTGCGGATCTTCTGGTGATCAATGGAAATCCGCTGAAAAATATAAGGGAACTGACAATAGAGTCTATGAAATTGATTATGAAGGAAGGAGAGATTATAAAAGAGAATTTATAAGCATTAGAGAAACAATTCGTCTGGTATCTCAGGATACCTCAAATTTAACGCAGAAACATATATAGCAGGGAGGGATAGGGAAGTAAAATTATGACAAAGGAGAGGGTAACAGCAAATGAAGACTTGGTAAGACTATGTTTTATAGTGGAAAGGGGACAAAATGGAAAACAAGAATAAGAAAACACATCCGAAGGGCTCTACAAATGTATGGGCATTTTGGCCTGCATTTATTGGACTTTTGATTCTGCTGTTTATAAATATATTTTATACGGATTGGATGGCAGATGTTTTAAATACACTGCTGTACAGCATGGCAGATAATATTGGATGGATCATTAATCTGTTTGCTCTGGGATGTTTCCTGATCGTCATTTTTATCCTGATCAGCAAATATGGAAATGTCCGTATTGGAGGAGAAGATGCGAAGCCAGAGTTTACGTATTTCCACTGGATTGCCATGACAATCTGTGGAAGTATTGGTACAGGCTTGCTTTTCTGGGCTATGGGCGAACCATTGTATAATTTTTATGATCCGCCGGCTTATGCCATGGCCGAGCCGGGAAGCAGAGAAGCAGCAATCTTCTCCCTATCACAGGTAATGTGGCAGTGGTCTTTTGTAGAGTTTTCTTTGTATGCGGTGTGTTCTGTGGCATTTACAGTGGCAATCTATAATCGACGGAAAAAATTACAGTATAATGCAGTGCTGGAGCCATTATTTGGAAAAAGAAAATGGCTGGAGACCCTAATCCATGCAGTGATGATCTTTGCTATGGTCGGTGGATGTGCCAATTCTATGGGCGTGGGACTGATGCAGATTGGTGCCGGTCTGGAATCTGCTTTTGGCGTTTCGCAGTCGAATTTTATATATCTTCTGGTTGCGGTATTTATTGGAGTCATGTTTGTGGTAATGAGTGTATCGGGCATCCATAAGGGGTTGAAATATGTATCCACTGCCACCTTTTTCATTTTCTGCGCATTGCTGATTTATGTATTTGTCTGTGGTGACACAGCATTTATTGGTAAGATTTCTTCAGAATCCATTGGTAAGATTCTGGATGACTGGGGTTCCAAAACATTGGTAAACAACACTTTATCTGATGATACATGGTATGCGGACTGGATTGTACAGTACTGGGCATCGTTTATTCTGTATTGCCCGGTGTTTGGAATGTTCTTCTGCCGTATGGCAAAAGGGCGCACCATTCGGGAATTTCTGGTTGTAAATGTAGTGATACCTTCCATTTTCTGTGTTATTTGGATTGGCATTTTCGGTGGAATGACCATCAGCCTGCAGACCAGTGGAGCAATGGATGTATGGGGGATGGTACAGGAGGCTGGAATGCAGACAACAGTATTCCAGATTATAAAATCTCTGCCTTTGGGTGAAATCGTACAGATTGTTTTCATTGTTGCAATTATTGGTTCCTTTACCACAATGGCTGATCCTATTGCGGCAGTATTGGCAACTATGTCTGTACATAATCTGACAGCGGAAGATGAGGCTCCGAAGAAATTTAAGATAGTCATGGGTCTTCTGATTACAGCTACTGCCTATGCAACTGTGGCAACGGATGGTGTGAATGCGGTAAAGGCCATGTATGTTATATTAGGAGCGCCGGTTATGATCATTGTGGGAATCTGTATCGTATCTTTCTTCAAGCAGGTAAAAGAAATACGTAAATACCCAAATACCATGCTGCCGGAATCGGCTGCGGAAGAAGATGATTAAAAGAAAGGAGAGAAAGATTATGGCTGTAAAACTGACACCTTATGAACAGGAAATGCTGGATGGAAAGTATGGGCGTTTTAAACAGGTGGCACTGGAAAATGTATTAAAATATGCGCAGGTGGTGGGGGCAGAAGAATTGGTGGAAATAACTAAATCTACGTTGTATTTTGGAGCCCATTCTTATCTGGAAACCTGCGGTTCTGATGATTATGACAAAATTTTCTCGAAAATGTATCTGTGTACCGATGAAAGGGTGGAGATCGGAGAATTTGCCAAAACTTGTTACTGTCAGACCTGTGTGGCTCCCTGTGATGAATATGACTATGAATTTAACCGGCTTCCCAAAGAACTGTTTGACCGGAATAAGGAGTATTTAAGCAGAACTCTGAAGGCGGGTTGTTGTATTGCCGGTTCCTGCACTCCTTATCTGAATGGATGGATTCCTCTGATGGGGGAATATGTGGTTACATCGGAATCCAGCAATATTACAATGAGTAATTCTGCATTTGGAGCCCGCTGCAATGCAGATGGAGAGGAGGCTATTACCTGGATTTCCATCTGTGGACGTGCACCAAAGTGGGGGTTCTATTTGCCGGAAAACCGTTATGCTGACACCATATTCCACCTGGAATGCAAGTCAGAGACTCGTTTTGACTGGGATCTGATCGGTTATACAGTAGGACGTATGCTGCCGCCGGCAGGGGTTCCGGTATTGACGGGAGATTTCCACAGACCTACCATGACCATGTTAAAGCAGTGTTTTACTGCCATGGCTACCACCAGTGCCTGTGAAATGTGTCATATTGTAGGCGTGACGCCGGAAGCCCGGTCTTTGGAGGATGCGAGAGGAAATAAAGAGCTTCGTGGAGAATTTACCATTACACAAGCAGATATTGAAGAATCTTACCGGGAATTGTGCGCTTCGGAAAGCGGCGTGGTGGATTACGTGATTCTGGGATGTCCTCACTATTCTCTGGAGGATATCCAGCAGGTAGTACGATATTTGGAGGGAAAGAAGATTGCAGATGGAGTAGAATTTTCCGTCTGGACTGATATGTCAACCAGAGAAATGGCAAAACAGAGCGGCTTTATGAAAATCATAGAGGATGCTGGAGGAAGACTGATGTGTTCAAGCTGTCCACTGGTCATGGATCCCATAGCATTTGCTCATATACATGGCCTTGCCACGGATTCCGGAAAACAGGGACATTATATTCGTTCCAGTTTTCCAAAAGACAGGCATATTCCAGTCTGGTATGGTGATATTTATCAGATCATTGATGCGGCGGTGGCCGGTTACTGGAAAGGAGAAGCGTAATGGAAAAAACAATTATCAAAGGACGGGGAGCATATAATGGTGTGATAGAGGGTGAAGCGCTGGTTCTGCCGGACAGTGTGCAGGGCTGGGCCGGATTGGATGAGAAAACCGGCATTATTATTGAAGAAGCAAACAGCAAGTGCGGGGAATACATTGGTGGAAAAATTCTGGTACTTCCCTGTGCCAAAGGCTCCAATGGGTGGGCCAGCCACTTTTATTCTGCAAAGGTTGCGGGACATTGTCCCATCGCCTGGGTAATTCAGAAGCTGGACTCCAGATGTGCGGCATGTATTGTAGAGTTGGCGATTCCGGCAGTGGTGGAAACGGATTGTGACCCCTGCCAGGTCATTCATGATGGCGACTGGATCCGTGTAGATGGTACCAATGGAATTGTAGAAATCCTTCGCCGTAGCCAGGAATAGGAAAAGATGAAGGAAAGAATTGTCATGCTGAACAGAACTGGGAGTCTGTTTTAAAATGTAGAGTTGTCTTGTATTTTCCTCTGGTGTTATGCAATATTGCAAAAGCAGATAAAAGTTTTGATGAGGAAACTTTTGTCTGCTTTTGTTTTTTTGGGAAACTGTATCAGCAGTTTTATAGGATGTGGTGTTGCGGATATTTTTGAGGGATTTGAGAAAGAATGTATTTTCATTTTGGGACTTTATAAAATTGAAGAAGATAAATCACCAGAAAAAGTTGATTTTTCAGCGTTTTGTAAACTCCATTATCAAATTTTTAGGGTGTATATGAGTGGGCAGGAAAAATAAGAGTGTTAACATTGTAAAAGCGGAAGCCGTACTTTGTGATATATCCGGCGTTTATTCAGACTGTTTTGATATTACGAAAGATATAGAAACAATCCTGTAAAAAAGCAGAATATTTGATTAAAGACAAGTTTTTTGAGAATACAGTGATATTTTTTGTGATTATATGACAGATTTTTAGAGAGTTCATCCTTTCTGGGAAGAAAGTAATTGTACGGTGGTCACATTCTGTTTTATGTTTATAGAAGTGCAGAGATTTTTAGCTAAAAGTAAGTTATGATAATGTGGCCTATTTGAAAAATTGCCATCTTAGCAGCAGTGTATTCGCTGGATAAAGATTAGAGAACGTAGAATCAGAAAAAATAGCATGGGATTGCATACGCGAAAGGTTGCTGACAAATGATCGAGGAGCATCAAGAAGCATTGCAAAAATATTGACCTATGTCGGGTGAACGGGTAATAAGAAAGCTCTATATGAATGGATGTCGGTGTAACTGACCTTTTTCCACGTTTTTTGGCCAGTTGAGTGTGCCTTCATTTTTCGGAATACGAAAAATGAAGGCACAGGAACAGAAGAGGCATGGTGCAGTTCATTTACTCTGTTTCCCGGACATCTATTCCGGCTCTCCAAGGCGGCCAATGGAACAGACATTTTTACACATTTCCGCCTGCATTTCCGGATCTTCCCTGACAGAAGCAGGGGTCATATCACTGTTGACCGGTCCGGGGCAGATAACGTTCAGGCGAACGCCCTGAGGCGAAAACTCACGGCTCAGATTTCGGGTAGTTATATCGACAGCCGCCTTGAAGCCTCCATAATAGTAAGCGTTGCTTTCCGGCTTGACAGCGGAAACAGACGCCACATTGACGATAGAATTTTTTCCGTGAGAATTTTCTTTCGTCATAACAGGCAAAAATTTCTGCTACCGGATCCAACGCCGGTGACTACGGCAATTTTGTTTTCCATTCTACCCATAATTGAAAAACCTCCTCCCTTTCTGTTTCCGGCTGATCAGGCGAGTACTTCGCAGTTGAGGATCACGGATGGTTCGGTGCTGTTGGCTTCCGCAATGCAGCCGAACGTATAGACCGGATCGCCGGGTTGATCCGCTGTGGCTACATGTCCAAGAAAAGCTTCCCGGGACTCCCACTTTTCTATGAGAACAAGTTTGTCAGGGTTGTCCGAAGACTGGAGAAGATTGTAATACAGGTTTCCCGGCTGTTGTCTGGAAATCTCCAGCAGTTTTTTGGCGGCTGTTATAATGGTTTCCCGCGCTTCGGGCTTTGCACTTATGATACTGATACATTGATACATCATGAACCCTCCTAGTATAAAATATTAAGAACAGAAAAGCAGAACAACAGTTTTGCTGTTCAGTATAGTTTTTACTCTGAAGGATGGCAAATAAAAAGATTTCATGAAATTATAACGAAAAGCAGTAAATTTCTTTCCGGCAAAGAAAAACCCCCTGGCTTTTCTGAAAAAGACTTCAGTAGCGCAGGGGGATTCGGCTGTCGGATAAAAACTGTGCCAGGAGCCTGACAGCCGGATTGGAGGGATTTTTCTGGATGGCGGAAGAGATGGTAAGATAAAACTGCTCTTCTATATCTATGATGCAATGTGTAGGCGGGATAAACGGCCGGACAAATACAGGTACGATCGCCACACATTCCGGATACAGGCTGATCTGAAGAAGCAGCTCCTGAATAGAATTAATGCGGCAGGGCGGCAGCGTCTCAGGCATCATAAGCCCGTGTTCGAGGAACTGCTTTGCAGTCTGAAGCCTTTCGTGGGGAGAATCCAGCAGACTGACGGTAAGGATTTTTTCCTTTTGCAGTTCTTTCAGAGAAATACGTTCAAGGGCGGAAAAACGGTGCTGCCTGGAGCAGAGGATCACATAATCAAAATCTGCGATCCGACGGATCTGCAAAAGGCTGGAGTTAAATTCTGTGGGGCAGTATACGGCAATATCACAGCGCCCCTTGATGATTTCTCTGGGAATCTGCGAAGGCGTTATGATCGTAAGCCCAAGGGAAATATTCGGATTCTGCTCCTTAAAAGCGGCGAAACGCGGCATCAGCATCATGCCTTCCACCGTACTGGCAACGCAGGCTCTGATAGAGCCGCTTTTTCCCTTTACGATATCTTTTGATGAGCTGACGGCTTCATCGAATTCTTCCACGATGACCTGGGCCTTTTTGTAGAAATTCTCTCCGGCAGGAGTCAGCGTAACCTGGCGGGTGCTGCGTTCAAACAATTTAAATCCGAGGCTTTTCTCCATATTGCGGATATGCTGACTCATTGCTGTCTGGGTTATGGCGCACTCACTGGCGGCTTTTGTAAAATTCATGGTTTCGGCAACCTTAATAAAATAACGTAATCCATTAATATCCATTTAGCGTTCCTCATTGGTATAAAAATAAAATTTTCTGCTCTTATGATAGCAGAACCTGCAGAAAGTGTCTATTTTGGCACCTCATTTATCAGAAAAAATAATAGCTAAAAAAGTATTGCTAATATATGCCGTTTTGTGCAAATTGACAATTAATTTTTGCAGTGCTAAAATTTTTATCAACAGAAAAAAGCGGAACGGATATTTTTCAGAAAATTACAGGAGGTTGCCTATGAAGAAAGAGATTGATTTTGGAAAAAGAATGGCATATGGATGTCTGAGACTGCCGATTATTGAAAACGGAGAACGAGCGCCGGGATGGAGAGATGATTCCCTGGTGGACGAAGAGGCTTTTCAGAAGATCGTGGACAGGGGCATGGCCAACGGATATAACTATTTTGATACCTCATGGTTTTACCACAATGGAAATTCAGAGCGCGCCATCGGACACTGTGTTGCTGATAAGTACCCGAGGGAATCGTTTATCCTTTCAGATAAAATGCCTGTCAAATTCATGAAAAACGGCTCTGAGATGGAGACCATCTTTCAGGAGCAGCTTAAAAAGTGCCATGTGGATTATTTTGACTTTTATCTGATCCACGCAATCAGCTCGGATACATATGAGAAATGGACGAAAGAGGGGCTTTTTGAATTCCTCGTGAAAAAACGTGAGGAAGGCAAATTCAGAGAATTTGGTCTTTCCCTGCATGAAACACCGGAATTCCTGGACCGTATCCTGACGGAACATCCCGAGGTGGATTTTGTGATGCTGCAGCTGAATTACATCGACTGGGAATCTCCGGCCCTGCGTGCGAAAGAGCAGTATGAAGTTGCCATGAAGCACGGAAAACCGATTGTGGTAATGGAGCCCTGCAAGGGAGGTTCTCTGGCGAACCCTCCGGAAGAAGCGGCAAAGCTCATGAAAGCATATAATCCGGAGGCTTCCTATGCTTCCTGGGCATATCGCTGGGTTGGCTCACTTCCGGGAGTCCGGGTTGTTGCCATTGGAATGCCTCAAATGGAATTTCTGGAAGACAACATGAAGACATTTGACAATTTTGTCCCGCTGAATGAAGAGGAGTATGCGATCATCGACAAGGTAGTGGATATCGTAAATTCCAAGACAGCTATTCCCTGTACCAACTGCAAATACTGCGAGGAAGCATGTCCTCTGGATATTCCTTCCGGTGATTATTTCGCGCTTTACAATGATTATTACCGGCAGAGCGACAGTACCTCTCCCAACGATGTCTGTACACAGGCAAATACCTACGGATCCCTGATCGAGAGAAGAACTCCCGCAGAAAAATGCGTTGCATGCGGAGCTTGCGAGAAAGTATGTCCCCAGCATCTCCCGATCATTCAGCTTCTGAAGGAAAAAATCGATGGTGAGTTATATTCCCACTGTCCGGAATCCATGCTTCGGAATATGCTTGAAAAACAGTAATATATGAAATGTAAATGTCGGTTAATGACATTTTTCAGCTGGATTTTTCCATGAAGACATCTTCCGCAGAATTTTGTGCTTTTTGACCAGAACACTTCTGAGGGAGGTGTCTTATCTATGTCTTTTTCTATTCAAATTGATAGCGATCACAGTGGCTCTGTGGTATACTATATGAGAAAGAAACTATAATAGAAAAGGAAAACAGGAGTGATGCCATATGTTAGTAAGGGCAGATAAAAAATGGGATTATGCAATTGGGATGATAAAAGTAGATGGTCTGGAACCTACAGAAGACATGAAAAAGCTCATCGAGAAGGAAAAAAAGGGTGAGATTTCTATGGAAGATATACGCAAAGCCCTGGACAGAAAATATAAGATGAAGGAATAGTGCAATGAATGATCCATAAAGAAAAAACATCATAGAATTGTATATGAAGAGGAGGCTGACAATATGCAGTGCTCCTTTTTTTGCCCAGTCCGGGAAGAAATAGGGCTGCTCACTCTGGACAGAACTGCGATTCTGTTTTAAAATAAAGAAAAATCGGTACACAGGGTGGAACGCTTCTCCCTGTGTACTGACGTTTTCATGGCTTACTGCCGGAAGAAATGAAAACAGAATCGCAGGGAGGAAGTAAAATGGAATATCGTACATTAGGAAAAACAGGGCTGCAGGTTTCCCGCATGGGTTTTGGAGGAATTCCTATTCAGAGAGTGGATGCGGCCAGAACCAGGCAGCTGGTGGAGAAGATGGCAGAAATGGGCGTCAATTATATTGACACCGCCAGAGGCTATACAGTGAGCGAATCCTATCTGGGAGAGGCACTGGAAGGGTACAGGGATAAATTTGTACTGGCCACCAAGAGTATGGCCCGGACCAAAGAGGCCATGGCAAAGGACATCGAGATCAGTCTTGGAAATCTGCGCACCGACTATATCGATCTGTATCAGGTGCACAATCCTTCCATGGAGCAGCTGGAGCAGGTTACCGGAGAGGGCGGAGCCCTGGAAGCGCTGATGGAAGCAAAAGAGGCAGGCAAGATCGGACATATCGGACTGACGGCCCATTCTGTGGAAGTGTTCAGAAAGGCCCTGGAACTGGATTGGGTGGAAACTATCATGTTCCCCTATAATGTGGTGGAGACCCAGGGAGCAGAACTGATCGATGCATGTGCAGAGAAAAATATCGGTTTCATCGACATGAAACCAATGGCCGGAGGCGCCATTGAAGATCCGGCGACAGCTCTGCGGTTTATCTGCAGCAATCCGTCGGTGACTGTGGTGATCCCGGGCGTATCCGAGATCGAAGAGCTGGAAGAGAATTTAAAGGCCTGTTCCGATGTTTCACCATTGAGTCAGGAAGAGCAGGGGAAGATCGCTGAGATCCGGGAGCAGCTGGGCAGCAATTTCTGCCGCCGCTGCAATTACTGCGCGCCCTGTACCGTTGGAATCTCCATTCCCAACGTGTTCCTGTTTGCAGGCTATCTGCAGCGTTATGATCTGGAAGGCTGGGCCAGAGAGCGGTATGCTACGTTGGATACCAAGGCTTCTGCATGTGTGGAATGCGGAGAATGCGAGACACGCTGTCCCTATCACCTGCCGATCCGGGAGATGATGAAGACGGCTGCCCGGGATTTCGGGGAATAAGTACAAAGACCGGAATCATCTGCAGGCATCAGAATCGGGTGATCTGCCCGCAGCAGAATTACAGATAACAGAGACAGTATCACAGATAACAGAAAGGCAGGTCCTTCCCGCGCCGTTTGCTGCGTGGAAAGGACCTGCCTTTTGGGAAGAAGGGGTTCAGTTGGATATCACAAAACGTCAGATTACAAAAATAGCCAGAGAAGTGGGAAAGTTTACTGTCCGGACGATGAAGGAAGAAGGGGTTGGTACAGCGGAGTTTGACCTTATCCATGTTGTGCGGAAAAGGCCCGGCATCACACAGGCAGAAATATGCAAAATTCTGGGGACAGATAAAGGGGCTGTGGCAAAGCAGACAGCCAATCTGGAGGCGAAGGGTTACCTTCGGCGGGAAAATAACCCTGCGGACGGCCGCAGCCAGCTTATTTTTCCCACAGAGAAGGCCCAGAGTCTGAAAAATTCCAAGGCGCATATTGAGGCTCTGTTTTATGAATGGCTTGCGGCAGCACTTTCCGAAGAGGACCAAAAGGAGTTTGCCCGTCTGCTGGATATTCTCTATCACCGGTGCAAGGCAGAAAGCAAAGCCGATTTTCCTGAGATGACGGTGCGCATAAAGGAGTGTGAGTGATATGAGCGCCAGTCAAAAGAAAAAACATCTGTCACAGGCAATGGTGTTCCTGATTCTGTTCGGGATCGTCAGTTTATTCTCGGATATGACCCACGAGGGCGCTTCCAGTATCCGGGGGGCTTATCTGTCTATCATGGGAGCTTCCGCCGGCGCCATTGGATTTTTCTCCGGTCTGGGAGAACTGATCGGATATTCCATGCGTTATGTATTCGGTAAGCTTACGGATAAAACCAGACAGTACTGGCCGATCACCATTTTCGGCTATGTGCTGGATGTGCTGGCCGTACCGGCGTTGGCTCTGGTGGGCGAGCATGGCTGGATATGGGCATGTCTGCTCCTGCTTATCCAGCGGATGGGAAAAGCCATCAAGAAGCCGGCAAAAGATACGATCATGTCCTTTGCGGCATCTCAGGAAGGGGTTGGAAAAAGCTTCGGTCTGCAGGAGCTGCTGGATCAGATTGGAGCGTTTCTGGGGCCGGTGCTGCTGTATCTGGTGATGCTCTTCCGGACAGACGGGGATACCTTTCAGATCTATTCCTTCTGCTTTGCGGTACTTGCCATTCCCGGCGCCATTACGCTGGTTCTGCTGCTTGTTACCCGGCGCAGGTTCCCCAATCCCGAACAGTTTGAACCTGAGCCGAAGGAGTATATTCCTTTCCGCATGAGAAAAAGCTTTATACTCTACATTGCCGGGATCAGCTGCTTTGCCTTTGGATTTATTGACTATTCCCTTATCATTATGCATGTGTCCAATGTTTATACCGGACTGGCGGCCAGTCTGGCAGAGACTTCTTCACTGGTAACAGAAGGGACGCTTCCCCTTCTTTATGCCGGTGCGATGCTGGTGGATGCGATAGCTGCTCTGATATTCGGGCATCTTTATGATAAGATCGGTGTGAAGGCGCTGATGATCTCCACGCTGCTTTCCAGTGTATTTGCGGTTTTTGTATTTGCTGTTCATTCCATTCCCATGCTTCTGCTGGGTGTGGCTCTGTGGGGCATAGGGATGGGCGCTCAGGAATCCATCCTGAAAGCGGTGGTAACTTCAATGGTTCCCAAGAACTGCCGGGCTACGGGGTATGGAATATTTGAATGCTCATTTGGTATTTTCTGGTTCCTTGGAAGCTGGATCATGGGTGTGCTCTATGACCTGAGTATTCCGGCTATGGTGGCTGTGTCGGTGATCGCGCAGCTTCTGGCTGTTCCCCTTTATCTTGTTTCAGACAAATGCGCAGCGGCTGAGAAGGCCCGATTGGGCTGATCCATGGCAGACGGAAGGAAGGGAGCTCATATGGCGGAAAATATCCTGTACGGACCGGATTTTTTTAAAAAGGCAAACTGTACTATTTTCCAAACATGAAAATCATCCGTTGCGTTTCTGATCTGAAGTGGCTATAATGATAAAAAATAAGAAAAGGTGATGGCAGTGCTGCAGGGAAAAACAATTTTACTGGGAGTAACGGGAAGTATCGCGGCATACAAGGCCGCCTCGCTTGCCAGCGCTCTGAAGAAGCTTCATGGAGATGTGCATGTTCTGATGACCAGGAATGCGACAAACTTTATTAATCCCATAACATTTGAATCTTTGACGGGGAATAAATGCCTGGTGGATACCTTTGACCGGAATTTCCAGTTTCAGGTAGAGCATGTATCCATTGCAAAAAAGGCGGATGTGGTCATGATCGCGCCTGCCAGTGCCAATGTGATCGGCAAGCTGGCCCACGGGCTGGCGGACGATATGCTTACCACCACGGTGATGGCCTGCAAATGCAGAAAGATCATTGCCCCTGCCATGAACACCAATATGTATGAAAATCCGGTGGTGCAGGATAATCTGGAAATTCTGCGGAACTATCATTATGAAGTGATCGCGCCGGCAGTGGGATATCTGGCCTGCGGCGACACCGGGGCCGGGAAGATGCCGGAACCGGAAGATCTGCTGGAATATATCGTAAGAGAAGCCGCTTTTGAAAAGGATATGGCGGGTCTGAAGGTGCTGGTGACGGCGGGACCGACTCAGGAGAAAATGGATCCGGTACGGTATCTGTCCAATCATTCCACCGGAAAGATGGGATACGCCCTGGCCAGGATCGCCATGCTCCGGGGAGCCCAGGTGACTCTGGTGACGGGGCCTACGGCGCTGAAACCGCCGAAATTTGTAAAGGTGGAAGAGATCACCACAGCCCAGGAGATGTTTGACGCGGTGACGGCATACGCACCGACCCAGGATATCATTATCAAGGCAGCGGCAGTGGCAGATTATCGTCCCAAATATACAAGCGATGAGAAAGTCAAGAAAAAAGACAGTGAGCTGACCATGGAACTGGAGCGGACCAGAGACATCCTGCAGTATCTGGGGGATCACAAAAGACCGGGACAGTATCTCTGCGGATTTTCCATGGAAACAGAGAATATGTTAGGTAATTCCAGGGCAAAGCTTGCAAAGAAGCATCTGGACATGATTGCGGCCAATAACCTGAAAGTGGCCGGAGCCGGATTTGCAGGCGATACCAATGTGGTGACCCTGATTACAGAGAATGAGGAAATTTCACTGGAGCTGATGAGCAAAGAGGAAGTATCCGTACACATTCTCGATAAGATACTGGCAGACCGCAGCGCCGGCGTGTAGCCGGCCAGGAGGCTGTTCCGGCACCGGGGCAGCTGCCGCGTGACGGATTTCGGCGGAACATCCCCGGATTGCCGGCTGCGGAATGTACCGTATCTGTTACCCGTTCACCGTACGGAAGCCGGTAACTGCTGAATTCCGGTTTCCTGTGCCCATGTATTGTATCTCGAAGGAGAATAGTAACAAGGAGGCAGACAATGATGAATGCAACAGCAGCAACAAACAACAGAACAACCGCGTCCCGGACAAAAGGCATGGCTCAGGTGGCACTTTTCGCTGCACTGATTATCCTGATGTCCTTCACCCCGTTTCTCGGGTACATTCCTCTCGGCTTTACCCGCGCGACCATTATCCATATCCCGGTGATCATCGGGTCTTTGGTTCTGGGGCCGAAAAAAGGAGCCGTTCTGGGAGGAATTTTTGGTCTCACCAGTTTTATCAATAATACGATTAATCCCACAGTCACATCCTTTGTGTTTACCCCGTTTTACAGTCTGGGTGAATACAGCGGAGGCATCGGCAGTCTGATCATCTGCTTTGTTCCCCGTATTCTGGTGGGTGTGCTGCCGTTTTATGTGTACCACCTGGTAAAAAAACACAGCAGAGCACAGGTGTCTTCTGCAGGTCTGATCGCTGCA
This sequence comes from uncultured Blautia sp., assembly GCA_900542045.1. Taxonomy (GTDB): domain Bacteria; phylum Bacillota; class Clostridia; order Lachnospirales; family Lachnospiraceae; genus Blautia_A; species Blautia_A gallistercoris. Next base: position 20,678 of record UQMI01000009.1, read on the forward strand.
GGTCTGACTGGCGCGCTGACCAATACTCTGCTGGTCATGAACCTGATCTTTCTGTTCTTCCGTGATGCCTATGCTGCAGCCAACGGAGTCGCATCCGGAGCAGTGTATGGATTTATCCTTTCTATTATCGGCATCAACGGTGTGCCGGAGGCTTTGGTGGCAGCCGTGCTGACCCTGCTCATCGGCCGTGTGCTGCTGAACAAAAATGTGCGGAGCAAGCTGGGATTTTAAGCGGATCGCGGATATCCGTCTGACTGGAACGACCGCAGAGACCCGATGAATTTGTTAGGAGAGATTGGAAAACATGATTTTAGCCATTGATATAGGAAATACAAATATTGTGATCGGATGTCTGGATAAGGACAAGACGTATTTTATCGAGAGACTTTCCACTGTACGGACCAAGACAGAGCTGGAGTATGCAGTGGATATCAAGACCCTTCTGGAGCTGTATCACATCCGGCACCAGGAGCTGGAAGGGGGCATCATTGCTTCCGTGGTACCCCAGATTACCAATATCATGAAAATCGCTGCAGAAAAGATCCTCAAAAAAGAAGTGCTGGTGGTCGGACCGGGTGTGAAAAGCGGACTGAATATCCTGATGGATAATCCGGCTACCCTGGGAGCGGATCTGGTGGTGGGAGCAGTGGCTGCCCTGTCAGAATATCCGGTGCCTCTGATCGTGGTGGATATGGGAACAGCTACCACCATCTGCGTGGTGGATGACAAGAAACGCTATATCGGCGGAGTCATCATGCCGGGGGGGACTACGTCTCTGGATTCTCTGACCGCAAGAGCATCCCAGCTGAGCGGGATCGGTCTGGAAGCACCGAAAAGGGTCATCGGAAAAAATACCATCGAATGTATGAAAAGCGGTGTGGTATATGGAAATGCAGCCTGTATCGATGGAATGATCCAGCGGATGGAAGAAGAGCTGGGACAGAAGACCACAGTGATCGCCACAGGCGGACTGGCAAAAAAAATCATTCCATACTGCAGGCATGAAATGATTCTGGATGACGGGCTTCTGCTGAAAGGTATGCGGATCATCTACGACAAAAACCAATAAGGGGATCAGTCTCGGAGAGGGGAAACGAAAGTGGCTCCTCTCCGAATGTTTTGCGGGCTGTTTATCGTACGATACCGGACAGGAGCTCGTCCATCCACATATGGATGTTGTAGGATTCATCGAAGAGCTTGATAATGACGCCGTAAGGTTCCGCATCGCTGGAAAAGGCGTTGGCTTCATCGGTATCCACATGCATGGAAAGCCGGAAATTCTTGTCTACGCGCACCACCACATCGGCGTAGATCAGGGCACGCTCATAGCTTTTGGTGATGACGAACACTTCCTGGTTATCCTTGACGTGCATGGCCATTGCTTCCTGGGGCGTCATATGGATGTGGCGCTTTGCCACAATGACTCCCTTGTCAATGGTCAGCTCTTTGCCGTCCGGGCCGATCAGCGTGCAGCCGGGAGTGAAGGCAATGTCGCCGGACTGGCGGATCACAGAAGGGATGCCAAGCTTCCGGCAGTCGGTTACGGAAAGTTCCACCTGGGTATCTTTTCGGAAAGGACCAAGGATGGCCACATTTTCAAAGTCACCTTTCGGTCCCCGGACCGTAAGCCGTTCCGCGCAGAGGTACTGGCCAGGCTGGCTGAGTTCCTTGACGAAGGTAAGGGAAGCGCCCTCGCCAAACAGCAGTTCAAAATCTTTCTGGGAGACATGGATATGTCTGGCAGATGTTTCAATGGGTATTTTGTAGTTCATAATAAAAACTCCTCAAATTTTACTATATTACAGGATACCGGGGCAAAGGGGCAGGATTCGCCAGGTACCTTTTGAATCTTTAATCATTATAGCATAAAAATGTCTCCCGTGTACCGGTAAAATAAAAAGATATCCGGTGCGGGACGTATAAATATACATAACAGGAAAAGGAGGCTGCTGACGAATGATGGCAGGACAGGAAGAGCAGGAAGTATTTTCCTGCCGGCAGGAGAAGGATCATGTGGTGATCACCGGCTGGGAGCCGGAGGAAAAAACCGTGCAGGTACCGGATACAGTGGGCGGACTGCCGGTGACGGCTCTGGACGCTTACGCTTTTTCCGGCGGAAAGCATGAAGAGATTCGGCTTCCTGTGTCCATGAAAAGGATTGGGCGCTATGCGTTTTATAATTGCTTTTCCCTGCATAGTCTGTATTTTTATACAGAGATTGGAGACGTGGGAGCAGGGGCCTTCACCGGCTGCCACAGAGTCAGGAAGCTGGATGTAACAGAGACCGGAGGCGGACGTTCCTGCTTCCGGGATATCCTGTCGGAGTTTGGAGAGGAGCTGGAGGTGTTCTGGCACGGGGAGCAGGAAGCCCATCTGATGTTTCCGGAATTTTATGAGGAAGGGGTGGAAAATACCCCGGCCCGTATTTTGATGACACAGGTACATGGGAGCGGGATTCATTACCGGAACTGTTTTGTGAATGGAAAACTGGATTTTCAGGAGTACGATGCCCGTTTTCCCATGGCAGAGGCTATTGAATCCCGGCAGCTGCTGGTGCGGATGGCTATGGGAAGGCTGTTCTATCCCTTCCGTCTGGAGAAAAAGGCAGAAGAGCGGTATCATGCCTGCTTGGAAGAAAATCTGGAGGAAGCAGGACGCTGGCTGATCCGGCAGGAAGACCGGGAAGGAATGAAGTGTCTGGCGGAACGATATTTTTACGATCTGAAAGAAAAACAGGTGCTGGAAGCGCTGATTTTTCAGGCACAGAAAGAAAAGAAAACGGAGCTGCTCAGCTATCTGATGGAGGTCCGTCACCAGAGATATCCGGCAAAGAAAAAAGTGTTCGAGCTGTAACGGCAGGATCGTAGAGTTGATAAAAAATGGGAACTGACAACAGGTTTTAGGTATGGAGGAGCGGAATATGAAGAATCCGGTGCGGGAGCAGCAGCTTCACGAAGAAAAAATACAGCAGATCTGCAGGGAAATCCTGGGAGACGCCAGAAATGAACTGTATCTGCGCATGCGGTTCCTGGACATGGCGCTCTGGGGGCTGCGCTGGGAGGCGGATCCGGCGGTTTCCTTTCTGGGGACCGATGGAAATTGCCTGTACTATGCGCCGCAGATTTTGCTGGAACGCTACAGACAGGGGAATGTGGAGATTACCAGAGGGTATTTCCACAGTCTGCTCCATTGTCTGTTCTGCCACTGGTTTCCGGGAAACGGCCGGCAGGGAGAATACTGGGATCTGGCCTGTGATATGGCGGTGGAGCTTTTGATGGATACACTGCCGGCGCCCTGTCTGCACCGTCCGGCCTCCCGGCTGCGGCGGGAAATAGCCGTCCGGCTGCGCAGGAGCAGGCGGGTGCTGACAGCTCAGCGGATTAGGGCAGAACTGGAAGCCATGGATCTGTCCGGGGAGCAGCTGGAAGCGTTGAAGCAGGAATTTCTGGTGGATGATCACCGGTACTGGAACCAGAAGGATCCCCGTTCCCCTGGCATGGAGCAGCAGAGAAAGAACTGGGATGAAATAAGAGAAAAGACCCAGGTGGAAATGGAAACATTCTCCAAGGAAGCGGCCAGGGATTGTGAAACGTTCACGGAGCAGCTTCAGGCAGAGAACCGGAAGCGTTACGATTACCGGGAATTTCTGCGGAAATTTTGTATCCGGAGGGAAGAAATGCAGGTGGATATGGACACGTTTGACTATATCTTTTATAATTATGGAATGCAGCTCTATGGAAACATGCCGCTGATCGAGCCTCTGGAAACAAAGGAAGTGAACCGGATTCAGGATTTTGCCATTGTCATTGATACGTCCATGTCCTGCAAGGGAGAGCTGGTGCAGAAATTTCTGGAGGAGACATACAGTGTTCTGCAGGAATCCCAGAGTTTTTTCCGGAAAATGCAGATTCATATTCTCCAGTGCGACGAGCAGGTGCGGCAGGACCGGAAGATCACCAGCCAGGAAGAGCTGAAGGAGTATATGGAGCATGTGGAGCTGACCGGCCAGGGAGGCACGGATTTTCGTCCGCCCTTTGCCTACGTGGAAGAACTGCGGGCCAGGGGAGAGTTTACCAGGCTGCGGGGGCTTTTGTATTTTACCGACGGTTACGGGATTTTCCCGGCAAAAAAGCCGGATTACGAGACGGCATTTATTTTTATGAAAGAAGATTATCAGGATGTGGATGTTCCGCCCTGGGCCATTAAGCTGATCCTGGAGCCGGAAGATCTGTCAGGGAGAGAGAAGAATGAATATTAAGCGGGCAAAAGAAGAGATCAAAGATGCGATTTCGGCCTATCTTTATAAAAACGAATATGGAGAATATGAGATTCCGGCGGTGCGGCAGCGGCCGATCCTGCTGCTGGGGGCTCCGGGGATCGGTAAGACCCAGATCATGGAGCAGATTGCCAGAGAGTGCCATATCGGGCTGGTGAGCTACACCATTACCCACCATACCCGCCAGAGCGCCATTGGTCTTCCGTTTATTTCGGAAAAAGAATACGGCGGCAGAAAATATGCGGTGACGGAGTATACCATGAGTGAGATCGTAGCTTCGATTTATGAAAAGATGGAGCAGACCGGTCTGAAGGAAGGAATCCTGTTCATAGATGAGATCAACTGTGTATCCGAAACTCTGGCGCCGGCCATGCTGCAGTTTCTGCAGTGTAAAACCTTCGGAAATCACGCGATCCCTGCCGGATGGCTGATCGTGGCTGCGGGAAATCCGCCGGAATACAATAAATCGGTGCGTGAGTTCGATGTGGTGACCATGGACCGTGTCAAAAAGATCCAGGTGGAGCCGGACTATGATGCCTGGCGGGAATATGCGGTCAGAGAAAATATATATCCGGCCATCCTTTCCTATCTGGGAGCAAAACCCAGTCATTTTTACCAGATGGAGAGCACGGTGGATGGCAGACAGTTTGCCACTCCCAGAGGATGGGAGGATCTGTCCCGGGTCCTCTGGGTCTATGAGCGGCTGGGCAAACAGGCAGACCGGGAAGTCATCATCCAGTATCTGCAGCATGAACGGGTTGCACGGGATTTTGCCAATTATCTGGAACTGTATGAGAAATACCGGAAGGAGTATCCCATTGAGGAGATCTTCCAGGGCAATCTGGATGAGGGGATGCTGAAGAAGTTGTCCCACGCTTCTTTTGATGAGAAATTCAGTGTGGTGGGGCTTCTGCTGTCTTATTGCACCACAGCCTTCCGAAAGGTCTGGCAGGCCCAGATGCGTCTGGAAAAGCTGCTGGGCTGTCTGAAAGAATGGAAAGAAGCCCTTGCCGGAGCGCACCAGGGACAGCCTCGGGTATTTCTGGAAGATTATCTGGATGCCTATGACCGGGAGCTGGAACGGCTGCTGGCAGGAGAGCAGCTGAACCGGGAGGAAGAGCATCTCTGGCGGGATACCCGGGAGATCCTGGGAACCCTTGTGCTGGAAATGAAAAAAGAGGGGATCCAGCAGGGAGAGCAGGCCATGGAGCAGGTCCAGGAGAGTTTCCGGCAGCAGCGGGATTCCTATGAAACTCTGTATCAGCAGGGAGCAGATACTCTGGAGAGAGCCTTTGATTTTATGGAAGCGGCTTTTGCCAGGGGACAGGAAATGGTGCTGTTTGTGACAGAGCTGAATACAGCCTTTTACCCGGTGTGGTTTTTACAGGAATACGATTGTGAGCGTTACTACTATTATAATAAAGAACTGCTGTTTCAGGAAAAACGGCAGAAACTGCTGAAGGAGATTGAGGAATTATAGTGCCGGAAGGGATGGCGCAGAAAGGAAGGGCATGAGTAGGACAAAATGCAGCAAACGGGGGAGACTGTGGAGATTCAGCCTTTTATTTTTCTGCTTCCTGCTGCTGGGCGGCTGTCAGGCAAAGACAGAAGCACGGCAGCTGGTGGAGAATGCAGTGGTGCTGTTCGGCGGAGAGCCCAGTGAAGTTCGAGAGCTTCGGGAAGAAGCTGTGGCGGAAACGGACGGCATCCATCAGGAATATTATTTTAAACAGCTGACAGAGGAAGAGAAGCGTGTATACCGGCAGCTGCAGCAGGGAATTGAAGAATTCCAGGAGGAAATTTATATTACCAGTTCACAGGATGCAGTGCTGGAGCGGGCTTACGACGCGCTGCTGCGGGATCACAGCGAGCTGTTCTGGGCTCAGGGCAAGGGTGTGGTCTATAAAACCCTGTACAATACCTATGGGAAATTTCAGCCGTCTTATGAATACACCAGAGAAGAAGCGGAAGAGATTACGGCTGCTCTGGAAGCAAAAGCCGGTGAGATTCTGGTAGGTGTGTCAGCGGATGCCACTGATTATGAAAAGGCAAGGTATATCTATGGAGCTGTGGTACAAAATACAGTCTATCAGATTGGTGAGGATGATCAGAACATTGCGGGGGCTCTCTATGAGAATCAGGCGGTCTGTGCCGGTTATGCCCGGGCGGTCCAGTATCTGCTGGAACAGCTGGGGGTAGAATGCATTTTTGTGTCTGGAGATATGCAGGGATCCACAGAAGGACATGCCTGGAATGTGGTTTCCCTGGATGGAAATTATTATTATCTGGATGCCACCAACGGCGACCAGCAGGATTTTCTTCCCACAGCCCAGGGAGAACCCCAGAGTGTTCTGTATGATTATCTCTGCCCGTTCCCAGAAGATTACGCGGCACTTTGTCAGGATGACGGAGAATTTGAGATTCCTGTATGTACGGCAGTGGATTACAATTCCTATATACAGAACGGAAACTGCTTTGATACCTGGGATCAGGAGACTCTGCGGGCTTATTTTACAGAGCAGATCCGGATGGGAACACCGGTGTTCTCTGTGAAGTTTTCCAACAGTGAAGATTACGAGACGGCAAAGTCTGTGTGGATTGACCAGGAAGAGATTCGTTCCATTGCCACGTATTACATGGAGTGGAATGGTCTGTCGCAGGTGCAGTATTCTTATGGACTTCTGGATGATCTGCATACACTGTACTTTATGTTTTAGGATGCGAAAGGAACGGAGAATCCGGCCGGAATTTTTGACTTTCCGGATCTGTCTGCAGATACCGGGACCCCGCGTATTTTGAAGGAGGAAAAACCGATGGATTATTTATTAAATACAGAGCTGGCACAGCAGTTCCTGGGATATGGCAGAGATTATCTCCTGGGACAGCTGGGAGCGGCTCTGGGAGCCATTGATACAACGACACTGATTATTTTGCTGCTGCTGGGCGGCTGCAGCTGCTTTCTGGGTTATCGGCTGATGAAACTTTGGCTGTTTCTGATTGGAGGTGCTGCAGGCTGTGTACTTGGCTATCTGCTGGGAATGCAGTTTACAGAAAGCAGAACCCTGGCGGTTGTCATAGCCGTTATTGCGGCAGTGGCCTGCGGCGGACTGTCGTACTGGATCTATCAGGCCGGAGTATTTTTGCTCTGTTTTATCGGAGGGACCCTGGGCTTCAGTTTTCTTTTGCGGCCCACTACCTCGCTGTTTTTCTTCGGTTGTATGCTGCTGGGCGCGGCCATAGGTGTGGCGGGTGTGAAATTTGTAAAGCCCATTGTGATTCTGGTCACCTCTGCGGCAGGCGGTGTGGTGATGGGAAGCGCCATTGCCGGTTATATGGGGATGAACGGCTTTACCCCGGGGCTGCTGCTCGGAGGAATACTTGCCCTGGCCGGATTCCTGGTCCAGTGGCTCACCAGTCCAAAAGACCGCCGGAAGGAAGAGGATGAGGACGGGGAAGAGACAGACTGGAAAGAATATAACCGGGAGACATCCATTTCAGATGACGAAATGTATGAAGAAGCCCTGCGGGCTTCAGAGGCAGAAGCACAGAAGCAGAAGGCCAGACGAGACTCCTACTGGAAGCAGAGGGAGAGCAGCCGGGGCAGGACAGGAAAGAACAGCGGCAGCCGGTCAAAAGGAACCGGCAGTCAGAAAAAGAAAACACGGCAGGAGGAAGGCAAATGGGAAAAGAAGTAAAGACCAATGCCATGCGGATACTGGAAAAACAGAAGGTGCCATATGAACTGCTGACTTATGAATGTGATGATTTCATTGACGGGATCCATGTGGCGGACAAGACGGGAACCCCTTATGAGCAGTCGTTCAAAACCCTGGTAATGGAGGGAAAGAGCGGAAACTATTATGTGTTTGTGGTGCCTATCGCAAAGGAAGTGGACCGGAAGGCGGCGGCCCGAGCCGTGGGGGAGAAGACGGTGGATATGATCCATGTGAAAGACATCCAGAAAGTCACCGGTTATATCCGCGGTGGCTGCAGCCCCATCGGTATGAAAAAACAGTATGTGACGGTGTTTGATGAAAGCGCCGGTAATTTTGAAGAGATTTATGTCAGCGGAGGAAGGATCGGTACTACACTGAAAGTCAGTGTGGAAGGCCTGCTGAAAGTCAGCCGAGGAAAGCTGGCGCCCATTACCATGGGAGAAGAGTAGTCGCTGAAAATAGCACAGAAGAGCAGAACTTTTTGATGTGACAGGAAAACCAGGACAAAACCTTCTGCTTTTTTGTCACAGAACAAAAATGCCCTCTGTTTCCGGACAGATCTGTCCGGGAGCAGGGGGCAATGTCATATCGGTTTAGTTGTCTTCTTCGGTCATGGTGTAAATATGACGTTTCTTTGCCATTTCATCGCTGGCAAGGTATTCGTCGTAGGTGGTGATCTTGTCGATCAGCACGCCGTTTGGAAGGATTTCCATGATACGGTTGGCAGTGGTCTGCACGAACTGATGGTCATGGGAAGCGAAGAGCAGAACGCCGGGGAATTTGATCAGTCCGTTGTTCAGAGCTGTGATGGCTTCCATGTCCAGATGGTTGGTGGGCTCGTCCAGGATCAGCACGTTGGCTCCGGAGATCATCATCTTGGACAGGAGACAGCGTACTTTCTCCCCTCCGGAGAGAACCCGTACTTTCTTGACACCGTCTTCGCCGGCGAAAAGCATACGGCCCAGGAAACCGCGCACGTAGGTGGCGTCCTTGATCTCGGAATACTGGGTCAGCCAGTCGGCAATGGTCAGATCGTTGTCGAATTCCGCGGTGGAATCCTTGGGGAAGTAAGCCTGGGTTGTGGTGACACCCCATTTATAGGTGCCTTCATCCGGCTCCAGCTCACCCATGAGGATTCGGAAGAAGGTGGTCTTTGCCAGTTCATTTCCGCCCACAAAGGCAACCTTGTCATCGTGTCCCAGAGTAAAGGTGATGTTGTCCAGAACCTTGACGCCGTCAATGGTCTTGGAAAGATTTTCCACCATGAGGACTTCGTTTCCGATCTCACGGTTGGGACGGAAATCAATATAGGGATACTTACGGCTGGAGGGACGCATCTCATCCAGCTGGATTTTCTCCAGGGCACGTTTTCTCGAAGTAGCCTGCTTGGATTTGGAAGCATTGGCAGAGAAACGGGAGATGAATTCCTGCAGCTCTTTGATCTTTTCTTCTTTTTTACGGTTGGCTTCTTTCATCTGCTTGATCAGAAGCTGGCTGGATTCGAACCAGAAATCATAGTTGCCGGCATAGAGCTGGATCTTGCCGTAGTCAATGTCCGCAATGTGGGTGCAGACCTTGTTCAGGAAGTAACGGTCATGGGATACCACGATGACCGTGTTGTCAAAGTTGATCAGGAATTCTTCCAGCCACTCGATGGCGGGAAGATCCAGGTGGTTGGTGGGCTCGTCCAGGAGCAGGATATCCGGATTGCCGAAAAGTGCCTGGGCCAGCAGTACCTTTACCTTCAGGCTTCCGTTGAGATCCTTCATATAAGAATAGTGGAATTCCGTATCCACTCCCAGGCCGTTGAGCAGGGTAGCGGCATCAGACTCGGCTTCCCAGCCGTTCATCTCAGCGAATTCACCTTCCAGCTCGCTGGCGCGGATCCCGTCTTCATCGGTAAAATCTTCTTTGGCATAGATGGCGTCTTTTTCTTTCATGATCTCATACAGCCGGGCATTTCCCATGATCACTGTGTCCAAGACCTGAAAATCATCGTATTTGAAATGATCCTGCTGCAAAAAGGAAAGACGCTGTCCGGGTGTAATGGTGATGTCACCCTTGGTGGTCTCCAGCTGTCCGGAAAGGATTTTCAGAAAAGTAGACTTTCCGGCTCCGTTGGCGCCAATGAGTCCGTAGCAGTTTCCTTCGGTAAACTTGATGTTTACGTCTTCAAAAAGCGCTTTTTTCCCAATTCGTAACGTTACATTGTTTGCTGCAATCATGTTCAGACCTCATTTTCTAATATTTATCTGTCTTTTGCGTTGATAGATACAATCGTTACCATTTTACCGTAAAATAAAAAATTTGCAATACCTAAAAACGTTTGTAACGCTTTACATTATTTTTTTTCTGTGCTACCCTGTTAAGATGATGACGACCAGGAGCAGAGAATGGCTCCGGGATCCGTTGCAGCCAGAAGACAGCGGTATGGAATAGAGGGAAAGAACATGAAAAGTAAGATACGTATGGTGGGATTTGATCTGGACGGGACAATCCTGGATTCTCATAAACAGTTATCAAAAGTAAACAAAGAAGCAGTGGCAAGAACCATAGAAAAAGGAATCCTGGTGCTGCCGGCCACCGGAAGACCCCAGGCAGGGGTGCCGCGGGAAATCCTGGAGATTCCCGGGGTGCGTTATCTGCTGGCTTCCAATGGAACGCGGATCGTGGATCTGACTACTGGTGAAGTGATTTATCAGGTGCGGATGAGCCATGAACAGACCATGCGTGTGGCCCGGGGGCTGGCCCGGGTCAGTGACGGAATGTGGGAGCTGTATGCCGATGGAAAATGTTTTGTGGACCGCGGAACGTATCGGTTTGTGGATCACCCGGCCATGACGGATTCCATGATTCGCTATCTGAGCAGCACCAGAACCTATGTGGAGGATCTGCTCTCTTATATGGAAGAAAAACAAATCGAGGCAGAAAAGTTTCAGGTCTTTTTTGAAAAAGAGGAGCGACGGCAGAGGCAGATGGAAGTGCTGGAACAGGAAAGCGGTCTGAATATCACCAATTCCTCTGTCTATAACCTGGAGATCATTTCGGACCGGGCAGGCAAGGGCAACGGCCTTCTGGCCCTGGGAAAGCTGCTGGGTATCTCCAGAGAGGAGATCATGGGGATCGGTGATTCCAGCAACGACTGGGATATGCTGCGAAAAGTCGGTTTTCCGGTGGTCATGGAAAATGCCGATGAGGAGACAAAGAAACTGGGAAAATACATTACTGGGACTAACGATGAGAACGGAGTTGCCCAGGTGCTGCAGCATTTTTTCCCGGAGGAAGAGACAGAAAGACGGGATTCTGAAAGATAGGAAGAAAGAATCCTTCGGATCCCACATAAAGATAGAAAGACAACAGCGGACCGACGCAGCGGCGGATGGACAGACAGAAAGCTGCAAAGGTCCCGGATAAGGAGTGTGAGAAATATGGATGCCTGGTTGGATGCCCTGGTAGGGACTCTGACAGAATTAATGACACAGAATTTATGGTTTGCGCCGGTGCTCAGTCTGGTGGCCGGAATTGTGACTTCATTTACGCCCTGCTCTCTTTCGGCGGTACCCATGGTCATTGCCTATATGGAAGGCAGTTCGGCAAAGGATTCCCGGAAAGCCCTGCGGCTTTCTCTGGTGATGGCTCTGGGGATGGCGGTGACTTTCGGAATATTTGGTTCCGCTGCCTCGCTGATCGGACATGTGATGCACGATGTGGGCCATTGGTGGAGCTTTCTGATGGGAATTCTGATGATCCTGATGGCTCTGCAGATGTGGGGTGTGATCCGGATCTTTCCCGGCGGACACAGTCATGAGCATGGAGGAGAGTGTGACCACTCTCATGGGGCCGGGGAAAGCTGCAGCTGTGAGCATGATGGGGAATGGGGCCATTCCTGTGAGCACGGGGAAGTATGCGACCATTCTCCGGAAGAAAAAAACGGCAGACATTTTCATCTGGAAGAAAGCTGTCCGGACTGCGGAACCAGAAGAACAAAAAGGGGCGGCTACCTGGGAGCCTTTTTTACCGGCGCGTTGGGAGGCGTGTTCGCTTCCCACTGTGCGGCACCGGTGATGGTGGCTCTGCTGGCCATGGTGGCCCAGTCGGAGCATACTCCGCTGTGGGGGATTTTTCTGATGGTGCTTTATGCTCTTGGACACAGCATTTTGATGGTATTCGCCGGAACCAGTTATAGTGTGGTAGATGGCTGGATCAAAAATCCCAGATATGCAAAAGCCAGCAGAGGGCTGAAGGGGATCGTGGGAGCAGTCATCCTGCTTATTGGTCTGCTGATGTTGTTTGCCTGATTATGAGTTGTGGCTTATACCTGATTATGAGGTGATTATGAGTTGTGGCTTTTTCCCTTGACGGTACGTCTGAGAAAAGCTATAATAGACTAATAGTTTTGCAGCATGTTGTGTCATAATTTATGGGAGGAGGAAATCATCTGCTATGTTCATTACAAGGGAATGTGATTATGCAGTTCGAGTGATTCGCGCACTTGCAGGTGAGAAGAGGCTGAGTGCCACCGATATTTGTGAACGAGAGGAGATTACAGCACCCTTTGCATATAAGATATTAAAGAAACTCCAGAAAGCAAATATCATTTCCGGATTCCGGGGCGTACATGGCGGGTATAAAATGGAGAAGAGTGTGGACCAGATCACTCTTTTAGATGTATACCGGGCCATTGAACCTGATATTTATATTATTGAATGTCTGAATCCGAAGAAACCATGTGCGCACAAGAAGAATCTGGAAGATGGATGTAAAGTCCATGATGAACTGGAGCATATTCAAAGTGAGCTGTGCAGGCTGTTGTCAGAGAAAACTCTGGGAGATATATTGAGCAGTCCATGTCAAAAGGAAGCGTAAGCTTCCTTTTTTTGAAATAGGGCTACCGCAATCCCATTGGCTTTAGACAAGAGGGAGTTCACAAATATCGGAGGAAAAAGGTCAGAAGACACTTTATGTATACAAATAGATACACGAAAATCCCGGAAACCAAATGGACAGACCTCTGAAAGTATGCTATAATGGCTAATGGATTATTAGGCTGGTCAAGCCTGGATAAAATAATATTTTAAATGACACCTTTAAGGAGGAAAATGAACTATGGCAAGAAAGATGAAAACCATGGATGGTAACCATGCAGCCGCTCATGCTTCCTACGCATATTCCGATGTAGCTGCTATTTACCCGATTACCCCTTCATCTGTTATGGCTGAAGCTACAGACGAGTGGGCAACCCAGGGTAGAAAGAACATCTTTGGACAGGAAGTACAGGTAACAGAGATGCAGTCTGAAGCCGGCGCAGCTGGTGCAGTACATGGCTCTCTGGCAGCTGGTGCTCTGACAACTACTTATACAGCTTCTCAGGGTCTGCTGCTGATGATCCCCAACCTGTACAAAATTGCCGGTGAGCAGCTTCCGGGCGTTATCAACGTATCTGCCCGTGCACTTGCCAGCCATGCATTATCTATTTTCGGAGATCACTCTGACGTAATGGCATGCCGTCAGACAGGATGCGCAATGCTGTGCGAATCTTCCGTACAGGAAGTTATGGACCTGACTCCGGTGGCACACTGTGCAGCAATCAAAGGAAAAGTTCCTTTCATTAATTTCTTTGATGGATTCCGTACTTCTCACGAAATTCAGAAAATTGAAACCTGGGATTACGAAGATCTGAAAGAAATGGTAGATATGGATGCGGTTAACGAGTTCCGTGCCCATGCACTGAATCCAAATCATCCTTGCCAGAGAGGTTCTGCTCAGAACCCGGATATCTTCTTCCAGGCCAGAGAGGCATGCAATCCTTACTATGATGCTCTTCCTGCAGTAGTACAGGAGTACATGGACAAGGTAAATGCCAAGATCGGTACGGACTACAAACTGTTTAACTACTATGGTGCAGCAGACGCAGAGCACGTAATCGTTGCTATGGGTTCTGTAAATGATACCATTGAAGAGACCATCGACTACTTAACAGCAGCAGGGAAGAAAGTGGGCGTTGTAAAAGTACGTCTGTACAGACCATTCTGCGCAGAAGCTCTGATCGCTGCTATTCCTGAGACTGTAAAACAGATTTCTGTATTAGACAGAACAAAAGAGCCTGGTGCTCTGGGCGAGCCTCTGTATCTTGATGTAGTAGCTGCCTTAAGAGGAACCAAGTTCGAATCTGTTCCTGTATTCTCCGGACGTTACGGCCTGGGCTCCAAGGATACAACTCCTTCTCAGATCGTTGCTGTATACGAGAACACAGAAAAAGAAAAATTCACCATCGGTATCGAAGATGATGTGACCAACCTGTCTCTGAAGGTAGGCGCTCCTCTGGTTACTACTCCGGAAGGAACCATCAACTGTAAGTTCTGGGGTCTTGGCGCTGACGGTACAGTAGGTGCCAACAAGAACTCCATCAAGATCATTGGTGACAACACAGACATGTACGCACAGGCTTACTTTGATTATGACTCCAAGAAGTCCGGCGGTGTAACCATGTCTCACCTGCGTTTTGGTAAGAAACCGATCAAATCCACATACCTGATCCATCAGGCAAACTTTGTTGCATGTCACAATCCTTCTTATGTGAACAAATACAACATGGTTCAGGAACTGGTAGACGGCGGTACATTCCTTCTGAACTGCCCATGGGATATGGAAGGTCTGGAAAAACATCTGCCGGGACAGGTGAAAGCATTTATCGCTAACCACAACATCAAATTCTATGTGATCGACGGTATCAAGATCGGTAAGGAGATCGGACTTGGCGGACGTATCAACACGGTTCTTCAGTCTGCATTCTTCAAGCTGGCCAACATCATTCCGGAAGAGCATGCCATCGAGCTGATGAAAGCAGCTGCAAAGGCTACTTATGGACGTAAGGGCGACAAGATCGTACAGATGAACTATGACGCCATCGATGCCGGTGCAAAACAGGTTGTAGAAGTACAGGTTCCGGAAAGCTGGAAAGACTGTGCAGACGAAGGTCTGTTCATGGCACACGCAGAAGGCGGACGTCAGGACGTTGTGGACTTTGTAAACAACATTCAGGCAAAAGTAAATGCACAGGAAGGAAATACTCTGCCTGTATCTGCATTTAAGGATTATGTAGATGGTACAACACCATCCGGTTCTTCCGCATTCGAAAAACGTGGTATCGCAGTGGATATCCCTGTTTGGCAGCCGGAGAACTGTATCCAGTGTAACCGTTGTGCATATGTCTGCCCGCACGCAGTTATCCGTCCGGTAGCTCTGACAGAAGAAGAAGCTGCAGCAGCTCCAGAAGGACTGAAGACACTGCCGATGACAGGTATGCCTCAGTATAAATTCGCAATGACCGTTTCTGCTTATGACTGTACAGGCTGCGGTTCCTGTGCAAATGTCTGCCCGGGCAAGAAGGGTGCAAAAGCACTGGCAATGGAAAACATGGAAGCCAATGCCGGCGAGCAGAAATATTTCGACTATGGCGTAGCACTTCCTGTAAAAGAAGACGTGATCGCTAAATTTAAAGAGACTACTGTAAAGGGAAGCCAGTTCAAACAGCCGCTCCTTGAGTTCTCCGGAGCCTGTGCTGGATGTGGTGAGACACCTTACGCAAAACTGATCACTCAGCTGTTCGGTGACAGAATGTACATTGCAAACGCAACAGGATGCTCCTCTATCTGGGGTAACTCTTCACCGTCCACTCCTTATACCGTAAATGCCAAAGGACAGGGTCCTGCATGGTCCAACTCTCTGTTCGAGGATAACGCAGAATTCGGTTACGGTATGCTTCTGGCTCAGACTGCAATCCGTGACGGTCTGAAAGCAAAAGTAGAAGATCTGGTTGCCAACGGCAATAACGAAGATGTAAAGGCAGCAGGACAGGAATGGCTGGATACCTTTGCATGCGGCGCTACCAACGGCACAGCAACCGACAAACTGGTGGCTGCTCTGGAAGCATGCGGATGCGACAAGGCAAAAGAAATCCTGGTTCAGAAAGACTTCCTGGCTAAGAAATCCCAGTGGGTATTCGGCGGTGACGGATGGGCTTATGATATTGGATTCGGCGGCGTAGACCATGTACTGGCCAGCGGCAAAGACATCAACGTAATGGTATTCGATACAGAAGTTTACTCCAACACTGGCGGACAGGCTTCCAAGGCTACACCTACCGGTGCAATCGCTCAGTTCGCTGCAGGCGGTAAAGAAGTGAAGAAGAAAGATATGGCTTCCATCGCAATGAGCTATGGTTATGTATACGTAGCACAGATCGCTATGGGTGCTGATTACAACCAGACTGTGAAAGCAATTGCTGAGGCAGAGGCTTATCCGGGACCATCACTGATCATCGCTTATGCTCCATGTATCAACCATGGTATCAAGAAAGGTATGAGCAAAGCTCAGACAGAAGAAGAACTGGCAGTTAAGTGCGGATACTGGCATCTGTTCCGTTTCAATCCGGCAGCAGACAACAAGTTCACACTGGACAGCAAGCTTCCTTCGGGCGATTATCAGGAATTCCTGGACGGCGAGGTTCGTTACAATTCTCTGAAACGTTCCAACCCGGCCAAAGCAGAAAGACTGTTCGCTCTGAACGAAGAGCAGGCTAAAGACAGATATGCATATCTGAACAAGCTGGTTAATCTGTACGGAAAAGACGAATAATAAAAGACAATGGGATTCGCGAGTCGAATGTGATTGACTGACAATGGGGTCAGTGCGAAAGCACTGGCCCTGTTTTATATATGGATACTTACGGATGTTTCGAAGAAATGAGGAGGTACACATATGGAAGATTGGAAAAAAGAGCCGGACGGCCATCCGCAAGAGACAGAAAAACAGGAGCCGGAATTGTCGGCCACTTGGGCAGAAGACGCACTGGCAGACCTGGAGGATTTTATCGAAGAACAGGGAATCTATATCCGGCAGTGAACGTCTGGCAGAAAAGGAAATCTGTGTCTGACAGGAGAGCGAAAAGGGAAGGATCGATCCGGCGGTATGGACCATTCCCATCTGCTCTTTCTGCGCATTTTTTTGCGAGCTTTTTGCGCACTTTTTGAGCACTTTTTGAGCCGGGACATAAAGCTGTTCATTTGACGGGGAATGTGATAGAATGGAAGTGTTGCGGCAGCAGCTGAAAAACAGAAAAAGCAGGAGAGAAAAGACCATGAAGAAACTGACAGCTTTGTTTTGGAGGTGTTATCATAATTCTGTTTTGCGTTATATCTTCTTCGGCGGACTGACGACACTGGTAAACCTGGTCAGCTTTTATCTGCTGAGAAGTGTGGCAGGCTTTCCCCTGCAGGGGGCGAACCTGATTTCTATCATACTGGCTGTTTTATTTGCGTATGTGGTAAATGCCAGATATGTGTTTGAGAAAAAATGTGATACATGGAAGGAGCATCTGGAACAGTTCGGCCGGTTCATCGGAGCCAGAGCCGTGACCATGGTGGTGGAAGTGGCGGGAGTCTGGCTCACTGTGCAGGTGGGCAATCTGCCGGATATGTGGGGAAAATTTCTGACACAATTTCTGGTCCTGGTCCTGAATTATCTGTTCAGCCGTTTCTTTGTATTTGCGGATACCAGGCGCAAACATTCCAAATCTGCCTGAACCTGATAAGGGCGGATTGTGGGGCCTGCCGGAGCAGGAGCAGCAAAGTGCAGAGCCATTTTCCTGATGCCTTCTGGCACCATGCTCATTCACAGGAAAAGATTAGCGGGGCCGGAGTGATTCGAGAGAATCATTCCGGCCCCCTGTGCAGGATTATCTATTTCCTGACAAACCTGTTCTCTGCCTGTCGGTATGGTAGAAATCCAATATATGGGAAGTGCACCTGTGATTCCAAGATTTCCACCCAACTCGTACAGATCCATGTCCACAGGTTGGATTTGGATTTTCAAATACGTACAGAAGTATTTTTCTCCGTGTCTACATTATAGGGTACAGTATAGCCTGCCGGTACGGTAGAAATCCGGAAACTGAGAATACCACCGTATAAATAAGCCTGTCGGTACGGTAGGAATTCATGAAACTGAGAAAGCTACCGTATAAATAGGCCTACGGTTACGGTAGGAATCCGGGGAACCGAGAATACCACCGTATAAATAGGCCTACGGTTACGGTAGGAATCCAATATATGGGAATTGCACCCGTAATTCCAAGAGAGTCAGTACGGTAGGAATCCATGAAACTGAGAAAGCTACCGTATAAATAGGCTTGCGGTTACGGTAGGAAATCCGGAAACTGAGAATACCACCGCATAAATATGCCTGTCAGTACGGTAGGAAATCCGGAAACTAGAAATACCACCGTATAAATAAGCCTGTCGGTACGGTAGGAATCCAACATATGGGAATTGCACCCGTAATTCCAAGAGTGTCAGTACGGTAGGAATCCGAGAAACCGAGAAAGCTACCGTATAAACAGGCTTGCGGTTACGGTGGAAATCCGGGGAAGTTCTATCTGTACCGTATCAAAAAATTGCATCACAGGGTCATGGAAAAGACAGAATGTTCCGCTTACCATTTCCTGGTGTGCAAAATACTTTGCAAATGAGAAGGGCAGAGCGGAAGATGCGAACTCTTCTATGGACTTGCCATTTTGTGTGTGATAAAATTAGGATATGGGAGCTCAGGACAGAAAATATTCGATTGAAAAGTGCTGGACTCCCAGCATCATGATACTACTAAGAACAGGAGATAAATGCCATGAATTTACAGGAAACAGTTGAGAAGATCCAACCTATTGACCGTAAGATGATGCAGGTGGCGCAGAAGCGCTGGGACAGTATTGCCCATCCGCTGCACAGCCTGGGCTTATTTGAAGATGTTCTGGTGGAGATTGCCGGGATGACCGGCCGCCAGGATATGAAGATCCGGAAGAAAGCCCTGGTTACCATGTGTGCGGATAATGGCGTAGTGGAAGAGGGAGTGACCCAGACCGGCCAGGAAGTAACGGCTCTGGTAGCGGAGAACTTTCTCGTTACACAGGCGGCCGCCAGTATTTTATGCCGGGAATGCGGTGCAGATATTTATCCTGTGGATGTGGGAATGGCTGTAGATACAAAAGTACCCAGCTTTAAGACTTCCTATGGAACAAAAAATATGGCAAAGGAACCTGCCATGACAAGAGAAGAAGCAATCCATGCCCTGGAAGTGGGAATCCATATGGCAGAAAAGCTGGTGGGCAAAGGCTATGGCATGCTGGCCACCGGTGAGATGGGTATTGGAAATACCACCACCAGCAGTGCGGTGGCATCGGTGCTGCTGCACAAACCGGTGGAAGAAATGACCGGACGGGGGGCCGGCCTGTCCGGAGAAGGACTGAAGAAGAAGATTGCTGTGATCAAACAGGCCATTGATATGCACAAGCCGGATCCGGAAGATGCCATTGATGTGCTGGCCAAGGTAGGCGGATTTGATATTGCGGGAATGGCAGGCGTATGCCTGGGCGCGGCAGCGCTGCACACACCGGTGGTGATCGATGGATTTATTTCCGGCGTGTCTGCTTTGGTGGCAGTACGGATCTGCCCGGAAGCTGCGGAATACATGATCGCTTCCCATGTGTCTTCGGAACCGGCTGCACAGATGATCCTGGATGCGCTGGGCAAGAAAGCCTTTCTTCATGCGGAGATGCACTGGGGCGAGGGTACGGGAGCCGTTACGCTCTTCCCGCTGCTGGATATGGCAGCATCCGTCTATAACTCCATGAGTACTTTCCAGGATATACAGATAGAGGAATATAAGCATTTTGAAGAATAAGCAAAGGGGTAATTTATGCTGATAGTAGTTACAGGAGGAAGCGGCAGCGGGAAATCTGCATTCGCGGAAGACTGGATCCTGTCCGGAGGTGAAGGAAAACGGATTTACATTGCCACTATGGAACCCTTTGGCACAGAAGGTGCCCGCCGGATCGCCAGACACCGGAAGATGCGGGAAGGCAAAGGTTTTGAGACAGTGGAACGCTATACGGATCTGAATGGACTGCGGATTCCGGAGAACAGCCATGTGCTGCTGGAGTGCATGTCGAATCTGGTGGCAAATGAAATTTTCCGTGAAGACGGAGCGGGAGACCGTGTCCTGGAGGCTGTGGTTTCCGGAGTCCGTCATCTGCAGGCGGCAGCCGGACGGTTTTGTATTGTAACCAATGATATTTTCTCAGACGGAGTCTGTTATGAACAGGAGACTGTGCAGTATCAGAAATATCTGTCACAGGTCAATCAGGAGCTGGCACGGATGGCCAATGAAGTCATAGAAGTGGTTTACGGTGTTCCTGTATATCAGAAGGGAAATGCATTACAGAGCCTGAAGAGCGGGCCTGAACTTGCCGCAGATCCTGAAAGGAAAGGAGGAGAACGGTAAGTGAGCCGTTTATGGAACAGCTTTAAGATCTCTTTCTCCATGTATTCCAAGATTCCCATGCCGTACAGTGACTGGAGCGGGGAGAATATGAAGTATGTGATGGGATTTTTTCCCCTGATCGGTGTGGTCATCGGTATAGTGGCCGGGGCATGGGCCTGGATTGCGGAGACAATCGGTCTGGCCTTAGACAATCTGTTCCGGGTTGCCGTATGTACGGCAATCCCCCTGCTGATCACAGGCGGAATCCATATGGATGGATTTCTGGACACATCAGATGCGTTAAGTTCCTGGCAGGAGAAGGAACGAAGACTGGAGATACTGAAGGATTCCCATGCAGGGGCTTTTGCCATTATCAGCTGTGCGGTATACATGATCCTGTATATGGGAGCGGTAAGTGTGATTGAGGGAAAGACTTTTTTGCTGATAGGGTTTTATTATATGATCATCCGCGGGGCCAGCGGACTTTCTATTGTCCGCTTTCCAAAAGCGAAAAACACAGGACTGGCGGCTATGTTTTCAGATAACGCTCATAAAAATGTAATACAGATCTGGATGCTGGTCTATCTGGTGATCGGTGTGGTCTGTACGCTGGCAGTGAACCCTGTTCCGGCAGTGGTATGCAATTTGCTGGTTCTGGGTATCTTTCTTTATTATCGATGGATGTCAGAGAAAAATTTTGGCGGGATCAACGGAGACCTGGCCGGCTGGTTTCTGCAGATGGCAGAGCTTCTGGTGATGCTGGGAGCAGCGGTGACGACTCTGGCAATGGGAGGCAGTTTATGGAATTGATCGTTGGAGGTATTTTTCAGGGGCAGCTTGCCTACGGGCAGGAGCTGTTCCCGGATCTGGAATGGGTAGACGGCGCCGCCTGTTCTCTGGAAGATTTAAAGAGCGCCGGAGGCGTGTTTGATTTTCAGGAGCTGGTGCGCAGGCTTCTGGAAGAAAAAGAGCTGCCGGAGGATCTGGGAGACAGAATATACGAGGAAAATCCGGATCTGATCGTAATCGCTAATGAAGTGGGCAGCGGCGTAGTGCCGGTGGATCCGTTGGAACGGGAGTTCCGGGAAAAAACAGGCCGCATCTGCACCTGTCTGGCCGGGCATTCCCATCGTGTGCATCGGGTGATCTGCGGTATTGGAAAGGTGATAAAAGATGCTTAGAATGTTGCTCATCCGTCATTCCATGACGGCGGGAAATCTGAAAAAGCGTTATATAGGTACTACGGATGAGCCGCTGTGCCCGGAAGGGGTGGAATTGATCCGGCAGGTGTTTTATCCCCAGGTGGAGGCAGTGTTCGTAAGCCCCATGCGCCGGTGCGTGGAGACGGCAGGCATTATTTATCCGAACCGCAGGCTGCACATCATTGATGAGTTGGCAGAGTGTGATTTTGGAGAATTTGAGAATAAAAATTATCAGGAATTATCCGGAAACGCCAATTACCAGAAATGGGTGGACAGCGGCGGCCAGCTTCCTTTTCCGGGAGGCGAAAGCCGGGAAGGGTTCCGCTGGCGGTGTCTGAATGGCTTTCAGAAAGTGGTCCACAACTGTATGCATCACAATATCACTTCGGCAGCGCTGGTCGTCCATGGAGGAACGATCATGAATATCATGGAAACATATGCAAGGCCGGAACGTTCCTTTTACCAGTGGCAGGTAAAAAATGGCTGCGGGTATGCAGTGGAGCTGGATACAGAGCTGTGGAAGAAGAACCGGGAGGAACTGCGGGTGATCAGCAGGATCCCCGGCGCCCTGATCGAACGGCGGGAAAGATAAGGCTGCGAAAGGAAACAAATGCATCAGACAAATTTTGCAAAAGGAAATGTGTATAAAAATATACTGGACGTGGCACTGCCCATGATGGCGGCACAGGTGCTGAACCTGCTTTATAATGTGGTGGACCGGATGTATATTGGAAGAATTGAAGGGATTGGCACTCTGGCTCTCACTGGAGTAGGCCTGTGTTTTCCGGTGATTACTCTGATCACGGCTTTTTCCAATTTATATGGAAACGGAGGCGGCCCTCTCTGCGCTATGGAACGGGGAAAAGGAAATGACCGGGAGGCAGAGTACCTGATGGGAAATACATTTATCCTGCTGGTGGGAACGGGTGTTATACTGACAGTTCTGGGGCTATGCTTTTACCGGCCGGTGCTGTATCTGTTCGGTGCCAGTGATGTGACCATGCCCTACGCAGGCGCATACATACGGATTTATCTTCTGGGGACGGTGTTTGTCATGATCGCCCTGGGAATGAATCCTTTCATCAACAGCCAGGGATTTGGCCGTGTGGGAATGCTCACCGTGCTTCTGGGAGCAGTTCTGAATATTGTTTTGGACCCGTTGTTTATCTTTGTATTTCACATGGGAGTCGCCGGGGCAGCCATTGCCACAGTGCTGTCCCAGATGGCATCAGCGCTGTGGGTGCTGCGGTTCCTTACCGGACCCCGGTCTGTCCTGCATCTGCGGCTTCGGAATATGAAACTGGCCTGGGAGCGAGTGAAGAAGATCGTATCTCTGGGATTTTCCGGTTTTATTATGGCCTTTACCAACGGACTGGTACAGGTGGTGTGCAATTCTACTTTATATCAGTATGGCGGAGATCTTTATGTGGGAATTATGACAGTGCTGAATTCTGTGCGGGAAATCTTCACCATGCCAGTACAGGGTATGACAGGAGGAGCTTCTCCGGTGATGAGCTTCAATTATGGAGAAAAGGCATATCACAAGGTGAAGCAGGCCATTGGTTTTGTGACGGCTACCTGTATCGTGTACACGTTGGCTGCCTGGGGAATTCTCCGGCTGTGGCCGGAATTTTTTATCCGTATCTTTAATGGAGAGGGTGATCTGCTCCGGGAAGGAATCCCGGCTTTGCATATTTATTTTTTTGGCTTCTTTTTTATGGCTCTGCAGTTTGCCGGCCAGAGTGTGTTTGTGGCCCTGGGAAAGGCCAGAAAAGCCACATTTTTCTCTCTGTTCCGTAAAGTGGTCATAGTTTTGCCGTTGACCATTCTTCTGCCGCAGATCGGCGGACTGGGAGTGGACGGTGTATTCTGGGCAGAACCTGTTTCCAATCTGGTGGGCGGTGTAGCCTGCTTTGGAACCATGTGCGTCACCGTGCTGCCGGAACTTCGGCAGAAATAAGTACAGGCGAGAGACTGCTGCATTTATAATGCGGACAGTCTTTTTTCTTATGGCAATACAAACATTTTTTGGGATTTCTGTCATCCGGAAGAGCGTAAAATGATAGAATTGTGCTTTTTTCTGCAATATTATCCAAAAACTGACAAGAGTGGTATGGGTAAAAATGAATAAGATTTTCTCTGAAAATACCGCTGCCATAGACAGGTTAAAAAAGTAAAATAAAAATAAAGGCAAGAAATTAAGGAAAACGATGAAAATGACGGGAACAATGTGAAAAAATAGTGCAACTTCCATGAATATGATTGAAATTGCCCATTATATGAACGGTAATGCACACTATTTGAGTCCAGCTTTTGTTATAATAATTTCACAAGCAATTTATGTAAAAAGCATCTGTTTAGGATATTTTGTACAATAGGATGCTTTTTGAATCAAAAGGAGGACATGCAATATGAAAAAGAGATTACTCGCAGTGTTACTCGCAGGAGTGATGGCATTGTCACTGACCGCATGCGGCGGTGGCGGAAGCGACAGCAGCGCTGACAGCAGCGCTTCCTCGGAAGAGGGCGGCGATGCGGCTTCTTCCGAAGAAGGGGGAAATACCCTCAGCGTAATGGCTTGGGACCCGGCTTTCAACATTCCAGCTCTGGAGGCGGCAGCTGCAGATTTTAAAGAGAATGTAAATCCGGATTTCGAACTGGAAATTTTGGAACAGGGCGGTTCTCAGGACGTGGAAACAGCAGTGACAACGGCTGCGTCTGCAGGAGATTACAGCAATCTTCCAGATATGGTAATGTTCCAGGATCATTACATTCAGAGATATGTGGCAGATTATCCGGATGTATGGACTCCACTTGGAGATATTGATATCAACTGGGATGATTTCGCAGCAGAGAAACTGGACTACTCCACCATCGATGGTGAGCATTACGGTGTTCCGGTAGATAATGGTACAGTTGTCTGCGCATATCGTACAGATCTTCTGGAACAGGCTGGTTATACCATTGATGACCTGACCGGATGTACCTGGGAAGAGTTCGCAGAGATCGGAAAAGCTGTATATGACGCTACAGGCAAGGCACTTCTTTGCATGAACAGTGATGGTAATGACCTTCCTTATATGATGATGCAGGCAGAAGGCGTATCTCAGTTCAAAGACGGCAAGCCTTATATTACAGAGAACGAAACTCTGGTAACTATTGTAGAGCTTCTGGTTCAGATGGCAAAAGACGGTACATTGCTGATGCCTAACAGCTGGTCTGATTACACAGACAAAGCAATCCAGGGCGATCAGGTTGCAGGTGTTATGAACGGTAACTGGATCATTCCTACCATTGAGAAAGTAGAAGCCAACAGCGGTCTGTGGGAGATCACAACTATGCCCACACTGACAGGCGAAGAAGGCTATGCAAGTAACGGCGGCTCTTCTCTGTATATTACTTCTAATTGTAAGAATGTTGACCTTGCAAAAGAATTCCTGGCTTACACCTTCGGCGGAAGCACAGTAACTTATGATAATGCCTTAAGAGACGGCGGTGTGATCTCTACATATGCTCCGGCAGGCGAAACAGATGTATACCAGGAAGGCGTAGAGTTCTTCAACAATCAGCCGATCTATGCTGATATCGTGGAAATGGGAACTCATGTACAGATTATTGAGCAGAGTGACTACCACTATTCCGCACGTAACTATGTTGGATCTGCCATTATCAATATCATTAATGGCGCAGATACCATGGATGCTCTTCAGGAAGCAGAGGATCAGCTGAACTTCGAAATGGGCAACTAAATAACGGAAAACAACGCTGAGAGATAGGAGAAAAGGCGGGGAACGGAGTGGATCCGTTTCCCTGCCTGTTTTTAGAAGGAGGGGGCCCAATTGAAGCAGAAAAAGAAAATGACCCTGCTGGGCAAACAGTCAATAGCGGGCTGGGTATTCCTGACCCCGGCTACGATTCTTATTGCGATTATGGCGTTCTGGCCCATGGTCCAGGCGTTTATCATGTCACTGCAGACCGGATCCAGCGCCAACATGGTATGGTCAGAACCGATTTTTAACAATTACACCAGAATGTTCCAGGACAGACTGTTCCTGCGGTCTGTGGGAAATACATTTCTCTATCTGATCATTCAGGTTCCAATCATGCTGATTCTGGCAATTCTGCTGGCACAGCTTCTGAATAATCAGGACCTGCGGTTCAAAGGATTATTCCGTACATGTGTATTCCTGCCATGCGCGACATCTCTTGTATCTTATGCTTTGATCTTTAAATCTCTGTTTGCAACAGATGGATTGATCAATTCCATACTGGTAAATCTTGGGATTTTGGAATCCAATTACAATTTCCTGGGAAATTCTGCCAGTGCAAAGGCAGTTATCATTATCGCTCTGATCTGGCGGTGGACCGGTTACAATATGGTATTCTATCTGGCCGGTCTGCAGAATATTGAGTATTCCGTGTATGAGGCGGCCAAGATTGATGGAGCCAATGGATGGAAGACGTTCTGGAAGATTACCGTTCCGCTTTTGAAGCCCACAATCATCATGACTTTCATTATGTCCATCAATGGTACACTGCAGTTGTTCGATGAGTCTGTCAACCTGACAAACGGCGGGCCGGCAAACTCCACAATTACAATGTCTCATTATATCTATAACAATACCTTTGGAAGCGGCGGCGTTTCGAATTTCGGATACGCAACGGCCATGTCCTTCTTCGTATTTGTTATTGTAGCTGTTCTGGCATTTATCAATATGAAAGTAGGTGATACACGTGACTGAGAAAAAGAATAAAAGTATGATCCAGCGCCGCCTGATTCCTACATACATATTTTTGATCATCGTTGCGTTTTTGTCCGTATTCCCGTTTTACTGGATGATCTCTGCGGCAACGAATACG
Source organism: uncultured Blautia sp. (assembly GCA_900542045.1). GTDB lineage: Bacteria > Bacillota > Clostridia > Lachnospirales > Lachnospiraceae > Blautia_A > Blautia_A gallistercoris. The sequence goes on from UQMI01000009.1 coordinate 47,044, forward strand.
ACCTTTGATGTTGCCAGCGGCAAACTTACCTTTGGTACGCATTTAATTGAGAATTTCCAGAATCTGACCTCAAACTACAATCTCTGGAGAGCTATGGGTAATTCTTTCCTGTATGCAGTGGTACAGACCGTTATTGCAATTTTGATCTGTTCACTGGCTGGTTATGGATTTGAGCTTTATCATGACAAAGGGAAGGACCGTGTCTTCTCAATTCTTCTGCTGGCCATGATGATCCCTCAGGTAGCAACCATGATCCCTCTGTTCAAACTTCTGTCTGCAGGGGATTTGCTGAACAGTGTGTGGGGCTTTATTTTGCCATCGATTTCCACGCCGTTCCTGATTATGATGTTCCGTCAGAATTCCCGTAACTTCCCTGTGGATACCATGGAAGCGGCCCGTATTGACGGACTGAATGAGTTCCAGATTTTTTACCGCATGTATATACCCATGATGAAATCCACTTATGCGGCAGCGGCAGTTATCACCTTTATGAATGCATGGAACTCCTATCTGTGGCCGAAGGTAATCATGACACAGCCGGAAGCACAGACCATGCCGATGCTGATCGCGAACATGTCTTCTGGATATACCACAGATTACGGCATGCTGATGACAGGCGTATTGTTCTGTTCGGTTCCGACGATGATTGTGTTCTTCGTACTGCAGAAACAGTTCGCAGAAGGTATTACTGGTGCAGTAAAATAAAAAAGATAGTTATATACAGGCAGCTTGTCTGTATGGATTAGCAGTGAAAGAGAAGCTGCCGCGTTTGCGGCAGCTTTCTGTGTTTTGAAGATTAATTCAGTTTACGGAACTCCAGAGGAGTGACTCCTGTAATCTTCCGGAAAACAGCAATAAAATGACTGGTATCCGAAAATCCTGTTTTCGAGGCGATATGCTGGACCTCCAGCCGGGGATCTGTGATCAGAAATTCTTTGGCTTTGCTGATCCGGTAGAAGGTCAGATATTCATAGGTGGAGCAGTTCAGGAACCGCCGGAACAGCCGTGACAGATATTGCGGCGTAACAAAAACCAGCCGGCTCAGCTTTTCCACCGTAAGAGTCTGGCTGTAATTCCTTTCAATTTCTTCTATTACCGGTTTTACATAATTTAAATACAGCGGGTCATCGGCCAGCGTTCGGGTTTGGATGCCGTCTGTGAAATTGAGCAGAAGACTGTAACAGTCGATGGAGAGCCGCTTGTCATCCAGGGGACGGAGTTCAGAACTGCGGACACAGTCATTTAGAAGGGATGCAATACGGATTCCCTGTTCTTTTTCTACAAGGATGACCTGCCGCCCTCCGGTCATTTGGGCAATGCTGCTTTCAATGGTTCCGGTGAAGGTGGCGAACATGGTAAACCATTGCTCGCTCTCCCTTTCGTAAGAGTGGCGTACAAAGGGAGCCAGAAAGATTCCTTCGTTTTCCTGAAGGATATAAGTCTTTCCGGCTGCAGTCACTTTTCCGGAACCGGTCTCTGTCTGGAGATAATGATAGAAGGGATATCCTTTGGGACGGGCAATCCGGTCCTGGTTCCAGTGGTTTCCCAGAGAATCAAATGTAAAGGGTTCTGTAATGGGTGTGCTGCGAAAAATAATTGGCATAATAGGATCACCTGTTTCGAAATCTTATATTGTTCAGCTTAACATACCATACATCCCTTTGTCTATCTATACTATAATGATTGCATCAAAAAGGTCGAAATTGCTCTATATAATAGATAAGAGCAGGAAAAGCAGGAGGAAACAGAAAGAATGAGAACTTTTGATTATGAAAAAGTAAAGGATCCGCAGTATTTTCGCGATGGAAGACTGGATGCCCATTCCGATCACAGATATTATGCGGATCAGGCGGAAGCTTCCAGGCAGGAATCCGGTTTTGTAGAAAGTCTGAATGGACTCTGGAAGTTTCACTATGCCAGAAATTACGGCAGCGTGATTCCGGATTTTGAGAAAGAAGAGTATTCCTGCAGAAACTGGGATGACATTTATGTACCGGCCCATATTCAAATGGAGGGTTATGATGTACCCCAGTATGCCAATACCCAGTATCCATGGGAGGGACATGAAGAGATCCGTCCGGGAGAGATTCCCACAGCCTTTAATCCGGTGGCCAGCTATGTGAAATACTTTACCGTACCGGAGAGAATGCAGGGAAAACGGCTGTTCATTTCTTTTCAGGGAGCGGAGAGCGGACTGGCACTGTGGCTGAACGGACAGTTTGTGGGATACAGCGAAGATACTTTTACTCCATCGGAATTTGAACTGACTGATTACGTAAAAGAAGGCGAGAACAAGCTGGCTGCTCAGGTATTCAAATGGACCAGCAGCAGCTGGTGTGAAGATCAGGATTTTTACCGGTTCTCCGGTATTTATCGGGACGTTTATCTCTATACGGTGCCGGAAGTGCATATCCGTGACCTGCGGATCCGGGCGATCCCTGACGAGAGTCTGCAGACCGGCGAACTGGAGATCTGTACGGAAACCTGGGGAGAAGGTACTGCCCGCTTCTGTCTGTCCTGTCAGGGAGAAGTATGTTTCCGGGAAGAGCGCAGCTTAAGCGGCAAAGATGTATTTACCTGGCAGGTGAACGCACCAAAGCTGTGGAGTGCAGAACAGCCGGATCTGTATGATCTGACCATTGAAGTTCTGGACAAAGACGGTCAGCTGCAGGAAATGATTCCGGAAAAGGTGGGATTCCGCCGTTTCGAAATGAAGGACTGCATCATGACTTTGAACGGAAAACGCATTGTGTTTAAGGGTGTGAACCGTCATGAGTTCAGTTCTGTCAGCGGCCGCTGCGTTTCGGAAGAGGAGCTGCGCAAAGATCTGACAGTAATGAAGCAAAATAATATTAATGCCATCCGGACCTGCCATTATCCGAATCCGTCGATCCTGTATCGTCTGTGTGATGAATATGGACTGTATCTGATCGATGAGACAAACCTGGAATCCCATGGATCCTGGGATCTGGTGGAACAGACGAAAGATTATGACTATATTGTGCCAAATAACAAACCGGAATGGCTGGATATGATGCTGGACCGTGCCAACTCCATGTATCAGCGGGATAAGAATCATCCGGCGATCCTGATCTGGTCCTGTGGAAATGAATCCTACGGCGGAAAAGATATTTTTGAAATGTCCCAGTTCTTCCGCAGAGAAGATCCCACCCGGCTGGTACATTATGAAGGAGTTTTCCGGGACCGCAGCTACAACGACACAAGCGATATGGAAAGTCAGATGTATCCCACCGTGGCGTCCATCAAAGAATTCCTGGCTAAAGACCGGAGCAAGCCCTATATCTGCTGCGAATATACCCACGCCATGGGAAATTCCTGCGGAGGCATGCATCTGTATACTGATCTGACCGATACGGAACCTCTGTACCAGGGCGGCTTTATCTGGGATTATATTGATCAGACCATCACAAAAAAAGACCGCTATGGCAAAGAATTCCAGGCCTTCGGCGGAGACTTCGGAGAACGGCCCACGGATTATAATTTCAGCGCCAATGGTATTGTATACGGCGGTGACAGAAATCCCTCTCCGAAGATGCAGGAGGTAAAATTCAATTATCAGAATATTACTGCGGAAGTAAGCGAAGAAGAAGTACGGATCATAAACAAGAATCTGTTCGTCAGCACCAGCATCTATGACTGTCTGGTGACGGTTGCAAGAAACGGAAAAGAGATCCGCAGGGCAATTCTGGAGACGGCAGTGGCGCCTCTGGAAGAGAAAGTCTACGCGCTTCCTTTTGAAAAAGAAACCAGGAGCGGAGAATATACGATTACAGTTTCTTTCCACCTGAAAGAAGCGCAGATCTGGGCTCCTGCCGGACATGAAGTTGCTTTTGGTCAATATGTTTACACCGTTGAGGAGCAGACGGTTCCCTGCAGTAAAAAAGTGCAGGTGATCCAGAGCCTTCATAACATCGGTGTGAAGGGAGAGCATTTTGAAGTATTGTTCTCTGTACTGGATGGAGGTCTGGTTTCGTATAAATATGCAGGAAAAGAAATGATCGAGGCAATTCCAAAGCCGAATTTCTGGCGGGCGCCGGTGGACAATGATTATGGCAATTATATGCCGGGACGGTATGCCCAGTGGAAGATTGCCAGCATGTACCTGACCCACAAGGATTACCGGAAACATATGTATGGAGAGATCCTGGCACCGATGGTAGAGGAGACCGAAAATTCGGCAAAGATCACCTACACCTATCGGATGCCCACCACGCCGGAGAGCAGCTGCAGTCTTTCCTATGAAGTTTTTGGGGACGGAAAGGTAACGGCCACACTGACCTATGATCCGGTGCAGGAACTGGGAGATATGCCGGAATTTGGCGTACTGTTCAAGCTGAACGCTGATTATGATCATGTGGAATGGTATGGACTGGGACCGGAAGAGACCTATGCAGACCGGAAGAAAGGTGCAAAACTGGGAATTTACCGGAATCTGGTTGCCGATAACATGGCAGCTTATATCGTACCTCAGGAGTGCGGTGCCAAGGAAGAGGTTCGGTACGCGAAAGTGACAGACCGCAGGGGCAGAGGAATGCTCTTTGAGATGACAAAAGAAAGCGGCCCCATGATGTTCTCCGCCCTTCCCTATACACCTCATGAGCTGGAAAATGCCAGACATCCCTATGAGCTGCCCCAGGTACATTACACAGTAGTGCGGGCTGCTCTGGGACAGATGGGCGTGGCAGGAGATGACAGCTGGGGAGCCAGAACTCTTCCCGAATATCTGCTGAAGGCAGATCAGAGAATGGAATTCTCCTTTAGTTTCCAGGGGATCTGAGCCTATGGAAAAGTGGATCAAAGGAATGGATGTTTCTTCTCTGAAGGAACTGGAAGAACTGGGAGCGGTTTATTATGACAGGGGAAAGCCGGGGGACCTGCTGGATATTCTGCAGGCGTACGGATGCAACGGCATCCGTCTCCGGCTGTGGAACGATCCCTACAGTGAGGAAGGCGTGCCTTACGGAGCCGGGACCAACGATCTTGCCGCCACCATAGAACTGGCAAAACGGGTGAGAAGCCGGGGAATGGATTTCCTTCTGGATTTTCATTACAGTGACTGCTGGGCGGATCCGGGAAAGCAGAGAATTCCAAAGGCATGGAGAAATCTGGATGCAGGAGAGCTGGAACAGGCAGTGTATGGATTTACCAGAGAGACACTGCTGGCGCTGCGGGAGGCACAGGCATTTCCCACCATGGTGCAGGTGGGGAATGAGCTGACCAATGGCATGCTCTGGCCTTATGGAAAAGTGCCGGAATACGAACAGCTGGCCCGGTTTATCAATGCGGGCATACGAGGCGTGCGCAGTGTGGACGAAGACATCCCCATTATGCTGCACCTGGATAATGGAGGAAACAACGCCCTGTACCGGGAATGGTTTGACGAGTTCCTGAAGCGGGGAGAAGCGTTTCAGGTGATCGGCCTGTCCTATTATCCATTCTGGCACGGAACTTTGGCAGATCTGGAAAACAATATGCAGGATCTGGCCCGGCGTTACGGCAAGGAAATGATCGTGGCAGAGGTATCCACGGGGCACACTCTGGAGGATTACCAGGAATATGAGAAACTGCCCGATGAGCGGAGAAAAGGAATGGCGGCAAATGCTGCTCTGGCAGCCCGGGTTCCTTATCCCATGACACCGGAAGGACAGAAGGCATTCATGGAGGATTTTATGGCCCGGATTGCCAGGATCCCCGGTGTACGCGGATTCTATTACTGGGAACCGGCCTGGATTCCAGTGCCTGGCAGCGGCTGGGCTTCTTCGGAAGCGCTGGAATATATGGAAGAAAAGGGGCCGGGAGGAAATGAATGGGCCAATCAGGCATTATTTGACTACGATGGGAATGTTTTGCCGGCTCTGGCAGCAATTCGGGATTTCCGGCCATGAATGGTTTGAAAAAAGAAAAAGTTGAGGAATAAAGCATGCAACTGGTGATCCTGTCTGATGGATCACGAATATATAATAGAAAGATTTGAGGAAATCAGAATGGACAAATTTATCGTAAATATTATTCATCGTCCGGAAATGGTGCCGGAATATGCGGAAAAGGTCACCGGACACGGAAAAGAAGAAGATATCGGAAGAAAAGCGCTGTTGACGGAATCGCTGGATATTTTCCGCTTTCAGCAGGAAACTGCCCATAAGAACGGGCTGAAGACCACGATCCAGATGACCTATGCGTCCCTGTTCAATGAAGAGGCAATTCAGATTGCAAAGGAAGATCATGAAACCTACGGAGATGAGATTGCTCTTTCTCTGCTGGGACTGCCCTGTACAGAATTCCGGGAGAAATATAAGACCAAGGATTTCTGTATCTGGATGTTTTCCATGGAAGATAAGAAATCCATTGTGGATGACGTGTTTGGAAAATTCCATGATATTTTCGGGTTTTATCCGGCATCCACCGGTTCCTACTATATGGACGCAGAGCTGACCAACTATATAAAAGAAAAATATCCTTCTGTAAAATGTGCCATTGCCACCTGCTGGGAGGAAGGCCCCAAGGCATACCACACCTGCAACAATTCCTGGTACACTCTGTTCGATGGCGGTCCATGGAATCCATGGATTCCGTCCAAACAGAACACCCATGCGCCGGCAGCCAATGAAGCAGAGGACAGCGGAATTGTGGCAATCCCCCATCTGTCCCGGGATCTGTTGGCCTGCTATGACGGAAATGGTTCCAACTTCGGAACTCATCCCCAGAATGTGCTCCGGGGAATGATCTACGATACAAAGACCTGGGAATATCCCTATCTGTACAATCTGGTGGATCAGTACCGTTCTCTGGAAAAATACAACAATGGCTATGCCTATAATATGATGTTTGTGGGACCTGGCTGGCTCAATAAAATGGGAAGATGGGAAGCACCCTATGAATTGCTGAAGAAGTCCTATGAGGACGGAATGGCGTATTATGGTCAGCTGAAAAAAGAAGGAAAGCTCACCGATATGACCATGGAAGAATTTGCGGATTATTACCGTCAGAAGAAGACCTACACAGAGCCGGAATGTGCCCTGTGGAGAGATATTCTCTATGGTTCAGACAAGCAGGTATTCTGGTACTGCGATCCTTATATGCGTGCCTGCGTGAATATGGACCAGGGCGGCGCCATTGTGGATCTGCGCCCCTATGCGGCAAAACTGAAATGGGAAGTGGGAATCGGCACCAAACATGTGCAGGATGCCTCCTACCCGTTCCTGATCCAGGAAAAATACAGAGCCGGTTATTTCACCCATTATGCAGGAGAAGGAACCATCCGCAGCGCCAAGCTGTGCTACCAGGGGGAAGAAGTGGATCTGTGTCTGTGCCGTACAAAAGCCGCATTCTCTGAGGAAGAAGGGGAGACAGGCAAGAAGAGAATCCTGACCCTGGATCCTGTGGAAATTGAATTCCAGGAACTGACCCTGACTCTGCAGACCCGTGTGATCTTCGCAGAGGGAAGCAGTGACATTCAGATCGAAAGAAGTATCCTGCAGATGAGCGATCCCACAGCAAAGGTGGAACTGAATGAATATATGGTGGCCTGCTACGGCACCACAGAATATCCGGAGGATATGACTGGAATTACGCTCTCCTGTGAAAAAGACGGAGACAGGAAAGAAATTGCTTACGAATATAAATGCAGGGAGGAAGCCGAAGAAGGAGCGGACTGTGTCAGCGCAGTGATCCCTGCCATTGAGACAAAAGTGTCCCTGTGTATGGATAAGAAAGAGGCAAAGGGGTATATCCGGGAAGGATATGCATTTTCACCAATGTTTACTCTGGGATATACAACAGAGGTTTCAGATAAGGAGGTAGTGTCCACATGGCTCAAGCTGGAAAAGGCAAATTAAATTACCGCTGCCCGATGTGTTTTATGCGGGATTTGGATATCGATATGTTTTATGACAAAGACAAGGATGAGTATTACTGCATCCGCTGCCAGTATACAGGCAATGAAGAAGATGTGCTCAAAAGAAATGAGCTGGTCCGTATCCGTTACGGGGCCATGATGAAGCGCTTCCACTTTGATAATCTGGAATAGCAGGAGGTTTCATAATGACAGGAGGAAGGATTCTCCACGGAGGAGATTACAACCCGGAGCAATGGCTGGAATACCCGGAGATTCTGGAAGAAGACATCAGACTGATGAAACAGGCAAAGGTTAATTGCGTTACGTTAGGCGTATTTTCCTGGGCCATGCTGGAGCCGGAGGAAGGCCGGTATGATTTTGGATGGCTGGAGCAGATTGTGGACCGGTTGGGACAGGAGGATATCCAGGTGGTGCTGGCCACGCCTTCCGGCGCCATGCCTCACTGGCTGACGCAGAGGTATCCGGAAGTGATGCAGGTGCAGGAGGACGGCACCTGCAACCTTCCCGGAAAGCGTCACAATTTCTGTTACACATCCCCTGTAATGCGGGAAAAGATACAGGCGCTGGACCGGAAGCTGTCTCTGACATTTGGAAAAAAGGAAAACGTGATCCTGTGGCATATTTCCAATGAGCTGGGCGGAAATTTCGGAGATTCCACCTGCCACTGCCCCCAGTGTCAGGAGGCGTTCCGCGGCTGGCTGAAAGCGCGGTATCAGACCCTGGAGAACCTGAACCATGCCTGGTGGGGACGGTTCTGGAGTCATGTATATACAGACTGGGAGCAGATCCACAGCCCCATGCCCCAGGGAGAATACACCATGACGGCACTGAAGCTGGACTGGAGGAGATTTGTGTCAGAACAGATGAGTGATTTCTGTGCCGGAGAGATCCAGGCGGTGCGCAGCGCTTCTGACCTTCCGGTTACCACGAATTTTATGGATTTCTTCAAAGGCCTGGATTATCGCAGGCTGGCCCGGGAGGTGGATGTGATCTCCTGGGACAGCTATCCCTGGTGGCACAGCAGTAAGGATGAGGTACCTGTGGCATCTGCCGCAGCGGCCGAGCACAGTCTGATGCGCACCATGAAGAAGCAGCCGTTTCTTCTGATGGAGAGCACGCCTTCTTCTGTCAACTGGAGGAACAACAATCCCGTGAAACGGCCGGGGATGCATATGCTTTCATCCATGCAGGCCATTGCCCACGGTTCGGATTCGGTGCAGTATTTCCAGTGGAGAAAGAGCAGAGGTTCATTTGAAAAGTTTCACGGGGCGGTGGTGGACCACAAGAACGGCAGCAACACCCGGACATTCCGGGATGTAACAGCAGTGGGCGAACGGCTGTCCCATCTGACGGAGCTTCTGGATCATACAGTCAACCAGCCGAAAGCGGCCCTGGTATTTGACTGGGAGAACTGGTGGGCCCTGGAAGATACCACAGGACCCCGGCAGGATCTGGATTATGTGAAGACGATCCTGGAGCATTACCGGCCGTTCTGGGAAGCCGGTGTGGATGTGGATCTGATCGGCATGGAGGATTCCCTGGAAGGATACCGGCTGGTGGCAGCGCCGCTGAATTATATGTACAGAGAAGGATATGCCGAAAAGGTGGAAAAATTCGTGGCTGGCGGCGGCATCTATGTAACCACCTATTTCAGCGGACTGGTAAACGAGACAGATCTGTGCTTCCTGGGCGAACACCCTCTGGAAAAAGTACTGGGGATTGTGCAGGAAGAGGTGGATGCGCCCGGTCCGGAATTTGAAAATCACTTCCGGTACCAGGGGCAGACCTATGCCCTGGGAGGCATGCGGGAAATGATCCATGCAAAGGAACAGACGGAAGTGCTGGCTGTCTATGAGGAAGACTATGTGAAGGGAATGCCGGTGCTGACCCGGAATTCCTACGGAAAAGGCCAGGCATTCTATCTGGCGGCGGAGACAGAGCTTTCCTTCCTGCAGCAGTTTTATAAAGAACTGCTGAAACAGGCCGGGGTGGAGAATTCTCTGGGGACAGAGTTGCCTTACGGAGTGACAGTGTCGGAACGGAAATCCTGTGACGGCGGCGATTCTCTGGTGTTTGTCATGAATTTCCGCAATGAGCCGGTCTGCATCGAAGGCATTGGGACCTGGCAGGATGCAGAAAGCAAGGAGAAATATGAAAAAGAATTGAAACTGGAAGCCTTTGGCTGCCGTTTGCTGAAAAGAACATGAAAAAAGAGAGGAGAGGTGCTGTGAAAGAACATACGACTGGAAGAGTGACGATCCCCACAGATCTGGATGTGGTTCCGGAAACACTGGAACTGATGAAACGCTGGGGTGCAGATGCGATCCGTGACTGTGACGGTACGGATTATCCGGAAGAACTGAAGCAGGTGGATGCCAAAGTGTATTCCACGTATTATACCACCCGGAAAGACAATGCATGGGCCCGGGAAAATCCGGATGAAATTCAACAGATGTATATCATGACGCCTTTTTATACGGCTGTGGAGGGAGAACTGCAGATCCATCTGATGGATCACCTCTACCCGGATATGCTCAAGGTCAATGACCGGGACGATATCGAACGCTGGTGGGAAGTGATCGACCGTACCACCGGGGAAGTGGTGCCGGTTTCCAGGTGGTACTATGACGGGGACAGCGGCAACGTGGTGATCCCGGAGCCAGTGCCGTTTCATGAGTATACAGTAAGCTTTCTGGCCTATATCATGTGGGATCCGGTACATATGTACAACGCAGTGACCAATGGATGGACTGATTTTGAAAAACAGCTCACCTTTGATGTGCGTCAGCCCAAGACCCATGCCTATTCTATGGAACGTCTGCGGAAATTTATCGCGCAGAATCCCCATGTGGATGTGATCCGCTATACCACATTTTTTCACCAGTTTACGCTGATCTTTGATGAACTGGCCAGGGAAAAATATGTGGACTGGTATGGGTACTCTGCTTCCGTAAGTCCTTACATCCTGGAACAGTTCGAGAAAGAAGCGGGCTATCGGTTCCGTCCGGAATTTATCATTGACCAGGGCTATATGAACAATACATACCGGATCCCTTCAAAAGAATTCCTGGATTTTCAGGCGTTCCAGAGACGGGAAGTGGCGAAGCTAGCCCGGGAAATGGTGGATATCACCCATGAATGCGGAAAAGAAGCCATGATGTTTCTGGGGGATCACTGGATCGGTATGGAGCCCTTTATGGAAGAGTTTCAGAGTATCGGGCTGGACGCCGTGGTAGGCAGTGTGGGAAATGGTTCTACCCTTCGGCTGATCAGTGATATTGAGGGTGTACGGTATACCGAAGGCAGGTTCCTTCCGTATTTCTTCCCGGATACCTTCTATGAGGGCGGAGACCCGGTGAAAGAGGCAAAGGTGAACTGGGTAACGGCCAGACGGGCTATTCTGCGTAAGCCCATCGACCGGATCGGCTACGGAGGCTATCTGAAGCTGGCCATGGAATTTCCGGATTTTGTGGATTATGTGGAAGAGGTCTGCCAGGAATTCCGGACTTTATATGACAATATCAAAGGAACCACTCCTTACTGCATCAAGAAAGTGGCGGTGCTGAATTGCTGGGGCAGGATGCGGGCCTGGGGAAATCATATGGTGCACCATGCCATTTATCACAAACAGAATTATTCTTATGCAGGGGTGATCGAGGCATTGAGCGGAGCGCCTTTTGATGTGCAGTTTATCAGTTTTGAGGATATCCGCAGGGATCCGTCCATCCTGGACGATATTGATGTGCTGCTCAATGTGGGTGACGGCGACACCGCTTATTCCGGCGGAGAAAACTGGATTGATGAGAAGATTATCACTGCTGTGAAACGGTTTATTTACCGGGGCGGCGGGTTTATCGGAGTGGGAGAGCCCACAGCCCATCAGTACGAGGGGCATTTCTTCCAGCTGGCCACAGTCATGGGCGTGGAGAAAGAGACGGGCTTTACTCTGAATGTGGACAAATACAACTGGGAAGAACATGACCATTTCATTAAGGAAGACTGTACCGGCCCCATTGATTTCGGTGAAGGAAAGAAAAATATCTATGCTCTGGACGGCACGGAGATCCTGGTGCAGAATGACCAGGAGGTGCAAATGGCGGTGAACGGGTTCGGAAAAGGACGCTGTGTCTATATCAGCGGTCTTCCCTACAGCTTTGAAAACAGCCGTATCCTGTACCGCTCTATCCTCTGGGCTTCTCATGACGAAGAAAACCTTTGCCGCTGGTTCAGTACCAATTTTCATGTGGAAGTTCATGCCTATGTGAAAAATGGGAAATTCTGTGTAGTAAACAATACCTATGAACCGCAGCATACAACTGTTTACAAAGGAGACGGCTCATGCTTTGCTGTGGATCTGGAGGCGAATCAGATCCTTTGGTATGAGATTTAGCAGGCAATGAAAAAAGAACAGACAATGGATATGACCAGGGGGCCGGTACTGCAGCAGATGGCGGTGTTTGCCTTTCCGGTTCTCCTGGGAATGTTGTGTCAGAGAATTTATAATTTTGCGGATACGTATATTGTGGGCAGATTTCTGGGCGATCAGGCTCTGGCAGCAGTGAGCATTTCCGGTTCGGCTATGTATATGATGTTTTCCATCATGATGGGCGTGACGACAGGTGTGAGTATGGTGATCGCCCAGTTCTATGGTGCCGGAGAGAAAAAGGAAATCCAGGATACGTTTGTGGCCGGCGCATGGGTATCGGTTCTGATAGCCATTCTTCTCACTGTACTGGGAACTCTGACCGCAGGGCCCCTGCTGGGGCTTCTGCAGACCAGTAAAGAACTGATGCCTCAGGCGTACAGTTATCTGGTAGTGATCTATCTGGGGTGCGGGGCGACCATGCTTTATAATTTTGCGTCTGCGGTGCTGCGCGCCCTGGGCAATTCTGTGGTTCCATTAGTATTTTTAATCTTGTCCAGCATTCTGAATGTGATTCTTGATGTGGCTTTTGTGTCCTGGATTCCTATGGGAGTGGCAGGAGCGGCATTTGCGACGGTGCTTTCCCAGCTCATTTCCGGTGTGCTCTGTCTGGGATATGCCCTTCGTATCCTGCCTCTTCTGCGGGTTCCCAAAAGGCAATGGAAACCGAAGCCATATCTGGTAAAGGAAGTGCTTCGTTATGGATTACCCACAGGCCTGCAGATGAGTATTATTTCTGTATCGGATATGACCCTGCAGGCAGTGGTAAATACTTATGGAACAGCTATGATTGTGGCTTATGGTGTCTGCATGAAGGTTGAAGGCCTGGGATTTCAGCTGGCAGATGCTGTGGGAACGGCCATGGGAACTTTTGCCGGGCAAAATGCAGGAGCCGGGAATTATCAGAGAATCCGAAAAGGTGTGAACAGCGCATATTTACTGAATCTTCTTTGCTATGGGATTTTCTGCCCTGCGGTATTTTTTCTGGCAGAGCCTATCATGCGCGCATTTACCGGTACGCCGGAAGCCATTGCCTACGGTGTAGAATATATGCGGATCTTTACCGTGTTTTTCCTTGCCGGAGGAATTCTGGTAGTATATCACAATATCCTTCGGGCAACAGGGGATGTGGCAGTAACTGTTCTGATGGGACTCAGCGAGGTTGTTTCGCGAATTGGCTGTGCATTTCTTCTTCCTGCCTGGTTTGGTTATCGTGGCTTGTGGTTTGTCTCTCCCATTACTTGGATCTGCGCAGCTCTGGTGGGAGCGGTGCGGTATTATTCGGGGGCCTGGGAGAAAAAACGAAGGAAGAGCGGAAGAATGCAGTGAGAACGGAGAACCTATATGAATAAGAGAAAGAAAAAAGCAAAAATGGAATACCGGTATTATCAGATGCCGCCGGGAAGTTACATCATGGCCCTTCTGGGGGAGAAATGGATCCAGTATTATGGAAGAGATATTGATTACCTGCATTTTCATAATTATCTGGAGATTGGATATTGTTATGAGGGACAGGGGACCATGGTTTTTGGGGAGGAAGAGCAGCGGTTTTCCGGGAAAGAGTTTACCGTAATCCCCAAAAACTATCCGCATACTACCAACAGCGATCTGGATACGGTAAGCTGCTGGGAATACCTTTTTATTGATGTAGAAGGATTTCTCCAGCAAATGTATAAAGATAATTCTATATTCGCAGAACGGATGATACAGCGGATCAATACCAGAGCGTTGTTTTTGTCAGAAGAGAAGTATCCGGATCTGGCCCGGCTGGTTCGCAAAATCCTGGATATTATGCGGAATACGGAAGAATTTTATCTGGAGGAGGCCAAAGGAGTTCTGCTGGCATTGCTGGTGGAGATTTCCCGGTTGAACCGGAAAGAAAGCACAGTCAGCAATGGCAGCGGAGTCAAATTGACTGTATCCATATCCAGAGTACTGGATTATATCAGCAATCACTATATGGAACCTATTAAAGTAAAGGAACTGGCAGACCAGATCCATATCAGTGAAACACATTTCCGAAGGCTTTTTTCTTCTTACATGAATATGGGACCTTTGGAATATGTGAATTCGGTACGAATCCATACGGCGTGTGAACATCTGCAGAAAACGGACGAATCCATTACAGATATCGCGCATAAATGCGGGTTTACCACAAGCTCTACTTTTAACCGGAATTTTAAACAGGTTATGGGAGTGACACCCATGGAATGGAGAAAACGGCCGGAGAATTACGAACAGCAGCTCTTGAAATTTAATATACATTCAGAGGAAGGTTGGTAAAAATGTACAATTATAAAATTGTAGAACAGGTGACCAGAAAAAAGAAAGCTATGTCCAGTATTCTGCGGGGGATTATGATCGTCTTTGCTGTGTTGTTTATTTTGTTTGGAATCGTATTCTCCAGGGGATTTATGCTTCCGGGATTTTTGCTGGTGGTGCTTTATTTTGCCTTTGATGCGTTCAGCCAGAAGGATTACGAATATGTGCTGGACAATGGCATATTCTCAGTGGACGTGATCTATGGTAAACGTTTCCGCAAGGCCGCCCATGAGCTGGATTTAAAAGAACTGGTGACAGTTGCTCCCAACTGGCATCAGGCGGTGGCAAAATACAGAAATAACGGAGGGAGTGTTCGGCTTCCCAAATATGATTACACATCTTATGAAGAAAATATACCATATTATACTATGATCGTAGGTGAAAATGGTAGACAGATCAAATTGCTGCTGGATTTGACGGATGAAATGCTGCAGGCCCTGAAACGGATGTATCCGGAAAAGGTGTATCTGCAGTGACGATTCGGTTGTCCGGCTGTCAGAAATCTATTGTAATTTCAGGCGAATCCCGTTATAATAAAAATAGGTAACAGAGAAACTATATGAATTTTCAGGCGGACGCGCTGCCTGAATGCGCATTGTCTGCTTGAACAGGGATGGGAGGGATTGCCGATGGACATTCAATTATCGGAGGAGATTTCCCCAGCGTATTTACAGGAGGTAAGAGATATTCTTACCAGCAGGGAGTTCCTTTCTCTGAGTTTGTACACCCATCATCAATGGACTACCAGGCTGATGCACAGTGTGAACGTATCTTATATTTCCTGGCTGATCGCCAGAAAACTGGGATGTGACACAAGAGCGGCTGCAAGAGCCGGACTGCTGCATGACTTCTGCCCTTATGATTTTGGGAAGAAAACGCCTACGGGAGAGCATCAGGCATTTTTTCATCCTAAGGCTGCTGCAGAGAACAGCCTCCAGAATTTTGCAGTTAGCGAACGGGAGATAAATGCAATACTGACCCATATGTTTCCGCTGGGGCCAATTCCGAAAAATAAAGAAGCATGGATCATTACACTGGCTGATAAGATATGTGCCACAATGGAGGTGTGTCACATAGCAGTGGCGCTTGCCAGAGGCGGTCGTGTTGTAGTATATGCTTCCTGATGATTGAATGAAAAACAAATGGATGAAAATACACCCCCGGTTTTTCTGCCGGGGGTGTATTTGCGGACAGACCGCAGACAGAATAAGAGAGATGTGAGGAGAGAAAAAATGGCAGTGTTCAGACCTTTTCAGGCATTGCGGCCAAAGCGCCAGATGGCGCAGCAGACGGCGGCTCTGCCCTATGACGTCATGAATGAAGAAGAGGCAAGAGAGATGGCGGAGGAAGCACCTTTGAGTTTTCTGCATATTGACCGTGCGGAAGTGGATTTTCCCCGGGGCGTGGACCCTTACAGCCAGGACGTTTACCAGAAGGCCGCTGAGAATTTAAACCGTCTGGAGCAGGAAGGCGTGTATGTGCAGGATCCGGTTCCCGGCTTTTATCTGTACCGGGAGAAAAAAGGAAATTCTGTGCAGACCGGTATCGTAGGCTGTGCTTCTGTGGAAGATTACGAAAACGATGTGATCCGGAAGCATGAACTGACCCGAAAGGAAAAGGAAGAGGACCGGATCCGGCATGTTGCAGCCTGCCAGGCTCATACGGGGCCTATTTTCCTCACCTGTCCATACCCGGAAGAACTGAAAAAGATCGTAGCGGAATGGATCGATTCCCATGAACCAGAGTATGACTTTGCCACGAAAGAACAGGTACAGCAGACTGTATGGGTGGTGGATGACGGGGAACTCTGCAGGAGAATCCAGGAAATCCTGCAGCAGGTGCCTTCCCTGTATATTGCAGACGGCCATCACCGTGCCGCTTCGGCTGTCCGGGTGGGACAGGAAATGCGGAAGACCAGAGGAGCGGCATATACGGGCGAAGAAGAATTTAATTATTTTCTGTCGGTTCTTTTTCCGGCAGAGGAGCTGACGATTCTGGGTTATCACCGGGTGGTATCTGATCTGAACGGGATGGATACACGGCAGTTTCTGCGGATGCTGGCAGTGGATTTTGAGATCCTGGTCATGTCCGGATACCGCTGCAAACCCATGGAGAAACACTGTTTCGGCATGTATCTGGAGGGCGAGTGGTATCACCTGCGTGCCCGTGAGGGAAGCTATTCGGAAAAGGATCCCGTGGAAGCTCTGGATGTGTCGATCCTGCAGAAAAATGTCCTGAACCGGCTTCTGGGGATTTCCGATCCACGGACGGATTCCCGTCTGTCCTTTGTAGGCGGCTCCCGGAAACTGCAGGAGATCGAAGAAATGACAGACGCCTCCGGCGGTGTGGCCTTCACCCTGTACCCCACACAGATTGAAGAACTGATGGACATTGCAGATCAGGGAGAGATCATGCCCCCAAAATCCACCTGGTTTGAGCCAAAGATCTACAGCGGTCTGTTCATCCATAAGATTGGGGAATAACAGAGAAGTTTATGGACTGCAGCAACAGGACTGCCGAAAGGGCAGGTCTTTGCTGCAGTTTTTTTGTGATAGGAAAGTCAGAACAGAATGTTTTACTTTCCTATCACAAAAAAACGCTCCGCGTGGATCGCACTGCGGCGGAAAAGAAGCATGTTGCCAAAAGCAACCCGCCGCAGGCGGAGAATCCTGCGGGGCAGGATTCTTTTTTACAATAAACGGGCAGGATATCAGAAGATACCGGACCCATGGCTCCGCATTTCCTGTAGCCGAAAATGTAAGAAAAATGTCAGGATTCTATTAAAAAAAACTATGGATTTCCTGCTATGATAAGAGAAACGGAAACGACGGAGCGTATGGCCGTTCATCGGAGATTTTACTTTACAGATCATGCAGAAAATGAGGAATGGAAGATGGAAACATACAGGATATTGGTTGTGGATGATGACAGGGAGATTGTGCGTTCTCTGTCCAGGCTTCTGGAAATGGAAGGTTATGAGGTGTACAGGGCTTATGATGGAATGGAAGCGCTGGAGCGTCTGATGGAGAACAGGATCCATCTGATCCTGCTGGACATTATGATGCCGAAACTGAACGGACTGGCTGCCCTGATGAAAATCCGGGAAAAAAATAACATCCCAGTGATCATGCTGTCGGCCAAAACAGAAGAAAGCGACAAGGTCCTGGGACTCTCCATGGGAGCGGACGACTACGTGACCAAGCCCTATAACACGGCGGAGCTGATGGCCCGGGTAAAGTCCCAGCTGCGGCGGTATTTTTCTCTGGGATCGGCGGCATCTGCCATGGAAGAAAATGTGATCCGAAACGGCAGCCTGATCCTGGACCGGAACACGAAAGAGCTGACTGTGGATGGAGAGCCGGTGCGGCTGACAGCCACGGAATACAAGATCACAGAGCTTCTGATGAGTCATCCGGGCTATGTATTTTCCGCAGAGGAAATTTATACAAAAGTGTGGCAGGAAGATGCGTATGGTGTAGAGAATACGGTTATGGTGCATATCCGGCGGATCCGTGAGAAAATTGAGATCACTCCGAAAAATCCAAAATATCTGAAGGTGGTGTGGGGAATTGGATACAAAATGGAAAAATTTGACTGAGAGACAATGGAAACGGTTGATGTTTGCGGGAGTGGTGGCAGCTTCCGTTCTGGGAACGCTGGTCTGTATCCTGATCCGTTACCAGATCCTTTCCTGGTACTGGGGCAGTACAGAGCTTCAGAAAATCTTCAAAGCGTCTGTGACACTGGCAGTGTTGTTTCTGCTGACCGCCGGGGGATTGCTGCACCAGTATTTCCGATACAGAAAGTCCGGTGCTATCCGGGAGCAGATCCATCTGTCAGCGGCAGACCGGTTCCCTTCGGAAGGGGCTCTGGCCCTTTTGCTGATCTCGGGAATCTGGTGGCTGTACGGGATCTACGGGCCGTATACGCTGGTCTGGAACCGCTATATGCTCTGGGGGGCGATAGACATCATCCGGGTGGTCCTGATCCTGACAGTGACCACAGGCTGTTTCTGGGGATGCTGCGTGCTGCTGTACCGGAAACGGGTTCTGGGGGTATTCAGAGAGCATTCTCTGATCCTTCAGCTGATCCGGAATTACCGGAACCGGACGCCCTGGGAGCGGCAGCTCCAGAACCGGAACCGGGCCGGGATGATCGCTGCTGTAATCCTGACGGGCCTGAGCTTTTTCTATATGGCCGAGGGCGGCGTTTTTCTGTCGGTTTTTGAGCTGGTTTTGGGGTGCGTGAGCATTTTGCTGCTGTTTATATTGTTTGTGCGGTTCTGCTATTTCGGGAAGTGGAACCGGGAAATCGGCGTGCTGGTGCAGCGGATCACGGCCATGAGCCAGGGGGAGACCCCGGAGGAAGAAGCTGTGCTTCCGGAAAGCTCCCTTCTGTACGAAGCCTATACCGGCCTGCAGCAGATCGATGACGCCATGCGAAAAAGCATCCAGAAGCAGGTGCAGGCAGAAAAACTGAAGGTGGATCTGATCACCAATGTGTCCCATGATCTGAAGACCCCGCTCACATCCATGGTGGGATATACCGATCTGCTGAAGAAAGAGGAGCTGAGTGAAGAAGCCAGAGATTATGTAGAGGTTATATCCAGAAAGCAGGAACAGCTCCGGGATATGATCCAGGACCTGTTTGAACTGTCCAAGTCCACCAGCGGAGCAGAGCAGTTCAAGACAGAGAGGCTGGATATGCGCCGTCTGGTGGAGCAGACTATGGGAAATATGGAGGATGTGATCGCAGATTCCGGCTTTGTGATCCGCACGGAGTTCGGGGAAGAGCCGCTGCCGTTTCTGGGAGATAATGGGAAGATGCACCGGGTGGTGCAGAATCTTTTGGAAAATGCGTTAAAATACTCGTTGCAGGGAACCAGGATCTATCTGGGGGCTTCGGCGGAAAAGGGCAGGGTGAAGATGTGGATCAAAAATATTTCTGCCTATGAGATGAATTTTTCACCAGAGGAGATCACGGAGCGGTTTGTCCGGGGAGACACATCACGCACCACCAAGGGCCACGGCCTGGGGCTGGCCATAGCCTCCAGTTACGTGGGAAATATGGGAGGAACTTTGGAGATCAGCATCGATGGAGATCTGTTTAAAGTGGAGCTGGAATTTCCTCTGGCAAAATAGGAAGAGATAGATTCCTGGCCGGGGCCTTCTTAGGCAAAACAGGAGAGGACAGTTTCCTGTTCGGAGCCTTCTTATCTGTCTGCGCTTTCTTGGCTCTTGCAAGGTATTTTTCGGCTGTACGGCACAGATATGGGATTTCGGGATTCCCGGGGTAATAAGGAAGCCTGTCTTACGGTGGGGAATGAAGAAATCTCGAATAGAGGGGTAATATGGGCGGTCGCTTTACGGTGGGGAATGAAGAAACCTCAAATAGTGGGGTAAAAAGAGGCTAGATCTTACGGTGGAAAATGAAGAAACCGCGAATACTGGGGTAAAAGAATCTCTGCCAAAAGAAGGAGAAACAGTCAATGCCGGACAGGACATATCCGGGAACAGATAAATACAACCAGGGACCGGAATCACTCGCTGAAGTGGTTCCGGTCCCTGAATGTTACTCGCTGATAAGACAAAAGATGGCAGCGGCAGGAATCATATTTCCAGTATTCTGCCGGTGGAAGTCTCGTACCGGCAGTATTTTCCATTCTCAGAGATGAAAGGAGAATAAGAATTATTGCGGATATCTTTGATATAAACAATACCGGTAGCTGCCATTTTCACAAGGGAAAACCGCTCGCTTAAGCTGGAAATCCACTCATATGTTTTTTCGTTGGCGGTGGGAGCCATGACCAGGTTATAGCCGCCCTCACAGGCTTCAAGCTTGAAATAGACTTTCTCTGCACTGCCAGGAGCTGCGTAGATCTGACTGAAAATATAGGAAGAGAAGTTCTTTTTCACAAAAGAGCGGAAGGTCTTGGCGGTGTACTGCTCATGACTGACCTCGTCCACGATGGAATCGCCGCGGTCCAGTCTGGTTTTGATGATGCGAAGTACGTCCACAGTCCAGTTGATAAAAGAAATACTGCTGTATTCCATGGATTCCAGGAGGGAATCGATCAATTGTTTGGACAGTGTAGATGAATGGGTTGCTTCCTCATATAATTGCTGGTTTAAATCCACTTTCGTATCCTCCCTGATTATAATTTCCCGAAGTCCGGGTACCTGCTTTTATTATAATTCCACGAGGGGTAAAAAGCAAGAAAACTTCTGCTACAGTTCCACGGTCTGCACCCGGTTTTCCTCAATGTTATGCTTCTTGGCATAGCCGGTGAGCATCAGAGTCAGAGCACCGTCTCCGGTCACGTTGCAGGCGGTTCCGAAGCTGTCCTGGAGAGCAAAGATCGTAAGCATCAAAGCGGTTCCGGCATCGTCAAAGCCCAGCACGCCGGTGATGATGCCGAGGGAGGCCATAACGGTTCCGCCGGGTACGCCGGGAGCTCCAATGGCAAAGACACCCAGGAGCAGACAGAACAGGATCATGGTTCCCGGAGAAGGCAGAGAGCCGTACAGGATCCGGGAAATTGTCATGCAGAAAAATACTTCTGTGAGGACAGAGCCGCACAGGTGAATGTTGGCAAACAGAGGAATACCGAAATCCACCATGTCTTTGCGCAGGGGCTTGCATTTGTGCGCGCATTCCAGTGCAACGGCCAGTGTGGCGGCAGACGACATGGTACCTACTGCGGTCAGATAGGCGGGCCCGTAGTTGCGTACCACATCCAGGGGATTCTCATGGGCATACAGCCCGGCCAGTACGTACAGGAGAGTCATCCAGATAAAATGTCCCACCAGCACGATCAGGATGACCTGAAGGAACACCGGAAGCTGTCTGGTGATGGAGCCTTCGTAGGCCAGTCCGCAGAAAGTGGTGCCGATGAAAAAAGGCAGAATGGGGATAATAATCTTGGATACCAGAGAAAGAACAATCTGCTGGAACTCATTGAGAACAGCGGTGATGGTCCGGGTCTGGTTCCAGGCGGCTGCCAGTCCGATCATAATGGAAAATACCAGGGCACTCATGACAGACATGATCTGTGGAATCTCCAGCTGGAAAATAACCTCTGGAAGCTCCTTCAGACCTTCCACATCAGTAGCAACAGACAAATGAGGAATCAGTCCATAGCCGGCACCCATGGAGAAGAAAGCTGCTCCGATGGAAGAGATATATGCCAGTGCAATGGCAATTCCCAGCATCCGGGAGGCACTGTTTCCCAGTTTGGTGATGGATGGCGCAATGAAACCGATGATGATGAGAGGAACACAGAAATTGATCACCTGGCCCATAATGTATTTCAATGTGACAACTACATTTAAAATGCCGTTTATAAAGCCGGATTCCGGTGCGGTATTCAGCAGGATACCCAGAATAATGCCCAGGATCACTGCCACCAGGAGCCGGAATGGAAGGCTCTTCAGAATTTGTTTCACAGTAAAATTCCTCCTTCAAAAGTGTTTTTTTTATTATAACGATGATAGGGAGAAACTACAACAGAAGAATTGAGGAAATTTTCGGAAAAAACGGATTTGAGATTTGGTTCCAACTGTGGTATGATAGCAATAACTTATCCAGACTCCAAAGGGGTGACAGCCTGCGGGGAAAGGGCACAAGATCAGATCTGTTTTCAGCAGATACGGGGATATTCTCTGCGGAGGGTATGCCGGGTTTGCCGAATGATAAATTTGCGCCCATGGAGGGCGCTTTTTCTTTGCCGGACAGGAAAGAACGGCGCTTTCGACGGGATTTTTTCATAATGGGCGAAACAGAAAATTGTGCAGTCATCGGATAAGAAAACAGATGCCTTCCGGCGGCAGAGGGCCGGAAAGCAGGAAAGGAGCGGCACAATGCAGACAAGAATTGCGGTGACAGCCATCATCGTGGAAGATATGGAATCGGCAGAGGGTGTGAATCAGCTTCTCCACGAATACCGGCAGTACATTGTGGGGCGCATGGGGGTTCCCTACCGGGAAAAACAGGTCTCTGTGATCAGCGTAATACTGGATGCCCCTCAGGATGCAATCAGCGCATTATCCGGAAAGCTGGGCATGTTAAAGGGTGTCAGCAGCAAAACCGTCTATTCCCGGCTGCCGGAGAAGACGCCATGAATCGGTGGACGGAAAAGCTGAGACAGGAACAGGTCCTGACGCGGGAGGAATTTGCGGCTCTGCTGGATGCCAGGGATGAAGCGCTGCTGCAGGAGCTGCAGGAGCAGGCTGTACAGGTGCGGCAGCAGCATTTCGGGAATCAGGTCTATATCCGCGGTCTCATTGAATTTACCAATTACTGCAGGAATGACTGCTATTACTGCGGGATCCGGCGCAGCAACCGCCAGGCCCAGAGGTACCGGCTGACCAGGGAAGAGATCCTGGAATGCTGCCGGACCGGGTATGAACTGGGATTTCGCACCTTTGTGCTCCAGGGAGGAGAAGACGGGGCATTTTCTGCGGAAAAGATGGCGAAGCTTGTGTCTGCGGTGAAGGAAGCATATCCTGACTGCGCGGTGACCCTGTCTGTTGGGGAGTATCCCAGAGAAGTATACCGCCTGTGGAAAGAGGCAGGGGCAGACCGGTATCTGCTGCGTCATGAAACAGCAGATGAATCCCATTACCG
Source organism: uncultured Blautia sp. (assembly GCA_900542045.1). Classification (GTDB taxonomy): domain Bacteria; phylum Bacillota; class Clostridia; order Lachnospirales; family Lachnospiraceae; genus Blautia_A; species Blautia_A gallistercoris. The sequence continues at coordinate 70,290 of UQMI01000009.1, forward strand.
GAAGCTGCATCCGGCATCCATGTCGGGAGCACGGCGCAAGGAATGCCTTTGGGATCTGAAAGATCTGGGATATCAGGTGGGAACCGGATTTATGGTAGGTTCCCCGTTCCAGACAACAGAGCATCTGGTGGAAGATCTGCTGTTTATCCATGAACTGCAGCCTCAGATGGTGGGAATCGGACCGTACGTGACTCATAAAGACACACCTTTTGCCGGTCAGCCCAGCGGTTCCGTATTTCTTACGCTGTATCTGCTGGCAATCCTTCGGCTCATGCTCCCAAAGGTGCTTTTGCCGGCCACTACGGCTCTTGGGACCATGGCGGAAGAAGGCAGAGAGCAGGGGATCCTGTCCGGTGCGAATGTGGTGATGCCTAATCTGTCGCCGGTTTCTGTACGAAAGAAATATATGCTCTATGATAATAAGATTGCCACCGGCTCTGAGGCGGCAGAAGGTCTGACAGATCTGCAGGCTCGTATGGAGCGGATCGGATATCAGGTGGTGGTTTCCCGGGGCGATGCCCTGTATTGACTGGCACTGGCGGATAGTTTGGAAAAAAACTGTCCCTGAAGAGAAGAAAATAAGTAGGAGTGAGGAAAAACAATGTATGATGTAAAATCCACAAAAGCAACAGAGTTTATTGATGACCAGGAAATCCTAGATACACTGGCGTATGCGGAAGAAAACAAAAATAACAGAGAACTGATCAATTCTCTGATCGAACGGGCCAGAGACTGCAAGGGTTTGACCCACAGAGAGGCGGCCCTGCTCCTGGAATGTGAGGATAAAGAGCTGATCGAGAAAATGTATCATGTGGCCAAAGAGATCAAACAGGAGTTTTATGGCAACCGTATTGTCATGTTTGCGCCCCTGTATCTGTCCAATTACTGCATAAACGGCTGCGTATACTGTCCCTACCATGCAAAAAACAAACATATCCGGAGGAAAAAACTGACCCAGGAAGAAATCCGTCAGGAGGTTATTGCTCTGCAGGATATGGGACACAAACGTCTGGCTCTGGAGACAGGAGAAGATCCCAAAAATAATCCCATAGAATATGTACTGGAAAGCATTAAGACCATTTACAGCATTAAACACAAAAACGGCGCGATCCGCAGAGTGAATGTGAACATAGCGGCCACTACGGTGGAGAATTACCGGAAGCTGAAAGAAGCCGGGATCGGAACGTATATCCTGTTCCAGGAAACTTATAACAAAGGAAGCTATGAACAGCTCCATCCCACCGGCCCCAAGAGTGATTACGCCTATCATACAGAGGCCATGGACCGCGCCATGGAGGCAGGAATCGATGATGTGGGATGCGGTGTGCTCTTTGGACTGAATATGTACAAATATGATTTTGTGGGTCTGCTGATGCATGCAGAGCATCTGGAAGCCCGGTTCGGCGTGGGACCTCATACCATCAGTGTGCCGCGTATCTGTCCTGCAGACGATATCGATACGGCTGATTTCTCCAATGCGGTTCCCGATGAGTTGTTTGAGAAGATCATTGCGGTTATCCGTATCGCAGTTCCCTATACTGGTATGATCATTTCCACCAGAGAATCTCCGAAATGCCGGGAGAAAGTGCTGGATCTGGGAATTTCACAGATCAGCGGCGGTTCCCGGACCAGTGTGGGCGGCTATGTGGAGGAAGAAACCATTGATGAAAATTCTGCCCAGTTTGATGTCAGTGACAGAAGAACCCTGGATCAGGTGGTGAACTGGCTGCTGGATCTGGGATATATCCCCAGCTTCTGTACGGCCTGTTACCGGGAAGGACGTACCGGCGACCGCTTCATGAAGCTGGTAAAATCCGGACAGATCGCCAACTGCTGTCAGCCCAACGCTCTTATGACGCTGAAAGAATATCTGGAGGACTACGCTTCCGAAGATACCAGAGCCAAGGGGCTGAAAGTCATTGAGAAGGAACTGGAACGGGTAAAGAGTGACAAGACAAGAGAAATCTGTGCCAGAAACCTGAAAGAAATTGAAAATGGAAAGAGAGATTTCCGGTTCTGATAAGAGAGGTATGGATTATAAAGAATGAATCCCCTTTGGCGGTGCAATGGCGGAGGATAAAACAGACGGCGCAGCGAAAGCTGCGCCGATGTTGTTTTTTGTATGGATCGCACTGCGGCGGAAAGGAAGCATGTTGCCAAAAGCAACCCGCCGCAGGCGAAGAATCCTGCGGTGCAGGATTCTTTTTTACAGGATTTATTCCGGATAGACCAGACGGTCCGGCGTAATGTGATACAGCACGTTGTCCAGATATCTGGAGGCCAGGTATTTGGCCATGGGAAGGTTCATATCCAGATAGTTTCCGCAGTCTCTGGGAGATGCGCCGGGAATTTCTCCCTGGAAATCCCGGATAAACTCAAAGGTTTCGGTGATCAGGGGGACGATATCCCTGGATTCATAGTCGCCGTTTAACAGAAGATAATTGCCGGTGCGGCAGCCCATGGGTCCGAAGTAGATGATCTTGTCTCCGAAGGTGGGATGATTGCGCAGAAATGTGGCGGCCAGATGTTCAATGGCATGGAGTTCTGCTGTATTCATCACCGGTTCCTCATTGGGAGAAGTCATGCGCAGATCAAAGGTGGTGATTACACTGCCGCCCACCTGGTCCTTGCGGGATACATAGATCCCGGGCTGCAGTTTTAAATGGTCAATGGTAAAACTTGCGATTTTTTCCATAATGTTCAGCTCCTTGTTCGTATTTCTGCCTGCTGTTTTGGAATATTTCCTAAAAAGAAAGGATGGGAGCAGCAAACAGATCCTGAGGGTATTGTAGCAGAGATGGCAGTACGGCGCAACCGCAATCTGTCTGCGGCCGGGACAGGACGCCGAAGTCTTTTATAGCAGGGTTGTTTCATGAAAGATTTTTAAAAGTATAAGAAGAGCGGATTTTATCG
>UQMI01000010.1 GCA_900542045.1 uncultured Blautia sp.
GTCCCAGGGCTCCTGGCCAAAATACAACACCAATGTCAGAATCGGCGCCAGACGGCCCGGATCCCGGAAATATTCTCTGGAAACAAGATCTGGTCTTCCCAAATGTTCTCCTTTCTGCAGAGAGGCCTGTGTCTCTTCAGACCTCTCTGCCAATATCATTTTCAATAGGGATAAGCATAAAGGTCTAAGAAGTGAAAATAGACCATGCATAAAGAAGTGTAAAAGCTGTGTTTTTCAGCTTTGAAATATTTTAGCACAATATGTTCTATAATTCAATACAGGATAATTTCCATTCAAAAGCCGCTTTCGCTGCCATAAAAAACACTCAGCAACAAAAGCGGCCTTACATTTTGAACCGTATGACAATTCCTTTCAGATTCTGCTATCCGATCTGCGGCGTGCTGTTGAACGCCTGGGTTCCTTCATCCATCAGAATATCCACACCGCTGATGTAGGATGCCCGGTAACTGCACAGGAAATCAATGAGATTGGCGATCTCATAGGCAGCTCCGTAGCGGCCCAGAGGCATATCCGCCATTTCTTTTTCGATGCGCTCCGGCTCCTGATCCAGCAGGGTCTGATGCATGGGCGTTACGATCCGCCCCGGGGCAATGGAATTGATCCGGCAGCCCTTTTTCCCAAAGCGGCCCACATTCATCCGCACATAGTACAGCACGAACATCTTTCCGAACATATAGGCCCTTCCCGGATCCGTGGCGATGGTCAGCAGCTTTTCCTGAAGCTGCTCCGGCGCATCCTTGACACTGAAGAAAATATCCATCATGGGCTGGGGTACCTGGGGCATCAGATACACGGCGGAGGAAGTAAAACAGACCATGGATCCGCCCTCTTCCAGCACAGGATAAAAAGAATCTGCCATATTCACGGTACCCACCGCATTTACTGCAATCAGCTTTTTACATGCTTCTTCCGGATCCAGTTTTGAAACCAGTACCGGAGAGAGACCGGCTGTATGAATTACATTCTCCCCCTGATTATACGTTCATTATATAAAAATCCCCGTCACTTTCAACCCACATTCCTGAGGCAATTTTCTGCCCGGAACGGTACAAAATGACGGGGAATTATTTTTTCGTTTTATTCGTTTTTTTTCAGCTCGTCTTCAGTCACCCTCTGGATATGCATGGCCAGGTATCCCACTTCCACCTCATCCAGTTCCCGGCGCAGGCTGCGTCCCATCTCCCTGCAGATCAGATCGGCAGACGCAAAGGCCTCCGGAAATCTGACCTGCATGTAATCATTCATGTTCAGCTTCAGCTTCTCACCGCTAAGGGCTCGTGCCGCCATATACCGGACATGGTTCATCAGACGATTGTAGGACAGAGACATAACATTGATCTTCCGGCCAATCTGTTTTTCCACCAGGGTAATGCATTCCCGCACAGATCTGGCTATCTCCATGGCCTGGGAGACCTTCTCCTCTTCAATGGCAGAATGCACATGAAGGGCAATATAGCCGATCTCATGTTCGTCAATCCGCACACCCATCCGCTGCCAGAGCAGCTCTTCGATGCACTGTGCCGCTTTATACTCCTGGTGAAATAATACCTGGATATCTTCCGTCAGCGGATTGCTGATCTGCTCCCGGTTTCGGATCCGCTTCACAGCGAAGGCGATATGATCCGCCATGGGAAACAGTATCCCCCGGTCAATCTTGCCAAAGATTTTCTCCGCCTCGTTCAATACCGCATCTGCCAGTTCCAGATACTCCGGCTCAATGGCCTTGGCGATCTCGCCGGCCTTGCCCCGGTCCTTCACATTCTGCAGAGAATACAGAGTGTCTTCCGGTCTTTTCTCGATCCGCTGCGCGACTTTCCGTCCGAATCCAATTCCTTTTCCCAGGATCAGGTATTCTCCGTTATCTTCTCCGCCGATCCCGATCACTGCATTGTGGTTCAAAACCTTTGTAATTCTGTACATATCTCCATCCCACTCATCATTTACTATTCACTGATATCCACGGCAAACAGGGCTTCTCCGGCTTTGACTTCTCCTTCTTTCAGCAGACGGATAGTCTGATTGTCCTCCAGCTCCGTACATAATACCGGTGAGACCAGAGAAGGCGCATGCTCCCGGATATAATCCAGATCTAGCTTCAGCATGGGATCCCCCTTCTTCACCTTCTGGCCGCTTTCCACCAGTGCTTCAAAGCCCTCGCCATTTAAGTTTACCGTATCGATCCCCATATGAATCAGCAGGCTGATCCCGCTGTCCGTAAGGAAACCTACTGCATGTTTCGTCTCAAATACGAAGCAGACCTCTCCGTCTTCCGGCGCTCTTACCACCGGATCTTCCGGCGTTACCACAGCACCGTCACCCATCATCCGTTCAGCGAATGCCTCATCCGGCGCTGTGGACAGATCCGCCGCCATACCGGTGATGGGGCTGGAAATGATCACAGAACGAACCATCTTTTCCTCTTCTTTTGCCGGCGCAGCCGCTTCTTCATCCGGTACAGCAGCTTCTTCCCCTGGTTCAGCATCGTTTTCTTCCATATAAAGCTCATCCGGCGCTGTCTCCAGATAATCCTCCAGGTTGGATTTGATCACCGTAACATTGGGTCCATAGATGACCTGTACGCCATTTCCCTTGTGGACCACGCCGGAAGCCCCTGTGGACTTCAGTATCCCGTCATTGACCAGAGCAGCATCCACTACTGTGCAGCGCAGCCTGGTAGCGCAGCAGTCCACATCACTGATATTCCGTTTTCCTCCCAGACCCCGGGTAATCTGCTCGCTGACCGGATCTGCAGTTCCTCCGTCTGCTGCCGCCTTCTGTCCTTCTTTTCTGGCATTCACATCCGCTCTTGTATACAGTTTGGTTTCTGTATCATCATCTTCCCGGCCCGGAGTCTTGAAATTAAACTTCTGGATCAGGAATTTGAAAATGAAATAATATAGGAAGAAATATACAACTCCCACCGGGATCACCAGCATCCAGCTGGTTTTTTCATTTCCCTGCAGGATGCCAAACAGGAAAAAGTCCAGAAAACCGCCGGAGAAAGTCAGTCCCACCGCAATATTCAGGATATGGGCGATCATATAGGCGGAACCTGCCAGGATCACCTGAACCACGAACAGCGCCGGAGCCACAAACAGGAAGGAAAATTCCAGGGGTTCCGTAATACCTGTCAGCATACAGGCCAGGGAAGCAGACAGCAGAAGGCCGCCGGCCGCTTTTTTCTTCTCAGGTTTGGCACAGTGATACATGGCCAGAGCCGCTCCCGGAAGGCCAAAGATCATAAAGATAAATTCTCCCGAAAAATATCTGGTGGCGTCTGCGCTGAAATGCACCACGTTGGCCGAATCTGCCAGCTGGGCAAAGAAGATATTCTGTCCGCCCTGCACCAACTGTCCGGCCACTTCCATGGTCCCTCCCACAGCTGTCTGCCAGAACGGCATATAAAATACATGATGCAGACCGAAGGGAATCAGCGCGCGCTTGATCAGACCGAAGATCAGCGTTCCCACATAGCCGCTGCCGGTTACCAGGCCGCCCAGGGCATAAATGCCGTTCTGCACCGTGGGCCAGATAAAATACAGAAGAATTCCCACGAACATATAGACCACCGTGGAAACAATGGGCACAAACCGGGTCCCTCCAAAGAAGGAAAGGGCATTGGGCAGCACTGTTTTATAAAAACGGTTGTGCAGAGCCGCCACACCCAGGCCCACGATAATGCCGCCGAACACACCCAGCTGCAGCGTCTGAATGCCGCACACTGCTGTGATGGTACCTTCCAGCACATCCGGCGAAATGGTCCCGTCTGCCAGGATCTCCCCGTTAATGGTCAGCATGGCATTGATGGCCGTATTCATAACAAAATACGCGATCACGGCAGAAAGGGCCGCCACTTCCTTTTCCTTCTTGGCCATACCAATAGCTACACCCACCGCAAACAAAAGCGGCAGATTGTCAAATACCACGCTTCCCACTTTGTTCATGATAACCAGCAGCGCATGAAGAATGGTTCCCTCTCCCAGGATGCCGGTCAGACCATAGGTGGCAATAGTCGTCTCATTGGTAAACGAACTTCCCACTCCCAGCAGCAGTCCTGCCACCGGAAGAATGGCAATGGGAAGCATAAAACTTCTTCCCACGCGCTGCAGTACACCGAAGATTTTGTCTTTCATCGTCTTTCTCTCCTTTTCTTTTTCTGGGCGCATACCGCCAAAGAAAGCACTCGGATCTGTATCTGCATTTCTTCGGATCTCCGATGGGGTTCCTGCTGTTCTCCGCCCTCAAAAAAAGAAAAAGAGACACTCCTACACATACATACTCCAAATGCTATGTATAGTGAATGCCTCCTGTGAGTAACATACTATATCTAGGTTGAGCCTATCATTTTTTCTCCGGATTGTCAAGAAAAAATTGGCCCGTCAAAATGCTCCGCAAGGAGCAGACCCTGTCCGGCAGGCATCTGCTCCTGACGGATCCTTTTTATTTGTTCTGGTACATTTCCTCGTAATACTTCTGATAATCTCCGCTGGTCACATTTTTCATCCAGTCCTCATGCTCAAAGAACCACTGAATGGTCAGACGGATTCCCTCTTCAAACCGGGTCTCCGGCTCCCAGCCCACTTCCGCACGGATCTTGTCCGGTGCAATGGCATATCTGCGGTCGTGTCCCTTTCTGTCTTCCACGTAAGTGATCAGGTCATCGCTGACCAGTTCTTTTCTCGGATCTCCGTCCGGAAGCATCTCCCGGAGCGTATCCAGAATAATATGAATGATCTCGATATTCTGCTTCTCATTGTGTCCGCCGATATTATACGTCTCGAACAGACGTCCCTTCTCCTGCACCATGTCAATTCCCTTGGCATGATCCATTACGTAGAGCCAGTCACGGACATTCTTTCCATCGCCGTACACCGGCAGTTTCTTGCCCTGCAGCGCATTGTTGATGATCAGAGGGATCAGCTTCTCCGGGAACTGGTACGGTCCGTAGTTGTTGCTGCAGTTGGTGATATTGGCCGGGAATTTGTAGGTATCCATATAGGATTTTACCAGCATGTCGGAAGATGCCTTGCTGGCAGAATACGGACTATGCGGATCATACGGCGTTGTTTCATAGAAATAGCCGCCGTCTTCTTCCAGAGAACCATATACCTCATCTGTGGAAACATGCAGGAATTTCTTGCCTTCCTTAAAGGTTCCGTCAGGAAGCTCCCATGCTGCTTTTGCCGCATTCAGCATGACCAGCGTTCCCAGCACATTGGTCTTTACAAATACTTCCGGATTCCGGATACTCCGGTCCACATGGCTCTCCGCCGCAAAATGCACCACCCGGTCAATGTCATTTTCGTCAAAGATCTTCTGGATCGTCTCGCTGTCACAGATATCTGCCCGGATAAACGTATAGTTCTTCCGATCTTCAATATCTTTCAGATTCTCCAGATTTCCCGCATAAGTGAGCTTGTCCACATTAATGATGCGGATCTCATCCCCATATTTTTCAAACATATAATGAATATAATTGGAACCGATAAAACCGGCGCCTCCTGTTACCAGATAAGTTCTCATCTGTAATCGTCCTCCGTTTTTCTGAAGGCGAAATCGCCTTTTCATTCATTTTCCATTTTCTCTGCGGTTCTGCCGAAAAGCCGGTCCGGCTGCTGCACGTTCCGCGCCTTTGCAGTCCGTGGTTATTATAGCATTTCTACTTTCCCGGTTCAAGGATTTCAGGCCAAGTCCCTGAAAGTTCCTGCCTGGTTCCATGCCTTTTTCACATTCATACCGGCCTGGCGGGCCTTCTGTGTCCGGCTGGTCTGATAACCGGAACCGGACCGGCCTGGCGTCCGGCCAGCGTCCTAGAAACACATGGATATCACACCGCTCCACAGACCGTCCAGCAGGAAAAACAGACAGCCTGCCGACAGGATCCGATAATACGTCTCTGTCTTCATCCGGTTCTGTATCCCGTCACACTGCAGCAGCAGGTAAACCGGCACCAGCAATGGAATATAATATCTGCCCTGGACCCCGTTGATCGCCTGCAGTCCCACAGGCGTGTAGCTGAGATACAGGGCGGTCCAAACCAGACAGATCACGCCGAACACCAGCACCGCTGTATACAGACGCTGCCATTTTCCCAGGCCGATACGGTAACGTCCCTGAACACCTGTGTTATCCGCAAAGATCGTAAAGATCACAAAAGGACAGAGCCATTCGCCAAACGTCAGCGCCCCGCGGTAAGCCAGATTACCGCCTACCGACCTGCCGAACAGACAGTTCACCAGATTCTCTCCAATGGATTTCAGGAGCAGGGAGGCATAGGACACCGGATGGGACAGGATCAATGCCAGCTGCTCTCCCGCATTGGTATCTCCGCCTCTGGTATCCGTCACCACCTGGGCATTTCCCGCTGCCGGAAGGAGAAACGTGCTCATGAGCAGCAGCAGGAGCAGGAACAGAGCGCCCCTAAACAGCCACATGGTCTTTTTCTTTTCGAACCTTCCCGCAGGAACCAGCAGTCCCAGCAGGATCAGCGGGATATACACGGCCTTGGGCAGACTGGCAAGAGTCACCGCCGCCGCAAATACAGTCAGGTTCCTGACAGACACCGGCCGTTCTTTTTCCAGAAGCTCCGTGAACAGATAAGACATTCCCAGGAGCATCCAGCCATTGATAAACGCATCATAGGAATAGGTTGACGCCAGCAGGATCGATGTGGGAAACAGAGCGATCACCAGCAGGATTCCCTTGCCCCGCTTCATGTGCCGGATGGCCAGATAGCAGAGCAGACAGTAAAACAGCAGATTTCCTGCCCGTCCCATGGCCACCAGAATCCAGAATGGCACATGGAACAGCAGTCCCACGGCCAGAAACAGCGTCTGCGGAAGATAAGCGATACTATAAATGTGAATGCCGTTAGTCTCCCGGTATTGCTCCGGCTGCCCGTTCGCTTCCCATCTGCCTTCGTCTCCCACTGCCCGTTCCTGTGCATTTTCTTCCTGTGATCTTGGAAAATAGAAGGGTTCGTTTGCCATTCCTGCGTTCATGTACTGGTACATGGCATCTGCCACCGGCATCGTTTCCTTCCCTGCAAGGTCATACATCAGGGAATAGGCCCGATAGAAATGAATATGTTCATCCCATCCTGTTTCTCTCGGGGAAAAACCCAATATCATCAGAATTCCCACCGGCAGTGCCAATATCAGAAAAATACGCTCCACATGCTCTGCCAGCATTTTCCGGCAGATAATCAGCAAGTATATGAGAAACGAGCCGGCGGCAAAAAACAGAAAACGCATTTTAGAATAAGAGGGCGCGTCATCAACAGACACCGAGGTAACTGTCAGTCCTTCCGTGGGCTCCAGGAACCGCAGTTCAATCTCATCCGTCACCGCATTCACCGTGACCACCGAATAATTTCTCAGAATACTGTTCCTGTCTTCCAGAACCCGGGTGGTTTCCTGTCCGTATCCGTCCGTCTCGTGAACAGTAACCTGTGCCCGTACATTCAGTTTTGGTGTCACATACGTATACAGAAGCTTATTAACATACTGCTCCGGTATCTGTATCCGCAGTACCATGGTCTTTCCTTTGGAGCTGTAATACCCGTTCTCTTCTTCACATCCCATGTAGGTGATTTCTTCCGGTGTGATCTGCATGGCTCCGTGAGGATCCGGATTGGTCAGACTTCTCAGATTAAATGCCAGCTCCCCCGTCACACCGGCCAGCAGCGCTATAAGCAGTCCGATCAGGATCAGCTTCCAGGGCAGACTTCCCGGTCTCCATTGTATTTTTATCCTCTTCAATCTCTGAAATTCCCTCCCCCCGCATCATTCTTCAAAAGAAAAAGAATTCCTTTCTCATTTGTAAGACATGTGTTCATATTATATCATAAAATACCAGAATTTCCAGTGGAAGCAGCATTATGAACAATCCTTTCTTTTCCGTGCGAGACGATCCGGATTTTCTGGAGCGCCGTAATCTTTCCGTAAATACAGCAGTCCTGAAACAGCTTCAGATCTCTTCCGGCAGTTACGCTCTGGGGTGCGTCCTCCCTGCCTATCACAGCTCCCATTCCAATAACGATGTTTCGTCTGGCGGAGAGGGACCCGTAAATTCTTACATATCTTCCTGTCTGAATGCTTCCGTCAGCTGTCACATCTCCGCAGATTACACAGCCCTCCTCCAGTACTACATTCTTGTGACAGCGGATATTTCCCTGTACCACATATCCTTTTCGGATCACCAGATCATGCCAGGTGAGGATCGATGCCCGAAGAAACCCATCGCTGCCGGTCTGCTCTCGTCCCACAATCTTCAGATTCTTCACTGAACCGGAAGCGATCAGATGGCTGATCCCCATCCGTCTGATCCGTTCCTCCTGTTTTGCTCTTGTCCAATCCATACGCTTTCTTTCTCCCTTCCTGTGATCCGGCCGCCGGCAGGATCTCCCTTTTCTTCCGCCTGTCCTTCTTCATGGGAAAAACACCTTTTCCCGCCGAAAACTCTCCCTATAATTTATGCGGCTTCCTTCCGAAATATACCTTTTTTTCCTTTTGACGGGCGCCGGTTCCTTTGATATAATAACGAAAATGTTCCTTACGGAGGTTGTTTATGAAAAGACAAATGGCAATATTAACCGGGTTGCTGCTGACCGGATCTTTGCTCACTGCCTGCGGAACTTCCGCCGGAAACAGTCAGATATCCAGTCCAGACTCTTCCGGCCAGACGGTCCAGGAAACAGAAAGTCCTGCAAAAGCACAGGAAGAAACCGCATCGGGCGGGCAGGAAAATACAAGTGAAGAAACCACTGCCTCGGAAGACCAGGCAGATGCCGAAGGCATCCTCAGCAGTTTCACTGCTACAGATCTGGAGGGTAATGAAGTGGATCAGTCTGTTCTGGCCGATTACGATCTTACCGTCATCAACGTATGGGCCACCTTCTGCGGACCCTGTATCCAGGAAATGCCGGCTCTGGGCGAACTGGCAGATGAGTATCAGGATAAAGGCGTTCAGATCATCGGACTTGTATCAGATGTGCTCAATGCCGACGGTTCTCTGAGCCAGGATCAGATCGATACGGCCAAAGACATTGTGGAAGAGACCGGTGCCGATTATCTGCATCTGCTTCCCTCTCAGGATCTCTACGGCATTCTGGCCCAGATTTCCGCCGTTCCCACCACATTCTTCGTGGACAGCCAGGGCAGACAGGTGGGACAGGCCTATGTGCAGGCCATGAGCAAATCCCAATGGGAAGATATCCTGGAAGAAACCCTTACGGAGGTGTCTCCATGAAATTCCTCAGGAAAAACCGGACGGGCTGCCTGCTGATCCTGCTGGCGCTGCTTTTTCTGTTCCTGGGTATCTGGCGCGGAGAAAGCAGCGTCGTTTACCAGAAAGCATCAAATATCTGCATGGAGTGTATCGGCCTTGGTTAATATGATAAAAACAATTAAAAAACATCTGCGGACCCTGGTGCAGATCGGCTTTACCGCTCTGACCAACGGCTACGCCGCCGGATTTGCCAACGGGACCATTTACCGGGGGCCGTCCAAATCCATCTGTCTTCCGGGACTGAACTGCTATTCCTGCCCCGGTGCTCTGGGTGCCTGTCCCATCGGCTCCCTGCAGTCCGTACTGAGCAGCCGGAATTATCAGTTTTCCTTTTATGTGGTGGGATTTCTGATCTTCATCGGAGCGGTTTTCGGCCGTCTGGTCTGCGGCTGGCTGTGTCCTTTTGGTCTGGTCCAGGATCTGCTGTATAAGATTCCTTTTCCCGTTAAGCGAAAAAAACTTCCGGGAGACCGCATTTTAAAATATATGAAATACGTCGTTCTGGCAGGTTTCGTGATCCTCCTTCCTCTGATCGTCCTGGATGTGGTGGGTCAGGGGCAGCCCTGGTTCTGCAAGTACATCTGTCCTTCCGGCACCCTGTTTGCCGGCCTGCCTCTCATTGGCGCGAATCCTCTGCTGCGAAGCGCTCTGGGCTGGCTGTTCACCTGGAAATTTGCCCTCCTGACCGTTTTACTGGTCCTGTCCATCCTGGTATACCGGCCCTTCTGCCACTACCTTTGTCCTTTGGGCGCAGTTTACGGCCTGTTTCACCCCGTTTCGCTGTACCGTTACCAGGTGGACGCTTCTGCCTGCACCAGCTGCGGCAAATGCCAGAAAACCTGCAAACTCGATATTCCGGTTTATCAAACGCCCAACAGCGCTGAATGCATCCGCTGCGGAGAATGTCTGAACGCCTGTCCCCATCAGGCTCTGCATAAAACACTCTGGAAAAAAGGCACTTCCAAAAAGGCAGTTCCAAAGCCATAAACGGCTTCTGGACTGCCTTTTTTTGTTTTATCAGCTCTCTCTGTTTAATTTCAGAAAAGTGATGGAAGCCGCCCCGGACCGGTTTCCAACGCTGCTGTTATAATTCAGCGTGAAATTTGTCCGTGAGGGCACAGAAATAATCATAAACCCAGAACCACAGGCACTGGAGGAGGCTGTGCCAGTTTTGAAATAAATTCCATATTCCAGATGCGCGGCACCATTATAAAAAGGCGTGATCTGCATATATCCGGCATTATCCAGTACAGCCGATACGCTATATGCTATATAGTAATATCCCGGTTCCAGAACAATCCGTGTATTATCTTCCAGTGTGATGTTACCCGTGGGATCCTCTGTCCCCACTCCCCAGAAAAACGGCTGTTCATTGGCAAACTGTACCTCAAAAACCACAAAAGAAGCAAATACATCTTCTTCTGGTTCTGGCTGCGGCTCCTGGGGACCGCAGCAGGGACAGCATGGAATTTTCTCCGGAAAACAATTTTTACAGTCGCATCGAGGCCGGAGACAATCCAGCCAATTGTCAAATATTTTTCGCTTCCGCAAGATCTTACCTCCATTATTTTCAGTATTTTTATCATCATATGCAAACAGGGCCTGCCGTGTCCACGAATCTTCGCAGACACGGCAGGCCCTGTTTGCCTTTTTTCAAATTACCGGTTCAGGCACACTCCATTAGAAGCAAATCTGTAAACCTTATTGCCGATCTTTCCGTTACAATTCCGCAGCATCACACCGGTGCTGGGACGGAAATAATACCAGTTTCCGTTTAACTTCACCCAGCTTGAAGCTCTTGAGCCGTCACTCCGGAAATAATACCAGTTTCCGCTGATCTTCTCCAGCCCGGTTAGCATCGCACCGTCTTCATCCACATAGTATTTCTTTTTGCCGGAAGTGATCCAGGAATTTGTTTTCATTTTATATGTCTTCGTATCCATATAATACCATTTGCCTGATGACTGGATCCAGCCGGATCTGGCAATCCCTGTTTTGGTATCGAAGTAATACCAGTCTTTTCCCACCTGCTTCCAGCCTGTGGCACGGGTGCCGTTTCCTGTCAGATAGCATACTTTGCCGGTGGAAGAGGACCGATAGAGCTGGTTGACCTGCACCTCTCCTCTGCTGTTGGCCAGATATGCCTTTCCTCTGATCCAGAACCAGCCGGTAGCAGCACTGCCATTGCCGGTCAGATAATACCGTTTCCCATTCAGAGTCAGCCACTGATCATGATCCATGATGCCGTCCTTGCCCAGATAATACCATTTGCCCTTATTCTTAAACAGCACATTGCGCTGCATCCGTCCTGTGCTGGTTCCCATATACCGCCAGTTGCCGTTGATAGACTTCAGCCAGCCCCGATGAGCGTTTCCGTCTTCTTTCCTGAAATAATAGCAGTAGCCGCCCACCCACTGGAAACCATGCTTTCTGGAACCGTCTCCTGTGAGATAATAGATTTTTCCACCCAGCTTCAGCAGTTCATTTTCCAGCATCTTTCCGGTATCCGAATCCAGATAATACCATTTCCCGCCGGAGATCAGCCAGCCGCTTTGCCGGACGCCGCTGGAATTACAGTAATACCAGTCACCGCCGTCCTGAATCCAGCCGGTCACCTTATTGCCGTCTCTGTAGTAGTACCATTTTCCATTTTCTTTCGTCCAGCCGTCTGCCCGGAAGTCCAGCTCCAGATATCTGGCAATGGCACGGGCATCTGCTTCCCCGATCTTTCTGAGTTTTGCGTCTGTGGACAGGAACTGGATCGTATCGCTGTAATTACTGATAAAAGCGTGTTCAATAATGACACCCGGCAGATTGGCTTCCACGCTTCTGGCCACCAGCCCATAGTAGTCACGGGGCGCCCCATTGGGATAGGTACTTCCATTTTCGGACATCCGGTACTCCATACCGCCAGTCTCGGGGAACCTGCGGTAAATGCCCAGCGCCCCCAGTTCTTCCATCACAAATCTGCCGAAGGCACGTTCCTTCTGGGCAATCTGCGGCCGGTAAGTGCCTTTGGAAATGATGACAGAGCAGCCTCTTGCTGAAGCACTGCCGGCAGAATTAATATGCTGGCTCACCAGAAGATCGGCTCCAAGCGCCGCTGCCCGGTCCACACGCTGTCCCAGTGTCATATACTGACTCTGACTTGTTCTGGTGAGATACACATCGATGTTGCTGTATTTGGCCAGCGCCTGTTTTGTATAATTGGAAATTTTCCAGTTGATAATTTCTTCTTTATAAGTAATTCCGTTATGCGTTCCCCAGGCTCCGGTTTCGCCTCCTCCATGCCCCGGATCCAGCACCACCACTTTCGAAGATGCCGCCTGTACATTTTCTTTTCCTGTTCCAAACAGAGCCGCCGCAGTCAGCACGCCTGTCAGAAGCCCTGCAACCCATTTTTTTCTTATCATCTTTTTCATACTCCCCCTGTATTTCCATTGGCAGCATACCAGGCAGACGCACGAATATTTCTATGCTACCCGCACTCCGCTGGCATTAAAGGTATAATTTTTCCCTCCTATCTTCAATGTCTGATTTCTGACCATCTTGCCGCTACCGGTAAAATAATAATATTTGCCTTTATATTTCAGCCAGCCGATCTTCATGGCGCCGCTGCTGGTGAGATAATAGCGGTCTCCTTTGTAAGTCAGCCAGCCGGTACGCATACTTCCCGTAGGATTCAGATAATACCAGGTACCGCTGACCTGGATCCAGCCGTTTTCCAGGATCACACCTTTGCTGTCGGCGTAATACCATTTTCCGTTTTTGTACTTGAACCAACCCTTTTTCAGCCTCCCGTTGGAATCAAAATAATATTTTTTGCCGCCGATCCGGTTCAGCCCTGTGATCATCTGGCCATTCTGCCGGAAATAGTAAGTGGCTCCGTTCAGTGTCAGCCAGCTCTTCTGGGACGCGCCGTTTTTTTTCAGATAATACCATTTGTTCTGATATTTCTGCCAGCCGCTCAGTCTTTCCCCGTCTGCATTAAAAATAAACGTATTGCCATTGGACCGAACCAGTCCTGTACGCATAATTCCGTTCGTACCAAAGTAATAGCATTTTCCCCCGATCTTCTGCAGACCAGTACGCATCTCACCGTCACTGCCGAAATAATACCATTTTCCATTGGTATGATGATACCAGCCAGTGGCCATATATCCGCTGCTTTTGAAATAATAGCGTTTGCCATCAACAATATAAGAACGCCCGGCCACAAAGCTGCCGTCCGACAGCTGGTATTTCCATCCGACAGCATCCTGCACCCACTGATTTCCCTCCACATAGGAATCTTTTGCATGGGTCCTTGGGGTGATGAGCTTCGTATAATCCTTATAACCGAAATTCACATCCACAGAATTACCGGTGGGAATTCCGGGGATCAATCCCACCGTGCTCTTCAGCCCGCTTTCCACACTTCCGCTGGTAGCCTGCCAGATGGAATATACCGACTCCGCCACGTTCGGCTTCGTCAAAGCATCCCCGTAATTAGCGATCCACTTGTCATATCCGGCCAGGATACTTGTGTTGAGCTGACTTCCATACCAGTACGTATTACAGTAGACCATGGGGTAATAGCCGGCTTTTTTCACCTCATCCATAAAAGCTTTGGCAATGTTGCTCCTCTGGGTATTGGTCAGCCCGCTTTGCTTGGAAGATTCCATATCCACCACTACCGGATAGGAAATCTTATAACCATCCAGCTGCCTTATCACCCACTGGGCATCCTTCACAGACTGGGCAGTGGTCAGGGCCTCACTGTAAAAATATACTCCAACCGGAATACCTGCTCCGATGGCTCCACTCATATTCCTGGTATACTGAACATCCCGGACATGGGTTCCATGCGCTACCCGTACAAAAACAAAGTCCAGATCTGCTTTCTTAACCTTATTCCAGTCGATGGTCCCCTGCCAGGCAGATATATCAATTCCTCTGGTAATGGCTCCCGGTATCTTCTTTCCATTACCATTGTAGCAGACTCCGTTTACTTTAGACCAGAACCGCGAAGCGGCCTGTACCTCCGTATCCGGAAACAGCATTCCGGCCCCCAAAAGCACCAGTGCCAGCAAAATGCAGAGAATCCCGCATCCTCCGCTTTTCCAAACTTTTCTTTTGAAATTCATACGTCCTCCTCAGCTGCCGTGTCTTCCGGAAAACCTCCTCAACCGCCCTCCGGGCAACACTTATTACTTTTTTATTAAAAAGATATTAAGTATTTCAATTATACCGGGTATCTATAGGAAAGTCAACAATTCCAGGGCCGCCGAAAACGGACATCCCGGCCCCTTCAGCCCGCTCTGACCGGCTGCAGCCGCATCGCAATATCCATTTGCATTTTAGGGGAACTATGCTATAATGCCAGTATGATTGATTTTAACATACCTCCCTTCGTGGGAAACGAGATAAAATATATTGAAGAAGCCGTTCGGAACAGGAAATTATGCGGTGACGGGCCATTCACCCACAGATGTAGTGACTGGATCAAAGATCATTTCCAGGTCAGTCACGCACTGCTGACTACATCCTGTACCCATGCCCTGGAAATGGCAGCGATTCTGACAGATGTAAAAGAAGGCGACGAAGTGATCATGCCTTCTTATACTTTTGTCTCCACTGCCGATGCTTTTGTGCAGAGAGGTGCAAATATTGTGTTTGTGGATATCCGCCCTGATACCATGAATCTGGACGAAACGCTTCTGGAAGATGCCATTACTGATAAGACCAGAGCCATTGTACCCGTGCATTATGCCGGGGTGGCCTGTGAAATGGACACGATCCTGTCTGTCGCTGCCAGACACGGCCTGCGGGTGGTGGAGGACGCGGCACAGGCTTTCAGTTCCTGCTACAAGGGACGTCCCCTGGGCACCATCGGAGATTTTGGCTGTCTCAGCTTCCATGAGACTAAGAATCTCTCCATGGGAGAAGGCGGCGCCATCCTGTTCCAGGATCCATCCTATCTGGAGAAAGCAGAGATCATCCGGGAAAAAGGCACCAACCGCAGCAAATTTTTCCGGGGACAGATCGACAAATACACCTGGGTAGACTATGGCTCCTCCTATCTGCCCAGTGAACTGAATGCAGCCTATCTCTGGGCACAGCTGGAACAGGCCCAGGTGATCCAGGAAGACCGTCTGGCCTCCTGGGAGTATTACCACAGGGAACTGGCAGATCTGGAAGAAGAAGGCTTCCTGACAAGACCAGTGATCCCGGAGTATGCCACCAACAATGCCCACATGTATTTCATAAAAGTGAAAGACCTGGATACCCGCACCCGTCTTCTTTCTTATCTGAAAGCCCGGGGGATTCTGGCAGTCTTTCATTACATTCCTCTGCATTCCGCACCGGCCGGCCAAAAATACGGACGCTTCCACGGCGAAGACCGGTACACCACAAAAGAAAGTGAAAGACTGATCCGGCTTCCCATGTATTACGGGTTAAAAGAAACCGACCGGGAATATGTTGTTACGGTCCTGCACCAGTTCTTCCACGGATAGGAGCGGCATGAAAAAATTAAAACGCTATCTTCCGCTGCATTTGAATATTCTGCTGTTTTCCTTTACAGGCGTTTTTTCCAAAGCAGCCAGTATCTGTTACAACGAAGGCGGTCTTTTCGATCTTCGCCTTTACCTGTTTCTGGGGCTCATGATACTGAACTGCTTTCTCTATGCCCTGGCCTGGCAGAAGGTGATCAAGCATTTTGATCTGAATGTGGCGTACGCAAATAAAAGCATTTATCTGATCTGGTCTCAGCTCTGGGCCGTGGTCATTTTTAAGGAAACTCTGTCCTGGAACAACATCCTGGGACTTTTCATTGTATTCATCGGCGTTCTGGTGGTACAGCACTATGAAGGAACTTCCGGAAAGGAGGAGAGATCATGAATCCATATATGCTCCTGATGTTTGCCGGAACCTTTCTTACTGCCATCTCCCAGGTCCTGCTCAAGCAAAGCGCCAACCGTACTTACCGGCACCCGGTTTTCGAGTATCTGAACTGGCGGGTGATCCTGTCTTACGGTATTTTCTTCGGCGTACTGCTTCTGAACACCTACGCCTACACGCAGGTGGATATGAAATACGGCGCAGTCATTGATACCTGCAGCTATCTGTTTGTTATGATCCTTTCCTGGCTCCTTCTGAAAGAACACTTTTCCAGAGGGCAGCTCATCGGAAATCTGATCATTCTCACGGGAATCTTTATCTACACGCTGCCGCTGTAACCTGTACTTTAAACCCTGTACTCTAGGAGGAAATGCCTTGCGGCATACCTTTATGTACTTTAAACCCTGTACTCTAGGAGGAAATTATGAGTCTGTATTCGGTAGTCGTACCGGTTTATAATTCTGAACATACGCTGGAGGCCCTTTACACCCGCCTCAAAGCAGTTTTTGAAGAAACTCTGAAAGAAGATTTTGAACTGATCCTGGTGGACGACAGTTCCAGAGACAATTCCTATGCAGTTATGGAATCTCTCCGGAATCGGGACCACCGGGTGAAGATTGTCCAGATGGCCAAGAATTTTGGCCAGCATCCGGCTCTGCTGTGCGGTTTTTCCTATGCATCCGGAGACTTTATCATTACCATGGATGATGATCTGCAGCATCCCCCGGAAGAAATCCCCAAACTGGTCAATACGATGAAAGAGCGGGATGACGTGGATGTAATCATTGCCAAATACGAAGGACGCAAGCATAATCCCATCCGCCGTCTGGGCACAAAGATTTCCGTCTATGCCACTTCCAAGATGCTGGGAAAGGATCCCAATCTGGAGATCACCAGCTTCCGCCTGATCCGGCGTTTTATTGTGGATGCCATCCTGCAGACCCATACCCATCTGCCTCAGATCGGCAATCTGCTGGTGCTCACTTCCAACCGGATCATCAATGTTCCGGTACGGCACGATGCCCGTGCTTACGGCAAAAGCGGTTATTCCTTCCGGCGGCTGGCTCATGACCTGATCTTCGATATCACCACCCACACGGCTTTTCCTCTGATCGTGGTGAGAAACATCGGGATTGTCAGCTTTCTTCTGAGCATTGTCCTGGCCTGCTATTATCTGATCCGCTTTTTTGCATTCGGCGTCTCAGTGGAGGGCTTTACCACACTGGTGCTCCTGCTGCTGGCCTTCGGCGGACTGATCCTGCTCAGTCTGGGGATCATCGGCATGTATCTGATCAATATCCTGGACGAGTCCAAGAAAATGCCTCACTATGTTGTACGGCGCAAAGAAATCGACTGATGAAAGTTGGAGGATATCTATGAAAGAAATCGGCGGATACTTCGGTCTGGAAGATTTTTCCGGCTGCGAATATTACCAGGGCCTGTATCGTATCAATCTGGGACGTACGGCCCTTCTCTATCTTCTGGAAAACATCAACTGCCAGACTCTTCTGGTCCCGGAGCTGCTCTGCGACTCTATGACAGAGGTCTGCAGACGTCACGGCATCGCCCTTCAGTATTACCGTCAGGACCGGGACCTCACTCCTCTGGTGAGGGGGACCCTGCCTGCCGGCCATTGGCTTTTGCTGGTCAATTATTATGGGCAGCTCACAGATTCCAGGATCCTGGCTGCCAAAGAACAGTTCGGCCATATCATCGTGGATCACACCCATAGCTTTTTCCAGCGGCCTCTCCGGGGAATCCCCACCCTTTATTCCTGCCGGAAGTTTTTCGGGCTGGCTGACGGCGCTTATCTGTCCACAGATCTGCTGCTGCCTCCCATTGCCGCCCAGGATATTTCCTACCCGCGGATGAAGCATGTGCTGGGCCGGTATGAAGAGACAGCCTCCCAGCACTATCAGGAGCTTCATGAGGCCGCCTCATCCTATTATGAGGAAGAAATCAAGACCATGTCCCGCCTCACCCGGAATCTGCTGAAAGCCATCGATTACGAAAAAGCCCGGAAGCAGCGCAATGAGAACTACCAGGTGCTGGATACCCTTCTGGGAACAGAGAACCCCATCAGCACTCTCTATACCGGCCCGGCAGTTCCCCTGGCTCCGGCCCCATTCCAGGCACCGGACGGTCCCCTGGCTTATCCTTTTTACAGCCCGAACGGCATTGCCCTGCGAAAAGCACTGGCAAAGGAAAAGATCTACGTTCCCACCTACTGGGGCAATGTGATCTCTTCCTGTCCGGAAGATTCTGTGGAATACCAGTGCGCCGCCAATATCCTGGCCCTGCCCTGTGATCACCGGTATGGACGGCCTGAAATGGAGCAGATTGCCCGGGCAGTTACAGAGCTGACTGCCGCCGGCCGGCAGAAAGGAGCATTCTTATGAAACGACTGCTGATACTGGGATCTCTGGACGAATTTACGGCCCTTGTACAGATGGCCCGCGCCAGAGGTTATTATACCATTGTCTGTGATGGTTACCCCCAGGGACCTGCCAAGCAGGCCGCTAATCAGAGCTATGATGTGGACGTCCGGGATATCTCCGCCATAGTCCGCATCTGCCAGTCCGAGCAGGTGGATCATATCATCACCTCGTTTTCGGATCTGCTCCTGGAATGCATGGTGCAGATCGCTCACGGCGCCGGCCTTCCCTGCTATCTGCTGCCGGAGCAGCTCCCATACTACCGGGACAAATATGTGATGAAGCAGACCCTGCGCCGTCTGGGGATCGGAACGCCCCGTTTTGCCTGTCTGGAAAAAGATTTTCCCGATGAAGCGCTGGCGGACTTTCAATTCCCGGTGGTGACCAAACCTCTGGATAAATACGGCTCCCGGGGACTGTTCGTCATTCATTCCCTGGGAGAACTGCGGGAAGTATTTGACGAAGTCTGTGCCTCCTCTGAGGAGAAACGGATCCTGGTGGAGGAATACCACACCGGCTATGAATTTAATATGATGACCTGGGTCCATCGGGGAGAAGTCCATGTCATCAGCATTGCCGACCGGGAAAAAACACCCATTCCCACCAGAGATATCCCGGTCAGCAGCCGGAACGTCTACCCTTCCTGCCTGCTGCCCCAGGTCCTGCCGGAAGCTTCCCAGATCCTGAAGACCTACATCAAAACCACCGGCCAGCGGGAGGGCGCTCTGTCCATGCAGTTTTTCTGGCGGCCGGGAGAACCCATTCAGGTCTGCGAGATCGCAGCCCGGTTCTTCGGCTATGAACATGAACTGGTGGAGATCAGCGGCGGCCTTTCCATTGAAAAGCTTCTGCTGGACTCTGTGTATGACCTGCCGGCTCTGGAAAATACCCTGGCCGCCCACAGTCCGGCTCTGCCCCAGGTCAGCGCCACTTTGTATTTCCACGGCAGGGAAAAGGTCGTTGCCTGTCAGGACAAAACCCGGTCGCTGATGGCACTGCCCGGCGTGCTCCAGGAAGGCACCCGGCTCTTTTATCAGGAAGGAGAGTCTGTGATCTGGCACGGCCCCAATCCCTACGTGGCCCGGTTTTATATCACCGGTTCCAGCCGTCAGCAGGTGGATGAGCTGACTGATGAGATTTTCCGGGAAATCTCTATTACAGATGCCGATGGTCAGGAAATCCTGTACCGGAACAAACGAACGGATTACGAAAGCGCCTTCTCATCCAGATGAGAGGCGCTCTTTTTCTCCGGGCTGTTTTTCAGCCCTTTTTCATTTCCTGTTTTCGTCTGTACATTTTCCCATCAGCTTCCTCCAAAAGCCGTTTTATCGACTCTTCCGCATGCTTTTGTATGGCGTAGCCCCAGGCAATTTCCACATCTATACCGTGATGCCGCTTTTCTTTTTTCAGCAGTTCCTTCATTGCTTCCAGAGAAGCCAGCACCTCTTCTTCCCGATCCGTCTCCAGAATCACCACAAACTCATCTCCGCCAAACCGGTAACAGCTTCCAGAGTGTTGAAACGCCTGCCGGATACAGGCCGCTGCCGTACAGATCAGCTGGTCTCCGGCCTGATGTCCCTGACTGTCGTTGACATCTTTCAGATTATTAATATCCATCACAATACAACTTCGTTTTTTTGTCCAGATTCTTTCTATCTGCTGTTCCATAAAAGCTCTGCGATTCCCCATATAGGTCATAATATCCATATAGGCCATTTTTTTATAAAACTCCGCCGATATACGATTTCTCAGATACTCCTGTGTCCGTACACCCATAGCATATGCCAGAGACATCAGAAACAAAAAAATCCCCAACGAAAAGCACACCGCATAGCCAGATTCCAGAGAACCGTAAAACAAAGCCAGAGCCCCGCTTCCAAATACGCACAGCAGCACAATACCTGTAAGAATATATCTGCTCTCCCGACTCCCATACCGCCGCATATCTTTTAAGGCTGCCCGGCAGCACGCTGCAATGGAGATGATAATAAGCAGGTGAACAGCCGGCAGAAAATAGTAAAAAGATGCTATACGAAGCAGATAGAACAGCAGCCCAAGTCCGGCCACTCCCAAAACCAGAACAGACAGCATCCGCAGTAGACGGTCTTCGTAGGTCAGTATCTCACAGACAAACTGCAGAAAAAAATAGGGAAGGATCATAAATAATGTAAAGGTTATGACCATGATCAATCCGGTATTTCCTGTAAGAAACTGAGCCAGACTGGAATCACTCAGCAGCCATCCGCCAACTGCCAGCATAAATAATCCCAGATTCACTGCCGCCCTTCCGCCGGAGCGGGAGATTTTTCGGATCAGTGTTACACCGGCCCCCAGAAACAGAGAGCCCAGGATCAAAATGCTGCCGCTCAGCACCAATATATAGGCATTTTCTCTCAGGTAGTGCAGAAATACTGCATTTTGGCTGCCCAACCAGACGTTTGGCTCTGCAAATGACTCTTCGGGCACCAGAATCCTCAGACTGCCTTTTGCCCCGTCTTCCAGGGGAATCCACTGTACGCTGATTCCTTTTTCCTGCCATGGATCTTCAAAACGGTAAATTTCTTCTTCTCCCAGAAACACATGCACTGAAGACCGGTAATTTTCCAGAGCCAGAACCCATCCTTCCGGTCCTTCCAGAACATAGCTGTATTCCTGATAAAACACTTGATCCAGCTCTGTCTGGCCCTCCCGGGTCCACTCTTCCAGTCCAATTACAGATATTTCCGACTCTATTTTATTCCCGCTTTCCATAGAAAGTGCTTTGCACAAAGCTGCCGCTGCTCCAAGCACCACCAGCACTCCCAGCAGAAATTTCCACAGACAGATTCTGTTTTCTGTACGCTGCCATTTTCTGGCCCAATTTGGCATTGTTCTCCCTCGATTCCAAAAAACCCTGTTCTTTTTCTAGTTTTCATAGATTTGCTCGTACTCTTCTTTCAGCTGTCTGGCCCGGGCCAGGCGGTCTGTCCCATAAGTGCCGAAATTTTCTCCCTTCAGTTCTTTCAGCCGTGTCCAAACACTCCAGAGTACATCCTGGCAGATAGAGAAAATCCGGATTTTCTCCAGTTCCTTTTCCGGCACCGGCCCCTGAAAATACGTCTGCAGAAACAAAAGCTCTGTCTCCCGGGAAAATCCTGACTCCAGCAGATGGGATGCCAGATCCCACATGGGGTCATTCCGGCCAGAATATTCCCAGTCAATCAGATACATGGTACCTTTTCCGTCTTTGATCAGATTCTCCGGCACCAGATCATTATGGCAGGGACAACTCTTCACCCCCAGAAGCTTCAACCGGTCCTGCAGATGGCTGAAGAACCGGTCCATTTCTTCAAATCCCGGATAATGCTTTCCTCCCATGGCATCCACCTGTTCCTTATACCGCCTATACTCCCGTTCCACCGAAAACTCATTTTCCATGGGGATCGCGGAAGTATGCAGCCTGCGCAGAATTTCCGTGGTTTTTCGGATATTTCCTTCCCATTGCGCGGTTTTTCCATTCAGGGTCTCTGCCTGTGGTATGCAGGCCGTCACTTTAATCCCTGTTTCCGGACTGAAATATAAGGTAGGCACATTGACTCCCAGTTCCTGGGACAATACCGTGTTGCGGGCCTCATTGTTCCGGTCGATCATAACAGAAGTTCCAGCTCCTGGAATCCGCAGTATATACGCATCTGTCTCTGTCCGGACATAGAAATTCGTATTGGTCATGCCGCCGCAGACATGAAACTCCTGTACTTCTTCCTCCCGGACTCCCATACAGGAACAGAAAACCTCTCTCGCCCTGTTTTTTCTACGGATTCGATTCTTCTTCTGGATTCCCGGATAGACCCAGTTCCTGGCTTTCTGGTATAGCGCCTCATTCTCAATTACAGTCCATTTCAGGTCATCTTCCCGGATACCCGGAATTTTAAAAATACGACCGATATTTTCCAGTACATATTCATAATTCAACAGCGGGTTCTCATTTTTTTCGTAATAGCGCAGCATCCGCTGAAACAGGCCATAGGAAATCTTGCAGACTCCCACCAGTTCCCCGTCCACCCGGTTCATCTGACGGATATCTTTAGAAATACGGAAAATATTTCCTTCTTCATCCAGTTCCACATATGCCTCATCGGAAGAGCCGCTGGGGTTGACCAGCAGACATGCGTCCGCAGAAGGATTCTTCATGACCCTCTCCAGACCTGCCACATCCATGATCTGATTACTCTCCACCACCAGAAAATCTCCGTCCACAAAATCTTTCGCACAGGCCAGAGATGCCATGGTTCCTGTCCAGAGGTAACGCAGATTCTCTGCCAGCACAATATCTCTGTTCTTGAAATATTCCTGATACTGCTCCTTCTCGAAGCCGCATACCAGGCAGATCCGTTCAATTCCCACTTCATTCAATTCCTGTATCAGGTACTCGATCACCGGCCGGTCATCCAGCTTTAAAAGTCCCACCGGACAGGAAAAACAAGAGTTTCCGCCGGCAGCAAGAATCACAGCCTGCCTGATCGCTCCCGGTTTTTCTCCGGAAAGCTTCTGTTCCTGCCGGTTTTTCCACTCCTTTTCCAGCAGCTGCATCCCCTTTTCCGTCAGAGTATACCTTCCCTCCTCTGCACTTGCCATCCCCTCTGCCAGCAGTTCTTTCAGCAGACGATTCACCAGCCCCACAGAAATCTCTGTATGAGCCGCAATTTTTCTCTGGCTTTTCGCGCCTTCTTTCTGTAATTCATACAAAATGCGTATCTTTTTGTCCATTTATTTTTCTCCCCCAACTCCTGTCTTCATTCTCCGGCTGTGGCTGCCTCATCCCGTATGCAGAAATGCCCGTGACAACACGTTCATTTTTTGAGCATCCTAAGTATACACAGTATCCGGCTATACGTCAACAAAGACTTTCCGCATCCTGGAGCTGCTGCTTACCGGGTATCTGCTTTGCTCCCTCACGGAGCGTATTTGTGTACTGAGAAAGTCAGAACGAAACACTCTGCTTTCTCAGCACACGAAGAGGGCTTTCGCCTCGGCGAAAGCCCTCTTTCCTTCGTTTACACATCCCACAGCGCTGCTGCAGAATTATCTGTCAAAATCTTAAATTGCCGGATCGGTCGGATCATAAGTCGTTCCGGCACCAATCTTCGGTACACTCGGCTTATAGAAAATATTAGAAGCACTGTCATGAATATATGCCGTATTTCCGCCGCTGCCCCAGTGATCCCAGATCCATTTCGCATCTCTTACTGTCAGACGGATGCATCCATGTGATGCAGGTGATCCCAACTTGTTATACTCTACTGCAGAGATGGAATAGTGGTTCGGAGCAGATCCTGCCACGGAATGGAAGTAAATACCGCCCTGTCCTGCACCGATCAGATGGGTTCCATACTGACCCCAGGAAGGTCCCATCAGCAGCTGCCATCTGCCTTCCTTCTGCATGGTATATGGTCCTCCAAGAGGTGTGGGGGTACTGGACAGACCAACCGAGCAGGCAAAAGCGATAACCGGAACTGTAAACTTACCGTTCTCATCCTTACCCAGAACCGTTACTGTACAGGTCTGACGATTGACATCATATCTGTACGGGCCCTGAGTAAAGCCTGTCATGCCGCTTAAGTCTGTCTGCATGTCACCGTTGCTCTTGAAGTAATATTTATAGCCGTCGATCCGGGTCCATCCGGTTGCCCATCCATTCTTGGCGCCGTCCTTCAGATAACGCCAGTTGCCGTTTACATTCACCCAGGTATTTGCCTTGCGGAATACACCGTCACTGTCCACATAGCCTCGTACACCGTTCTTTCCGCCCTTGGTACACCATTTATTCGTCACCAGACGGCAGTTGCCGTCCAAGTAATAGGAATTACCGTTTAAGTTGAGCCACCTGGATTTCAGCATACTTCCATCGGCACTTGCATAATACCAGTAGCCCTTGGTCTTTACCCAGCGGTTGGTCAGCGCATATCCATATCTGTTATTTCCCTGACTCCATTTGAAATAGTAATATTTACCGTCGATCTTTCGCAGTCCGCCGTACATCACACCGTTGCTGTTCACATAGTATTTCTTGCCGTCCTGGGTAATCCAGCGGTCATGCTGCATATTTCCATTGGAAGAAAAATAATACCAGTAGCTGCCGATCTTCTGCCAGCCGGTCTTCTTCACCAGATAATAGTAAGGTCCAAAATAATATTTCTTCTTATCGATGGTCTTCCAGGTATTCCGATAGCTGGCTCTTGCGCCGTAGGAACCGAAATAATATGTCTTGCCGTCCACTGTCACGAACTGGCTGTCCACACGGATCCCGTCAGAGCCGAAATAATACCACTTGCCGTTGCTGTGCTTTCTCAGCTCATTCTTCATGGGAACTCCGTCTTCATCCAGACACATCCAGGAATTGACCGTTCCACTTTCAATCTTCTGGATGCCTTTCCGGATCTCGATGGTTCCGTCTTCATTTACATATTTCCAGGCATCTCCGTCCTTGATCCAGCCCTGCACCATGGACGCATCGGCGCTCTCCTGACCGATGGGATCTGTCAGAGGACTGAAATACAGATATTTCCCATCTACTTCAATATGCCCGGTAAGGATCGCTCCGTCCTCATCCAGGTAATAATGTGCTCCGTTGATCTCCACGTAGCCGGATTTCTCTTCTCTGCTTCCGTCCGCTCCAAAGTATCCCCAGGTCTTTCCCTCATCCAGCAGTACCCACTGTTCCTGTACCATGATTCCCAGGTCTGTGGCTGCCGGATCAGTGCCGCCTGCCTCTGTCTGCGTGGTGAAATAATATTCGTTTCCGTCAATCTCCTGAAGTCCTTCCAGAATCTTTCCGTCCGGATCGAAGGCATAGGTCCTGGTCTCGGCTCCTGCGGTATCCTGCACGGTGATCAATCCGTCAGCAGCGCTGAAATACCGGTTGGTCTCCTTGCCGTCCTGATTCCAGTATAAACGATAAACAGCTGTTCCATCTTCTGCCTGATCCATCACCCAGCGGGCATCGGTTCCCAGCACATAGACATCTCTGCTTACATCCGGGCCTGCTTTCTGAGCTCCATCCGTGCCAAAGTAAAGCCATTCACGTCCGGTGTCCGTATCAGCTTCCATATTCACCCAGTAGTCCTTCTGCATGCGTCCGGTCTGCGGACACAGGTCACTGTCTGACTCCGTTACCATATTTTTAAGGATAAAGAAATACTCCGAGCCGTCCACTTCCATAAAGCCGGTGGAGATCAGCCCCTCTTCATCAAATATGTATGTATAAGTCTCACCGGCAGAAGTCTGTACATTGACCAGTCCGTCTTCCCTGGTAAAATATTGATCTGTAACGCTGCCGTTCTCCATCTTATAAAGTCTCTTGCTCACAGTATCCGATGGAACCGTCACACTTCCGTCCACATCCTGCCACTGGGCATCGGTTCCCAGCACGACAGTTTGTTCCGTATCCGTCAGCAGAGAATCATCTTCTGTATCTGTACTGTCTTCTATGGACTCCAAAGAGTCATCCGTAATAAATCCTTCCTCTGCTCCATCAGCCGGCTCTGCTGCATCCTGCGCCTCTTCTGTCTCTTCTGCAGGAACCATTTCTTCCAGGTCACCCTCTGCCTGAAAATCCGCAAGAGCTTCTGCTGTTATACTTTCCTCTGCCACAGGCACTTCTGCTGCTGCCGCCCATACATTGGGAATGGACGTCACCCCTACACATAATGTCAGCGCCAGTGCCATCAACTTCATTCTGCGCTTTTTCAATACTGTCCCCTCCTAAAATTACAAAATTCCAGTTCGGTTTCACGCCAAACGGTATCGGGTCGTTACCATATACTTTACACCATTTTCTTTCAAAAGTACATGCCTTCTTTTGAAATAGTTGTTACTAATTTGTAAAATAAAGAAAGTCTGCACAGGGCCGCTCACTCCCTGCTGCCGGCGTATTCAGCCGTTTCCCATTAAAATACATGGTAGAGGAGCCGCCTCCGTCCAGGTTATAGGCATATGTACACCCAAAACTCTGGAAGATTCTCACCAGCTCCCAGTGATTCAGGCCGCTGTATCCATTGTCTGTTACCAACAGAACATAATCATTTTTCTTGATCATTCCCACTGCAGTCCTGGGATACTGCTTGTTGGTCTCGGCAATGGATGGCTGGACCAGTCCGTTGTTGATCAGTACCGGACCGAAATTATAGGTATCCTTTACTCCCATTTTCAGCAGATCACGTCCCATCAGCCCCTGGGCCGGCGTAAACATGGTCCCGTCATTTTTCACGGCAAAAACCGTGTAGCTTGTCATATAGTCTCCATAAATCTTCCCATTTTTGATGCACATTCCCAGAGGTGAAGGAATTCCGGTGGCATAGTCAAAGGCGCTGCCGTTTACACCGATAATGCCGCCATTTCTGGGAACAGCGGATGTCGTATTTTCCCTGGCACCCCCATAGGTTCCATAGGACAGAGCGGATCTCAGCTGTTTGGGACTGGACGTGCGCACCCGGGCTGCCCAGTAAGGATGTCCGTTCATCTGTGCTTTTTTTACTTCCACATGCAGCGTGCTGCTGCTGTAGATCATCTCCGTACCGGAGCCATTCTGCCAGCTTTTATTCGTCATGGCTCCGTCTGCACCCACATAATAGTTTCCGATCCAGGTACTGGCCGCCATCACGCCGTTGGAATAGAAATAATATTTCTTGCCGCCAATACTGCACCAGCCGGTCACCATTTTACCGTATTTTCCCAGATAATACCATTTTCCATTCTGTTTCAGCCATTTGCTGCGAAGCTGCGCTCCATCGCTTCCTACATAATACCAACCGGTCTTATATTTCAGCCATTTGCTGGATGCCATGGCACCACTGCTGTCAAAATAATATTTCTTGCCGTTCACAAACTGCCAGCCAGTATACATGGCTCCGCTGCTTCCCAGGTAATACCAGGTATTCCCTGTTTTGAGCCAGCCAATTTTCATGACGCCGCTCTTCTGGAAATAATACCATTTTCCTCCGATGGACTTCCAGCCGCTGTGGGCCATAACACCACTGCTGCTGAAGTAATACCAGTTCTTGGACCGGGTATTCTGAAACCAGCCGGTTACCATGCGTCCATTGGGCCGGCAGTAATAGTACTGCCCTTTGTACAGGATTTTTCCGCACTGCATTCTTCCGGAGGAAGAATAATAATACCAGTATTTTCCAATTTTCTGCCAACCGGTTTTCTTAGAAGTCACCTTCACATTTGTATGCGACTGACTGACATTTTTGGCCGCCTGTACGGGAACCACAGCGCCCAGACACAGGAACAACAGCAGCAGTCCCAGCAATACTCCCCTTCTTTTCTTTTTCATAGTCTCCTCCCAATTCCCATTACATAGAATTATTTAATCTTATTGTAATAGATTTTCAAAAAAATGTAAAGAAGTCTGGAACGCTTTTCCCGGGTGTGTCCGCTTATTTAACGTTAACCGGTTCGCCAGCCTTTGCCAAATGACCAGTTATCGAGTGCTTCCCCAAAGCCATTCTATATCTGGAAAAAATAAATGCAG
Organism: uncultured Blautia sp.; assembly: GCA_900542045.1. GTDB lineage: Bacteria > Bacillota > Clostridia > Lachnospirales > Lachnospiraceae > Blautia_A > Blautia_A gallistercoris. Next base: position 28,141 of record UQMI01000010.1, read on the forward strand.
AATAAAGCCAAAAATAACTATTGCCAGCAGACTGAGACCAGCATAACAAAAGATTTTTACAATTTTTCCGGACTTACTTTTTACATTTTCAACATCCAGATAAATAGATGCCACTTTCTCATCTGTTAAATTTTTATCACGTACATCTTGAACATCAATATCTTTTACCAGTTCATCCAACGTCATATCAAAGTAGTCGCTTAGCATGACTAATTTTTGAAAATCCGGGTAAGATTGTCCGGTTTCCCATTTAGAAATGGTTTGTCTTGAAACCTGAAGTTCCATTCCCAATTCCTCTTGTGATAAACCCTTCATTTTTCTGATAGACATAAGTTTTTCATTAAATTTCACTTGCAAAAACCTCCGTGCGTTTGTTGTATCAAGTATATAGTTTTCAGATTTTGCCGGCAAGCAAGAAGTGTTGGCAATTTGTCAATTTGCTGTAACATCTTGAAATCTAAGCATTTTGTAAGTACATGCAAACCGTTCAAAACATAAGTGTAAGTATTTGCCGACACATATATTCAGAATAAAAGACCTGCTTCGCCCGGGAATACTCCAGCTTCAGGAAATCCGTCTCAAGCTGCTGTCTGTCAAATCCATATGTGTTGCTTTATGACACATGGCATTCGGGCATTCTACCATTGCTCGCCTGCTGACTTCTCTGTTGCATGCCTTCTAGCTTTTCCGTTGTGTGTCTTCTGGCCTCTCCGTTGTGTGCCTTCTGGCCTCTCCGTTTCTTGACAGAAGACCGGGCAGCCGTTACAATACTGTTCATGATTAAAGATACCAGAAGCAAGTGAACAGAAACCGTCTGGTATTTTTGACCCCCAGATCAACTAAGGGAAAACAAAGACCGCCTGATGCAGGCGATGAAATGGAGTTACTTATGAAAATTGATAATGCTGTAATTCTGGCCGCCGGCTTTTCCAGCCGCCTGGCCCCGCTTTCTTCTATTCGTCCCAAGGCACTCCTGCCGGTCCGGGGCGAAATCCTTATTGAACGCCAGATCCGTCAGCTGCAGGCTGCCGGTATCTCCGATATCTATGTGGTTACCGGATACATGGGTGATCTGTTCCGTTATCTGGAAGACCTGCTCCATGTCCGCCTGATCGAGAACCCGGAATACCATGTCCGGAACAACCATGCCAGTATCTATTACGCCAGAGATGTACTTGCCAACAGCTATATCTGTTCTTCGGATAACTATTTCCCGGAAAATCCTTTTTGCGCACAGGCAGAAAGGCCTTTCTATTCTGCTCTTTACGCAGACGGCCCCACAGAAGAATACTGTCTCACCACCGACAGCTCCGGCAGGATTACCGATGTTCACATCGGCGGCGCCGATTCCTGGTATATGCTTGGTCATGTACTCTGGGACGAGACCTTCACCCATGATTTTCTGGAAATTCTTCTGAAGGAATATGATCTTCCTCAGACCAGGGATCTTCTCTGGGAGAAAATCTATATGGCTCATTTGCCGGAACTGACCCTTTATCAAAAAAACTACGGACCAGGAAGCATTCTGGAATTTGACACCCTGGCAGAGCTGCAGGCCTTCGATCCCAGCTATCGAAACCGGCCAGAAAGTGAACTGCTTCAGCTGCTCTCCGGACTGGAACAAGGGTAATTCTGTTTTCTGGTTTCTTTTTTGTATCTCCCGGCCGGGAGGGGTACGGGCGCTTTTCAGCTTTCTGATCTCTGTGCCGTATCTCACGGCTGGGGGGTACGGGTGATTTCTGCATTTCTGCTTTTTCTGCCGTATCTCACGGCTGGGATTTACGGGTGGTTTCTTCACTTCTGCTTTTTCTACCGTATCTCCTGGCCGAACTTTACGGGTGGTTTCTGCACTTTTGCTTTTTCTGCCGTATCTCAGGGCCAGGGTTTACGGGTAGTTTCCTCACTTTTGCTTTTTCTGCCGTATTTCCTGGCCAGGGTTTACGGGTAGTTTCCTCACTTCCGGCTTTTCTGCCGTATCTCATGGCCAGGGTTTACGGGTAGTTTCCTCAGTTCCGGCTTTTCTGCCGTATCTCATGGCCAGGATTTACGGGCGCTTTCCTCACTTCCGGCTTTTCTACCGTATCTCATGGCCAGGGTTTACGGGTAGTTTTCTCACTTCCGGCTTTTCTGCCGTATCTCCCACCAAAATTCTACGGGGGATTTCTGCACTTCCAGCTTTTCCACCGTATCTCAGGGCCAGGATTTACGGGCGCTTTTCAGCTTTCTGATCTCTGTGCCGTATTCCGCGGTATATACTGTACCCTATAACGTAGACACGGAGAAAAATACTTCTATACATATCTGAAGATCCAAATCCAACCTGTGGACACAGATCTGGCCGGTTTTGAGAGATCATCCTCTTTCCAACCTGCGGACACAGATCTGGCCGGTTTGATTGATCATCCTCTTTCCAACTTGCGGACACGATTCCGGCCGGTTTCTACGGGGATATTCGGAACTTCCCGCCTTCTTCCCAGATTTCCCGATCTCCCACCCGGATCTTCCGGGTATAAGCCTGGGTACTTTCGGATGCAATCCGATGTTCCCAATCTTGCGCCGCGTCTTCCTCGGTATTCGTAAGAAAAATCCGCCAAAACAGATCCGGGCCTGGGAACCGCCTCCCGCTGACGCGGAGAGGCGGTTCCCAGGCCCGATACCCATTTTGTATACCCTTTCCAAGCTTTCCTTCTCTATTCTCCCAGGCCGCTTTCAATGGCCTTCACAAGAGATTCCATTGCTTCCTTTTCGTCTTCGCCTTCGCAGGTCAGTTCAATCTCATCTCCGCATTTTACACATGCCCCCAGTACGCTCAGAACGCTTTTGGCGTTAGCAGTGACATCTTTCGTGGTAAATGTGATCAGAGACTTAAACTTCATTGCCTCTTTACAGAGTGTTCCTGCTGGCCGTAAATGAAGACCGGTTGGATTTATCACAGTTACTTTCTGGCTGATCATCTTCTTGCCCCCTATTCACTTTCATCTGTTGTATCCGCCAGCTCCGTCAGTTTGATGGTTACCACGGCATCCGACACAGTCACATATCCGGTGGGCAAAGTCACTTCCACCGGCACCTCATAGCTTCCCTCTGTCTTTCCGCTGAGATCCACAGAAAGCTGAATATCGCTCTCATCCAGATTATCCAGACTGGCTGTACTTTCGCCTACCCGGATATCCACTTTCTCTGTCTCGCATACAGCCTGCAGACCTTCTTCCACATTCTCAATGCTGATATTCTTTGTGGGAATAGAATATTCTTTACTTCCCACCGGCAGGACATTTGCCCGTACAATGACAAATTCACTGGTTCCCGTGGCCAGCTTAAGCCCTTCCGGCAGCAGCTGAGAAATATCCACTCTTGTTTCAAAATCTTCTGACTTACCTGTCACATCTATACTCTCTGCCGGAATTTCAATCTTGTTGCCATTGGCAGCCAGCTCTTCCAATGCCTCTTCTGTTCCTGCCACCCGTACTTCAGATGGTGTAAAGGTCAGGCTGTCCACCTTATAACCGGTGGCCGGTTCTCCCACATAAGATGCGGATATGCTCACATTGTCTCTGACTTCCCAGAGTTTGATGGCAACATCCACGGTAGGTTCTGAAATATCATACTTCAGATACTGCATCTGGGTACTGGTAAGCTGTTCCTGATTCCGGTCATAGATCACAAGAGATACTCTGGTGTTAACATCTTCGGTAACGCCGGACAGACTTACTCTGGCCACGACCCTGTCAATTTTCTTGATCAGGGACTGCGGGCCTGTAATCTCAATTTTTTCCGGACTGGCTGTGGCCTCTCCAATATCAAATTCTGCACCGGTCTGCACTTCCGATGTATCTACCGTCACAATGAACTCCTGGGTCATCATTTCCTCAATGGTCACTTCCATATTGCGGGGAATAGCCTGAATATTGCCCTGAGAAATTCCGCTGCAGCTTACAGCGATGGGAACCATGACCGGATTGGTATCCAGATCGATCATCTGCTTCATATCCGCAGTTGCCACAATATCCGCTGCAGTAAGGTTCTCGAGAGTTTTTCTGTTCCCGGTCACCTGAACCGTTATACTGTCCTGTCCTTCTTCGATCAGGCACATCTGTCCGCCGCTTTCCACATATGCTTCATTCAAAACCTGCACCTTAACATCGGAAATCAGTCGGGTTTGAATAGGATCATCAATATTTACCACCAGCAGCCAGACTACGATGGCAACAGCCACCGACATGATCTTCAGAGGGATATTATTCAGAAATTTTTCTTTCACGCTTTTCCCTCCCTTTTAGAAGCTGTTTCAGCTTCTTGCTGTCCACATGTGTTTTATTCTGGATCTTCGCCAGCTCCGTACGCAGCGTATCGCTGTCTATATTCCGCTTCAGTTTTCCATTCATGGCAGTGGATACCTGACCGGTTTCTTCCGATACAATGATTGTAAGAGAATCGCTTACCTCACTGATTCCCACACCGGCTCTGTGCCGTGTGCCCAGCTGCTTGCTCAGCAGCATGTTATCTGACAGCGGCAGATAACAGGTAGCTGCCACAATACGATTGCCCCGTACGATCACTGCCCCGTCATGAAGAGGCGTATTATGTTCAAATATATTGATCAGCAGCTGACTGGTAATCAGGGAATCCAATGTGATCCCGGTCCGCTCATACTCGCTGAGAATGATATTCTGCTCTACTACGATCAGCGCTCCCGTCTTTACTGCTCCCATATCAAAACAGGCCTTTACGATCTCATTGATCGTCTTGTCCGTAAAACGTTCGGTAACCTCCTTGCCGGAATCAAACGGGATAAGTGAAGATACGATCTTCTTCTGTCCCAGCTGTTCCAGAGCTTTTCGCAGCTCAGGCTGAAAAATAACGATAATACCGGTAATCAGCACTGTAGAGATATTCTTGATGATCCAGATGATCGTGTTCATCTTGAAAACATAAGCCAGCAGGATGAACACCAGCACCACCAGGATTCCCTTCAGCAGCATGTAAGCCCGGGTCGTTTTGATCCAGCGCATAAACTGGTAAACGAAGAAGGAAATCAGTAAAATTTCTATAATATCAATAACTCCGATTCTGGGAAGTGAAATTCTTGGTATATAATTCGATATTAATTCTCCCAGGTTGTTCATCATTTCCTCCTTTCCCTACCGGTTCTTATTTACAGGTCCTTCAGAGACTCTTCCAGCTTTTTCTCAAAATCCACGGTATCGATCTCCGGTTTTTCGATTTCCGGGACCACCCTGTCCCCCGGATTGGGGGAAGTTGTCTGGGGCGCTTCTGAAATATCAGGAGTCGATTCCCAGGAATCTTCTTCAAAAATAGGATTGGCGTATTCCACCACAGTCTCCTCTTCCGGAGTATGCCGCGCTTCCTGTTCCCTTCCTCCGTTGATCTTCTTGATCTTTCGTTTGGAAGCCGTAATGGAAACTTTGGGCACAGCCTTCACATAATAAAAATATTCGTCGTCTTCGTATTCGATTTTTTCTGTGCGGGTATAATCACCGCCAAAAGCAAAGAATTCCAGAACCAGCCCAAGGATCACAGCGATCACGGTAAAGATGATCACGCTGATCATGTTGACTTCCACTTCCAGGAACAGACCTCCGGCCAGCATGACCAGGATATACGTCACACCGCCTACCACGATGGAGATCCTCCATGCATAATCCAGAGAACGGGTACGGATCAGATCCACCAGCAGGATCACCGCCACAAAAGCCAGAACGGTGAGCCACATCTCTTCATTCCCCATCAGTCCGTCTGCCATCAGCTTGATCTTCTGTGTAATCTCCGTATCTGTATTCATGAGCACCGTAGACTGTTCATCCAGGAACTGCAGGAAATAATAGAGAATCACACTGCATCCGCCTGGAAATGCGGCAATAGGCGAACACAGAAGCCCGCTTCCAATGGGTACCACAGCCGGGATCTGGGCAGCAAATCCAATGGGCGTAATGGCCATGATCAGGTTGCATTTTGCGCTGAACCGCAGAAAAAGGATCAGCATGAGCAGAATCAGCACCGCAGCAAACCCCGCCACCTCAATGCCCAGGCTGTAGCAGTTGCCGATGATCAGCGCAAATCCAAACCACATTATCATATTTTCGGGAAGTATCGCACAGAACAGTGCCAAGATCAGCACTACAAAAGGACTTGTCAGGGGATCGGAAAATCCTGTCACTCCGTTGATCCAGAAAAAATACACAAGAGCCAGGACAAACTTAAGCACAGGCAGAACATAGCTCTCATATTCTCCGTAAAAATCTTTTAACCGCTGTTTAAACTCTAATAACACTGTCATATTATTTCCTCCTGCCTCCATTCCGTCCGCCGGCTTTTCTCTCTTCCCGGTCATACATCCGGGCCAGCTTGCTCAGATTCACGTAATATTCCTTTACACTCTTTTTTGCTTTCCGGTATTTTACCGCATACTGAATATAGGTCAGAAGAGAATAAAACACAAGCATTGCTACATAACCCAAAATCAGCTCCACACCAAGGCTCACCAGGTTCATCTTATGAATGTTGGACAGCAGATACTCGCTGTAATAAGCCACCACTGCCGCCACCAGAAGCAGATAGCCGATGGTGGTGATAAAAAAATTCTTGATCAGCGCCAGACCTATGTAGTCACTTCGATAATACTTACTGATGGGCAGATATTTTTTTCCTTCTGTGTTTTCATATACGGAAAGCTTTGTCATCAGCTTGATCTTTTCTACGTTTAACATAAACTTCTCCTTCATGCATACAGCCCGCAGGCCGGTATTTCTTCCGTTCCATATTGGAAGATACAGAGAAAACAGATCCCCCGTTTCAGAAATACTCATACGGATTATATTGTATCACACATACCTGCCAAATGAAAGAACTTTTTCGCCTCTTAATACCCGTCTCCTGTAAAAACAGTCAGAAAATAGATTTCCATGACACCGTGTTCCCGGGCCACCGCTGCCGCGGCATCCAGAGTACTTCCCGTAGTATAGACATCATCAATAAGCATGATTCTTTGCAGTCCCCAGTCTCCGGCTCTTCCTGTAAACGCTCCGGCCACATTCCTGCGCCGCCCGGCTCTGTCCAGTTCTTTCTGCGGTTTTGTCCTCCGGACCTTTCGGATCAGCATTTCATCTACCGGGATATTCCATGCCGCACTCAGGCCTCGGGCCAGTTCGCCAGCCGGAAAAAAGCCCCGTTTTCTGCGGTCTTTCGGATACATGGGCACCGGAATCAGCACCTGGGGTCTGCAGCTTTGCGCCCAGATTTTTCCGTATACAGCCGCTGCCTGTATATAAAACCGCTCGTATTCCCGCCGGCCTCCTTCTTTATATTTCAGAACTGAACGATGGGCCCACCTGTTATAGGGAAAAATCCCCCGCCCGGCCGTAAACACATGGGCGTGCCGGCCGCAGTCTGCGCAAAGTTCTCCTTCCCGGTCAGTCAGCGCCTTTCCGCATATTCTGCAGCAGGGTTCTCCTATCGGCTTCAGCCTTCCCACACAGGATGGGCAGACCAGCCACCGGCTGTCACCCAGGATCTCATGGCATACCGGGCATCTTCTCGGATAAAGCACATTCCATATGGTATCATTCCATTTTTTCATAAGCACTGCCTTTCTTCCCCGGCAGCTCTCTTCCTTTCAATCTGTACCGCGGCCAAAGCGGCACATTCTCCCTGTTCCGATAACTTCCTGTGTCCGGTGTTTTCCGGCGCCGAGGGGAAACGTCCCCCCGCCGGCCCCTTACAGGATTCCGCTGTGTTCCAGTTCCTCCATCTCACGGATCCGCACATCCAGCGTGCTGTACCGTCTCTGTTCTCTCTCATTTTGGATCATCTGGCAGACGGTCTCCTCGCTTCCCACCACCGTCACACATTTTCTGGCTCTGGTCACTGCTGTATACAGAAGATTCCGGTTCATCAGCATTCGGGGCCCGCTCAGCAGCGGCAGGATCACCGCCGGGTATTCGCTTCCCTGGGATTTATGTATGGTGACTGCATAGGCCAGCTCCAGCTCATCCAGCTGCTTATAGGAATACTCCACAAACCTCCCCTCCTCAAATTCCACCGTCATGGTCTCCGCAAAATCATTCATATCCCTGACAATCCCCGTATCGCCGTTGAATACGCCCACACCTTTTTCCACCGGGATTCCGTATTTTCCCCGGATTTCCCATTCGGTCTGGTAATTGTTTTTGATCTGCATGACCTTGTCACCCTGCCGGAACAATCCCTGTCCGTATTCTTTTTCCTTTTTTTGGGGAGAGGCCGGATTCAGATATTTCTGCAGAACCAGATTCAGCCGTTCTACCCCCAGAAGTCCTTTCCGCATGGGGGTCAGAACCTGGATCTCCCAGGGACTGGCTTTTACATATGGCGGCAATTTTTCCTGGATCAATGCAATGATAACCCGGATGATCACATCTGCGTCCTGCCGTTTCAGAAAAAAGAAGTCCCGGCTTTTGTTGTCCAGGTTAATCTGTTCTCCCCGGTTGATCTTGTGAGCATTCACCACAATGTCACTCTGGGACGCCTGCCGGAAAATCTTATTCAGTTCCACCACCGGAAACGCCTGGGACGCGATCATATCCCGCAGCACATTGCCCGGTCCCACACTGGGCAGCTGATCCACATCTCCCACCAGGACCAGACGGGTTCCCACGGTAATGGCCGACAGCAGAGAATGCATCAGATGGATATCCACCATAGACATTTCATCAATAATGATCAGGTCCGCCTCCAGAGGGTTCTGCTCATTTCTTTCAAAATGAGCATTCTGAGAACTGTCTTCCGGCATTCCCGTCAGCTCCAGCAGACGGTGAATGGTCTGGGCCTCGTAACCAGTGGCCTCTGTCATCCGCTTTGCAGCTCTTCCTGTGGGAGCCGCCAGCCGGATCTCCATTTCCTCTCCTTCAAAATAACGGAGAATCGCGTTGATGGTGGTGGTCTTACCGGTTCCCGGCCCTCCGGTCAGGATCAGGAGCCCTCTTCTGGCCGCTTCCCGGACAGCAAGGCGCTGCCGTTCATCCAGTACGGTCCCCGTGCTTTTCTCCACTGCTTCCAGGCGCCGTTCCAGCCGCTTCTGGCCTTCTTCATGAAAAATGTTCAGATCTTTCAGCATCCGTGCCGTATTCAGTTCCAGATAATAATTCTGGCTGCTGTAGACCAGCTTCCGTTCCTGCAATTCTTTGAGCACGATCTTTCGCTCAATGGCCAGATCCATCAGATATTTCTCCATATCCTGCGTTTCAACCCCCAGCAGCGCCTGAGCTCTTTCCAGCAGAACCGTCTGGGGCAGACAGGTATGCCCTTCTCCCGTTGCCTGGAGCAGCACATAGAGCAGGCCGCTCCGGATCCGGTATTCCGAATCCGTATGAATCCCCGCTTTTGCCGCGATCTCATCTGCGATCTTAAAGCCCACTCCCGCAATATCTTCTGCCATGCGATAGGGATTCTCCTGGATCACATGATAAATTTCCTGTCCGTATTTCTGATAGATCTTTGCACCCAGTGTCAGAGAGATTCCGTACTTTTGCAGAAACATCATGGCTTTCCGCATATCAGCCTTCTCTTCCACCTGCTGGGCGATCTCCCGTGCCATCCGCTCGCTGATTCCCCTGATCTCCGCCAGCCGTTCCGGCTCCTCTTCCAGGATCTGAAACGTATTTTCTCCAAACCGGCGCACGATCCGGGCCGCCAACGCCGTTCCGATTCCTTTGATCGCGCCGGAACCCAGATACCGTTCCATGGCCATGGCATCTTCCGGGATCTTCGTTTCAAAAGCCGAGATCTGGAACTGTTTTCCATAGACCGGGTGTTCCGTAAACTCTCCCTGTGCTTCGATCAGTTCCCCCTGTCCAATGTACTGAAACGTTCCCACACAGGTGATCTCTTCTTTTTTCTGCACCAGAGTCAGCACTGTATAGCCGTTATCCTCATTTCGGAATATAATATGATCCACATAACCGGTTATAGTTTCCATTGTATCCTCCATTACTCCTGAGTCCTGTCCTTCGGCAGAATCAGGAAATCTTTCCACACAAAAGGACTATGCCGGACAGACGATCCCTGCCTCCTCATAGCCCCTCTCACTGTAAAACGCACCAGACGCTTCTGCTAAAGCGCGCACTGTCCCGCCGGTTTCTGTTTTTATGCCATCTTCGATGCGATCTCTGCATAGCTGCCTGTGCCTATGGCCACAGCCATCATGGGATCCTGTGCCAATATGGTATTGATACCGGTCTTCTCTTCGATCAGTTTGTCCATTCCATCCAGCAGCGCGCCGCCTCCGGTCAGCACGATCCCGCGGTCTGCCACATCCGCCGCCAGTTCCGGCGGTGTTTTTTCCAGAACACTGTGCACCGTCTCCACGATCTGCGCTGTACATTCTTTCAGAGCCCCACGGATTTCTTCTGAAGTCAGTCGGGCAACTTTGGGAAGTCCGGTGATCACATTACGGCCCTTTACCTCCATTGTGGTAATATCCGGCTTCTCATAGGCCATACCAATCTGTATCTTGATGGATTCCGCTGTCATCTCTCCAATAAACAGATTGTGCTGCTTGCGCACATAGCGCATGATGGCCTGATCGAAATTATCACCGGCCACCTTCACCGAAGCGGATACCACCGTATCTCCCAGAGACAGTACCGCAACATCCGTAGTTCCGCCTCCGATATCCACCACCATATTTCCACAGGGCCGCAGGATATCAATCCCCGCGCCAATGGCTGCGGCCACCGGTTCTTCAATGAGATAGACTTCCCTGGCTCCCGCCTGGTAAGTGGCTTCCTCCACTGCCTTCCGTTCTACGTCAGTCACTCCGCTTGGCACGCAGATGCTGATCCTGGGCTTCCGGAAGGCTCTTCTCCCGATCGCCTTGGATATAAAGTATTTCAGCATCTTTTCGGTGATCATATAATCGGTGATCACTCCCTGTCTCAACGGCCGGATCGCCTCGATATTCCCCGGCGTCCGCCCGATCATCTGCCGCGCTTCCTCTCCAATGGCCCGGATCTTCTGTGTGTCTTTATCGTAAGCTACCACAGAGGGTTCCTTCAAAACGATTCCCTTACCTGTGGCATACACCAGTATACTGGATGTTCCAAGATCTATTCCAATATCGCTTGCTGCCATAGCCTGTACATTCCCCTTTCTATACTTCTATGCGGATCACTTTTCTATGGGTCAGCGTTTTCCCTGGTAACATTATATACAAATCCCCCGCCGAGAGCAAGGGACACCAGGGAAATCTCCCCTGTCCGTTATGCATTCAGATATCTGCGGATGTACTGGCCGGTATAGGAATCAGGATTCTTCGCCACTTCCTCCGGTGTTCCCCGTGCAATGACCGTACCTCCCTTATCCCCGCCTTCCGGCCCGATATCGATAATATAATCTGCCGTCTTGATCACATCCAGATTATGCTCAATGACCACCACCGTATTGCCGCCTTCTGCCAGCCGGTGCAGGATATCGATCAGCTTATGCACATCCGCAAAATGCAGCCCGGTCGTTGGCTCGTCCAGAATATAAATGGTCCTGCCGGTGCTCCGCTTGGACAGTTCTGTAGCCAGTTTGATCCGCTGAGCCTCTCCGCCGGACAGCTCTGTAGACGGCTGTCCCAGGCGGATATAAGACAGCCCCACGTCATACAGCGTCTGTATCTTTCTCTGGATAGAGGGAATGTGCGCAAAAAACTCCAGCGCCTCCTCCACCGTCATATTCAGCACATCGTAGATACTTTTGTCTTTATATTTTACCTCCAGAGTCTCCCGATTATAACGTTTTCCCTTACATACTTCACAGGGAACATAGACATCCGGCAGAAAATGCATTTCGATCTTGATAATGCCGTCTCCGCTGCAGGCCTCGCAGCGGCCTCCTTTCACATTAAAGCTGAAACGGCCTTTTTTGTATCCTCTGGCTTTGGCATCTGCAGTCGCCGCAAACAGATCCCGGATCTGATCAAACACACCGGTATAGGTAGCCGGATTGGACCGGGGCGTCCGTCCAATGGGAGACTGATCGATATTGATGACTTTATCCAGCGCTTCCATGCCGTCAATTCCGTCGTGATCTCCGGGAATACATCTGGCCCGGTTCAGATTCCTGGCCAGTGACTTATAGAGGATCTCGTTGACCAGAGAGCTCTTCCCGGAGCCGGATACGCCCGTCACACATGTCATAACACCCAGCGGAAATTCCACATTAATATTCTTCAGATTATTCTGTCTGGCACCTCGTACTGTCAGCCAGCCCGCAGGCTCTTTCCGGATCTCCGGCACCGGTATCTTCAACCGGCCGCTCAAATATGCTCCGGTAATAGAGTCCGGATTGCGCATCAGGTCCTCCGCCGTTCCCACAGCCACCAGTTCTCCGCCATGTTCACCGGCTCCCGGCCCAATGTCCACGATGCAATCCGCTGCCCGCATGGTGTCCTCATCGTGTTCCACAACGATCAATGTATTCCCCAGGTCACGAAGATGGGTCAGCGTATGCAGCAGTTTGTCATTATCCCGCTGATGGAGTCCAATGCTGGGTTCATCCAGAATATAGGCAACGCCCACCAGACCGGATCCGATCTGGGTAGCCAGGCGGATCCGCTGCGCTTCTCCGCCGGACAGAGTACCTGTGGCTCTGGACAGGGTCAGATATTCCAACCCCACATCCGCCAGAAATCCCACCCGGGCACGGATCTCCTTCAATACCTGATGTCCGATCATTTCCTGTGTCTCCGTAAGCTTCATTTCTCCCAGAAACTTCTTCAGCGAATCAATAGACATGGAAGTCAGCTCATAAATATTTTTATCACAGACCGTCACCGCCAGCGATTCCTTCTTCAGTCTCTGGCCATGGCAGACCGGACAGGGAGTGATCCGCATAAAGCTTTCGTATTCCTGTTTCATGATGTCGGAACCGGTTTCCTTATAACGCCGTTCCACATTCTTGATCAGGCCTTCAAAAGCCACATCGTAAACACCTACACCCCTCTGTCCTTTGTAACGCACCTTTACCGACCGTCCCTGGGTGCCATAGATCAGCATATCCTGGATTTCCTGCGGATACTCCGCGAAAGGCGTGTCCAGGCTGAACTGGTATTCTTCTGCCAGCGCATCCAGAATGGCCCTGGTAAAACTGTTCTTGTCGGTACAGGACTGCCATCCGGTCACCACAATGGCTCCCTGGGCAATACTCAGCTTCCGGTCCGGTATCATCAGCTCCGGATCAAATTCCATCCGGTATCCCAGTCCCAGACACTCCGGGCATGCTCCAAAAGGATTGTTAAAGGAAAAGCTGCGGGGCTCGATCTCGTCCACACTGATCCCACAGTCCGGACAGGAGAAGCTCTGACTGAAATTCATATAGGTACCGTCCAGCTTATCCACCACGGCCAGCCCGTCTGTAAGCCCCAGCACTGTTTCCAGAGAATCCGTGAGACGCTTCTCAATCCCCGGTTTGATCACCAGCCTGTCCACCACAATGGCTATGGTGTGCTTGATGTTCTTGTCCAGGCTGATCTCCTCGGAAAGCTCGTAGAGATTCCCGTCAATGATCACCCGGACATAACCGCTCCTGCGGGCCTGTTCCAGCAGCTTGGCATGGGTTCCCTTCCGCCCCCGCACCACCGGAGCCAGCAACTGTATCCTGGACCGCTCCGGCAGCTGCATCACCTGATCCACCATCTGATCCACAGTCTGCTTCCGGATCTCCCGGCCGCATTTCGGACAGTGCGGAATTCCGATCCTGGCATAAAGCAGGCGGAAATAATCATAAATCTCCGTCACTGTCCCCACAGTGGAACGGGGATTCCGGTTCGTAGACTTCTGATCAATGGAAATGGCAGGAGAAAGTCCTTCGATACTCTCCACATCCGGTTTCTCCATCTGACCCAGAAACTGTCTTGCATAAGATGACAATGACTCCATATAGCGCCGCTGTCCTTCTGCATAAATCGTATCGAAAGCCAGAGACGACTTGCCGGAACCGGAAAGCCCGGTCAGCACCACAAATTCGTTTCTGGGAATATCCACGTCCAGATGCTTCAGATTGTTGACATTGGCACCGCGTATTTTAATAAACTGTTTTTCTTTTTTGTTAGCTGCCATGTTATTCTCCTCTAATATAAGTAGTGTTTCCCATTCTGAAAAAACATATCTCTTTTGCAGATGTATTTTGAAAAATTGCAGAAACAGAAAATCCGGAACCATTCATCCTTTATCTTCCGTTCCCGATATTATCCGAACATTATACTATAAGGCATCTGCTTTTGCAAACATTTGTTCGGTATTTTTTCTGAAAATGGCGGCATCTGATCCACTTCTTTCTCATTTTCCGGCAAGGCCCAGGGCCGGTCATCCGCTGCCGTGCAGACACAGACGGATTCTGACCTTTTGACCCAGACATCCTTTAAAGGAGAAAATCCGCCAGAATCGGATTGCTCACAAAAATCCCCTGTTTTGTCAGGAAGATCCGGCCGTCTCTGCACTCCAGCATCTGCATTCGCTGATATTTTTCCAGGATATCACCGTAAATTTCATGGATATCACAGGAAAACAGTCTCCTGAATTCTTCTTCCGAAACACCTTCGGTCATGCGCAGTCCCAGAAACATAAATTCTTCCATCTGTTCCTGTTTGGACAGCCTCTGTATCTCCTGCCGCAGCTTTGCCGGCTCTCCTTTGCTCTTCAGGTACCCTTCCATGTCAGGCCGGTTGGAAAACCGTACATTTTCCAGAAGAGAAGCAGCTCCCAGGCCAAATCCCAGATAGTTTTCCCGCTTCCAATAACCGATATTATGGCGGCACTCCCGGCCGTCACTGGCATAGTTGGAGATCTCATAGCAGGAATACCCATATTCTGCCAGTACCTTCTCTGTATCCTCATACATCTGCCGTTCCAGTTCTTCCCCCGGCAGCTGCAGGTCCATTTCCGCAAAAGGAGTTCCCTCTTCCACAATGAGACTGTAGGCAGAAATATGTTCCGGCCCCAGTTCTCCTATGGTCCGCAGACTTGTCTCCCAGTCCTGGGGCGTCTGGCCCGGCAGCCCCGACATCAGATCCACATTGATATTTTCAAATCCAGCTTCTCTGGCCTCCCGGAAGCTTTTCTGAAATTCCCGGAATGTATGGATCCTGCCCAGCAGCTGCAGTTCCCGGTTCAGCACCGACTGACAGCCAATGCTCAGCCGGTTCACCCCTGCCTTTTTCCAGCCCTGCAGCTTCTGGCCGGTAAAGGTTCCGGGATTCCCTTCCATGGTAATCTCCACGTCTTCCTCCAGACTGTACCCGGCCGCTATGCAATCCATCAGCGTCCCGATTTCTCTGCCGGACAGCAGAGACGGTGTCCCTCCGCCAAAATACACGGTGGTAACTCTGTAATCCTGGACTTCCGATGCCGCCTGCCGGATTTCCTGCTGGAGAGTTTTCAGATATCTGCTCCGGATCTCCTCCCCATAATTTCCTGACAGAAAATCGCAGTAACTGCATTTACGGACACAAAAAGGCAGATGTATATAAAGCTCCAGTTTTCCACTGCTCATAAGCGTGTTCCTCCCTGTCCCGCCTCCGGGATATTCTTTCGAAAATTTATCATAGCACACTCCCTCTGAAAAATCTATTGACATTTCACCTTCCAGATTATATTATAATGATATCAAATTAATATCATTTTCATTCCAAAATGAGGAGGATGGGGTTATGGAAACAAAACAAATGATTACGGAAGAAAAGATTCTGAATGCCCGTTCTGGTATGACATACCTGCTTCTGGGCCTGTTCATGCTGATTTTCTGCTGGGCTCCCTGTGTGGCAGGGGCGCTGTATTTTGAATCGCAGGAATCTGCCTTGTCTGCAGCCCTGCTGACTGTGGGGATCATCCTCTGTATTTTTCTGGCAGTGGGAGGGACCATCCTCCTGTGCGGCCTGAAGGTAATCCACCCCAACGAAGCGCTGGTCCTCACTCTGTTCGGCAATTACTACGGCACCCTGTATCAGCCAGGCTTTTACTGGGTCAATCCATTCTGTACTGCCATCAATCCCACCGCGGAACAGCGGAATCTCAGGGCTGCCAAGACTGCGTCCACCGGGGACACGGAAATTTCCGTCAGTACCGGCAGCACCAGCATCCGCAAAAAAGTTTCCCTGCGTACGCTGACCCTGGACAACAAGCGCCAGAAGGTCAACGATGAACTGGGCAATCCGGTGGAGATCGGTACAGTGGTCATCTGGCGGGTCGCTAATGCCACCAAGGCGGTCCTGAACGTGGAAAACTACGTGGAATACCTCTCCATCCAGTGTGATGCCATTACCAGGAATGCCGCCCGTCATTACCCCTATGACACCAACGACGGCATGGATGAGAAAACTCTGCGGGGCAGCAGCCAGGAGATCGCCGATATCATGCAGGAAGAACTGCAGCAGAAAGTGGCAGACGCCGGCATCGAGATCCTGGATGTCCGCATCACTCATCTGGCCTATGCACCGGAGATTGCATCCGCCATGCTCCAGAGGCAGCAGGCGGCGGCCATCATCGATGCCCGCCAGAAGATCGTGGAAGGTGCTGTGAGCATGGTGGAAATGGCCCTGAACCAGCTTTCCGAGAATCAGATCGTGGAGCTGGACGAAGAGCGAAAGGCCGCCATGGTCAGCAATCTGCTGGTGGTCCTGTGCGGAAACAAGGACGCGCAGCCCATCGTCAACAGCGGCTCCCTTTATTAAATTTCAGAGCAGCTGCCAATGAAACCATCGTCTGAAAAAGGAGGGTAGCAATGGCTGATCCCCAGAAAGAAAAAGCGAAAAAGCAGATTCCATTGCGACTGTCTGCTACCCTTTATCATGAGATCGCCCAGTGGGCGGAAGACGATTTCCGTTCTGTTAACGGGCAGATCGAATATCTGCTGACGGAATGTGTCCGTCAGCGAAAAAAGGGCAAAAAGAACCGGGACGACTCTCTCTAAGAGCCATCCCGGTTCCTTTTGCAGTTCTTTTCTCATCAGACTGTCTTCTGTCCGGTCTTCTCACTTCGGATCACACTGCACCGATCATTATTTATCATCCAGTTTCAGTACACTCATAAAGGCTTTCTGCGGGATCTCCACATTTCCAATCTGGCGCATCCGCTTCTTGCCTTCCTTCTGTTTCTCCAGCAGCTTCTTCTTACGGGTAATATCTCCGCCATAACACTTGGCCAGCACATCCTTGCGCATGGCCTTCACTGTCTCCCGGGCTATGATCTTGCTGCCCACAGCTGCCTGGATCGGAATTTCGAAAAGCTGTCTGGGGATCTCTTCTTTCAGCTTCTCGCACATCTTCCGGCCGCGCTCATAGGCCGTATCCGCATGGACAATAAAGGAAAGGGCATCCACTTCTTCCCGGTTCACCAGGATATCCAGCTTCACCAGGTCGCTTCTCTCGTATCCGCACAGATCATAGTCCAGAGAAGCATAACCTCTGGAACGGGATTTCAGCGCATCAAAGAAATCATAGATGATCTCATTCAGCGGCAGCTTATAGCGCAGCACCGCACGGGTTTCTTCCATATATTCCATGCCCTCGTACTGACCCCGCCGTTCCTGGCACAGTTCCATAATGGAACCGATAAATTCGGTAGTCACCATGATCTCCGCCTTCACCATGGGTTCTTCCATATAATCGATCTCCGACGGATCCGGCAGATTGGAGGGATTGGTCAGTTCCACCATCTCTCCGTTGGTCTTATACACTTTGTAGATTACGCCCGGCGCCGTAGTCACCAGATCCAGATTGTATTCCCGCTCCAGACGCTCCTGGATGATCTCCAGATGGAGCAGTCCAAGAAATCCGCACCGGAAACCAAATCCCAGTGCCACCGACGTCTCCGGTTCATAGAACAGCGATGCATCGTTGAGCTGCAGCTTCTCCAGGGCGTCCCGCAGATCCGGATACTTTGCCCCGTCTGCCGGATACATACCGCAGTAAACCATGGGATTTACTTTCTTATAGCCCGGCAGAGCTTCTTCACATGGGTTGTCACGATTGGTAATAGTATCACCCACCCGGGTGTCTCTTACATTCTTAATGCTGGCGGTGAGGTAACCCACCATCCCCGCGCTGAGTTCCTCACAGGGAATAAACTGGCCGGCGCCGAAATAGCCCACCTCTACCACTTCAAAGGAAGCTCCCGTTGCCATCATCTTCACCGGCGTTCCCTTGCGGACCACGCCGTCCATCACGCGGAAAAATACGATCACTCCCTTATAGGAATCGTAGAGAGAGTCGAAGATCAGGGCCTTCAGCGGCGCGTCCGCGTCTCCTTCCGGAGCCGGTATCTTCTCTACGATCTGTTCCAGCACTTCCTCCACATTCAGTCCGGTTTTTGCCGAGATCCTGGGAGCATCCTGGGCTTCGATCCCGATCACGTCCTCAATCTCATTGATAACGCGCTCCGGTTCCGCACTGGGAAGATCGATCTTATTGATCACCGGCAGCACATCCAGGTCGTGATCCAGTGCCAGATATACATTGGCAAGGGTCTGGGCTTCAATGCCCTGGGCCGCGTCCACCACCAGAATGGCCCCATCGCAGGCCGCCAGACTTCTGGAGACCTCATAATTAAAATCCACATGTCCCGGTGTGTCAATCAGGTTAAAAATATATTCCTCGCCGTTCCTGGCTTTATATACGGTGCGGACCGCCTGGGATTTGATGGTAATACCCCGCTCCCGTTCCAGTTCCATGTTATCCAGTACCTGAGACTGCATCTCGCGGTCCGTCAGCAGCCCTGTCATCTCAATGATCCGGTCTGCCAGCGTGGATTTTCCATGGTCAATATGAGCAATGATACAAAAATTTCTGATTTTGCTCTGGTCTGTACCCGCCACAAGCAATTCCTCCTGTTCTGGTAAAATCATCTGTCAGCGGAACTCAGACCCGGAGCCTCTCTGCGCTGAATCGCCCTGTTCCCATTAACCGGAACAGCAAAGTATTTCCCCGCTCCTCATTCCCCGACAGCCGCTCCCGATTCCCGGACAGCCCTGTCTCTGACATTATCGCAGTATTATAACACAGAACATACAGACATCACAAGGATTTGTGACGGAAAAAGTTCGGGATTCCTTTTTCTGAGCATTGACATTTCTGTTGATGCCTGTTTTCTTTTTATTTGATAATGCCCGGTTCTTTTCCTTTTGTTTTCTGAATTCTCTTATTTCGTATGGGAATATTGCATAGTTTTTCCTCATAATCCTGTGCAATCTACACTTTTTGCATAGTTTCACTCCTCGCTCTTTGTCCTACACATTGTATGAAAACACTTTCTCTTTTCCAATACTTTGTGGTATTTCCACCATTCCTATTCTTTGATAAAATAGAGAAAAAGAAAAAAGGAGGCAAACATTGTGATTATTATCGGTGAAAAAATTAATGGTTCCATTCCTGCTGTCGCAGATGCGATTGCGAGAAGAGATGCGGACTTCATTAAAAATAGAGCAAAAATGCAGGCAGAGGCCAATGCCTCTTTCATTGACTGCTGTGCTTCTGTACCGGAAGATGTAGAGGCTGAGACTCTGAAATGGATGATTGATTGTATCCAGGAAGTAACAGATACCCCAATTTCTGTGGACAGCCCCAGCGCGGATGTATTGACCGTCGCTTACAAATACTGCAAACGTCCCGGTCTGTTCAACTCTGTATCCGGTGAAGGAGACAAAATCGACAAAATTTTCCCGATCATGGCACAGCCTGAAAATAAAGACTGGCAGGTAATCGCTCTTTTAAGCGATGATACCGGAATTCCCAAAACCGCCGCTGACAGACTTCGCGTATTTGACCGTATTATGGCAAAAGCAAAAGAATACGGTATTTCACCATCCCGTATCCATGTGGATCCCCTGGTTGAAATGCTTTGTACTTCAGAGGATGGAATTGCCATGAATATCGAGGTTATCTCCACCATCCGCAAGCAGTATCCAACCATTCATATTACTGCTGCAGTCAGCAATATTTCCTTTAACCTTCCGGTTCGTAAGCTGGTGAACCTGGGCTTCACCGTACTGGCCATGAACGCCGGACTGGACAGCGCTATCCTGGATCCGACCAACAGAGATATGCTTGGTCTGATCTATGCTACAGAAGCTCTGCTGGGACAGGATGATTACTGTATGGAATACATCGGTGCATACCGTGACGGTCTGATCGGCCCCAAGAAGTCCTGACCTGCTCCGAGACAGGCCGGATCTGACACTGCGGGAGGACCGGATACGGCATATCCGCTGGAATAAACAAAAACAAAAAAGCAATATTTTTATAAAACAAGGAGGAAATTCATTATGAGTAAAATTCAGGAAGTTGCAGATAACGTGATCGCTGGAAAAGCCAAATTAGTTCCGGGTCTGGTTCAGGAAGCACTGGATGAAGGCAGCGAAGCTACCGATATCCTGAACGCAATGATCGACAGCATGGGCATCGTAGGCGAGAAATTCAAAAACAACGAAATTTTCGTTCCTGAAATGCTGGTTGCTGCAAGAGCTATGAAAAAAGGTGTAGATGTTCTTCGTCCTCATCTGGCAACCGGTACCGCTGGTGCTGCAGGAAAAGTTATCATCGGAACCGTTGCCGGCGACCTTCATGATATCGGAAAGAACCTGGTTGCCATGATGATTGAAAGTGCCGGATTCGAAGTAATCGACCTTGGCGTAGACGTACCTGCTGAAAAATTCATTGAAGCAGTAAAAGAGAATCCAGATGTTAAGATCGTTGGTCTGTCCGCTCTGCTGACAACCACAATGCCGGCTATGAAGACTGCTGTAGAAGCATTGAACGCACAGGATTTCCGCAGCAACATCAAGATTATGGTTGGCGGCGCTCCGATTACCGCAGAATTTGCTGCTGAGATCGGCGCAGACGCTTACACACCGGATGCCGCTTCTGCTGCACAGAAAGCAAAAGAACTGGCTGCATAAATATCAGCGGTTTCTTACATAAAGAACCAATATTTAGCCTGTTGATCTGGCGGAGGTGTTACAGCACCTCCGCTTTTCTTACCTGATAAAAGATAAAAGGAGTACGTGTTTATGGAACAGTTTCGAATCACCTTCCTGCCATCTGACCGGACCCTTCTGGTGCCAAAAGACACCACCATACTGGAAGCGGAGATTCAGGCCGGCCTGCAGCCGGATGCTCCCTGCGGCGGACTGGGCAGATGTGGGAAATGTCTGGTACACATCCAGTCCGGTCCCATCACCGGCGTACAGAAAGCCTGCACCACCAGGATTACCGGTGATATGGTAGTTGACACCCGCGTTGCCTCCGGACACAAAATCCTTACCTCCGGGGCCTCCCGGGAAATCCCTGTTTATCCCCATCTCACCGTGGTTTCTTTCCATCTTCCGGAGATCCGCCTGGGAGAAAAAGTCTCCAACTGGGAACGGCTGCTGAAGGCCATTGGCTGTGAAAACCGGCAGATCATTCCAGACCTGGATATCATCTCCGGACTGCAGACCTTCTATCAGGAAAGCAACGACGGCTATGCCGTTCTCAGCCAGGGAAAAATCCTGGGCCTAAGTCACGAGAAACCCGCCTGTTACCTGGCCGCATTTGATGTGGGCACCACAACGATCGTAGGTTATCTCCTGAACGCCGAGACCGGGCAGGAACTGGCGGCATCCAGCCTGCTGAATCCCCAGTCCCAGTACGGCGCCGATGTGATCCTCCGCTCCAACTATGCTCTGGAACACTCTGTGGAGCCACTCTGCCAGGCTGTCCGGCAGGCCATCTGCCAGATCCTGGAGGATCTCTGCCAGAAGACCGGCATTGAGAAAGAAACCATCTGGCAGCTGTCCCTGGTGGGAAACACCTGTATGAGCCACCTTTTCCTGGGAATTTCTCCGGAATCTCTGGTCCGTGCGCCCTATCACCCCGCCGTTTCCCAGCCTCTGGTGCTGGATGCTTCCAGACTGTCTCTGCCTATACATCCCAAAGGACAGGTTTTCGTACTGCCTAATATTGCCGGTTTCGTAGGCGCCGACACGGTGGGCTGCATGGTCAGCGCAGAATATCACGAACGGGAAGAACAGACTCTTCTGATCGACATCGGCACCAATGGAGAAATGGTACTGGGCAACAGGGAACGCCGTGTCTGCTGTTCCACTGCCGCCGGTCCTGCCTTCGAGGGCGCCAAGATTACCTGCGGCATGCGTGGAGCCCAGGGAGCCATCGACCATGTCCGCTTCCGGGACGGCAAACTGGAATATTCCGTCATCGGCGGCGGCACCCCCACTGGAATCTGCGGCTCCGGATTGATGGATCTTATGGCCTGTCTGCTGGAGCATGGTTTCGTGGAGGAATCCGGCCGCATGATCCGTCCGGAAAAACTGACCGATCCCACAGCCATCGCCAACAAAGACCGCCTGGAAAAAGTGAATGGTGGCTGGGCTTTTGTCCTGTACCGGGAAGAAGAACGACCAACCGTTTATTTCACCCAGAAGGACATCCGGGAAGTACAGTTGGCTAAAGCAGCCATGTCTGCCGGCATCCAGCTTCTTACCGAACATATGGGACTTACCATCTCACAGATTGACAAAGTACTGATCGCCGGCGCCTTCGGAAGCTATATGTCTCCGGAAAGTGCCTGCCGGATCGGACTGATCCCCCAGGAGCTTTTTGAACGGATCACCGCCATCGGGAATGCTGCCGGAGAAGGGGCAAAAGCTGTCATCCTTAATCAACAGCTCTGGGAAACCGCATCCAGCCTTGCCTCAGAAACAGAATTTCTGGAACTGGCTACCTCGCCGAATTTCCAGGACTGCTTTGTGGATGAGCTGGAATTCCCGGAAAAGGAAACAGAAAAGGAAGGATGAATATTTATGATCGATTTTAAACAATTAGAAGAAAAAGGTCTGGAACTTGGCCTTTCCCATGTGGCTCCGCTGGACTGCGGCACCATCCGGCTGATGCCGGAAGTGCGAAATATGTGCGCCAGCAATAAATGCCACCAGTATGACAAGAACTGGTCCTGCCCGCCGGGCTGCGGAACTCTGGAAGAATGCGAAGCCCGGATTCGTTCTTTCAGACAGGGAATCCTGGTACAGACCGTAGGAACCCTGGAAGATTCCATGGATTACGAAGCCATGATGGAAACAGAACGGCTGCATAAGGAGCATTTTCTGGCCTTTGATGAATATCTAAGCCAGCTGTACCCCAACCGGCTTTCCATCGGCGCCGGCTGCTGCACCCGCTGCAAAGAATGCACGTATCCGGATGCTCCCTGCCGTTTCCCCCAGAAAATGATCTCTTCCATGGAAGCCTACGGAATGCTGGTAACACAGGTTTGTCAGGACAATGATCTTCCCTACTATTATGGCGACTGCACCATTGCCTACACCTCCTGTTTCCTTCTGGAATAATCTTTTTCGCTCTGAACCCGATCAGCCATCCGGGCCGGCGGCAAACCTCTCTTTATGCATACAAAGAGCAGTCTGCTGCCGTCTCAGGGTGGCTGATCTGCTGTCAGAAGCAAAATCCTCCCGCAAATGCCATTGCACACTTTTGCAAAATAGGATAAAATAACAGTAATTTCGAGTTAGATGCCAGGGGCAGGAACCGATTGTCCGGCATCCTTACATACCCGAATCGAGTTAGACTGACAGGAGGCTTTTTCATGACCCTAGAGCGAATCCGCACCTCGATCATCAATGGTTTTTATAAAGATGCTCTCGAACTGACCAAACAGGCACTGGCAGAACAGATCCCGGCAGATGTGATCCTGGAGGAGGGACTGGTCCCCGCCATGCGTCAGGTGGAGGAGCTGTACAAACAGGAGATTTTATCCATTCCCAACATCCTGGCAAGCGCCCGCTGTATGAAGAAAGGGCTGGAGATCCTCCAGCCTTATCTGGAGACTCCGGATTACCAGCCCATTGCCAGGGTCATTCTTGGCACAGTGAAAGGAGATCTTCATGATATGGGCAAGAATCTGGTGGCCATTATGTTCCGGAGCAATGGATTTGAAGTCATTGACCTGGGAGTAGACGTATCGGACCGGCAGTTTCTGACTGCCATTCGTGAAAACCCGGACGCAGAGCTTGTCTGTATCTCTTCCCTTCTCACCACCACACTGAAGGAGATGCAGCATATTGTCCGGTCCATTCGCCGTTACGACACCGGCCATCATCTGAAGATCATGGTGGGAGGCGCTCCCGTCACCCAGGAATTTGCTGATTCCATTGGAGCTGACGGCTATACAGAAAACGCCATGGATGCCGCAAAGATGGCCCGGAGCTTCTTTGTTCCGGAAGACTGAACCTATGTAGAATGGAGATGCCATGAATCTAAATTTTGCTTTACTAAAAGAACGACTGTTACAGAAATATCCCGATCTCCGGGCACGGAACTTTCTGCCTGAAGCGACCTACTGCCACCCTGTCCTGTATGAACCGGGAATGAATCTGCTTCCGGGACGTATCTATGTCACAGACAATATGCCGCTTTCTCCTTCTTCCATACCCGAAAATGTGCTGATCCTCTTTCCGGGCGAGATGAGTCCCTGGAAAAATCTGGAAGACCAGGCCTTCGCCTGTATCGCCCTGAAAGGACATGATTCCACTGTCCATGTTCTCAATCTGCTCCTGGACATTTTCGATGAATACCAGAACTGGGAAAATACCCTGTCTCAGTCCCTTCTGAGCGGAAGTTCCATTTCCCAGCTTCTCACCCGGGCCTATCCCATGTTAGGCTGTCCCCTTTGTCTGCTGAGCAGAGGATTCTCCATGATCGCTTTCGTAGGACAGGATATTCTGCCTCCGGAATATCAGATTTTTAACAATTCTGAAAAGACTATCGAATATATCAATTCCATGAAACAGGATGAGTTTTATAATGAAGCGCTGAATTTCGAAGAGCCCTACATTTTCCCGGAGCAGCTCACCGGCATCCGTTCCTGGAATATCAACATTCAGCAGTTCGGCCGTACCACGCACCGGCTCATGATGCTGGAATACCCCCGGCCTTTCACAGAGGGCGATGCCTACCTGCTGGATATTCTGGCGTCTTACATCCAGTATCTGCTGTATCACACCAGTGAAATGCAGTTTACCGGAGAAAACAGTCTGCATTCCATTTTCTCCAGCATTCTTACAGACAGTTCTGCCGACTATATCGAGATCAGCCAGCACCTGTCTGCCATGGGCTGGTACCACACCCACAGCTATCTGTCCATGGTGCTGCGCACTACATACATGGACCAGCAGAATCTGACTACAAACGCCATATGCAGCTATATTGAGGAACTGCTCCCTGCTTCCTGCTGTATCCCCTACAAAAAAGACATTGTCGTCTTTTTTAATCTGACTCTGCTGAAAATGGACAGAGAAAAAGTATCAGAAAAACTGGCCTGTTTTATCCGTGACAGCTATTTCAACGCCGGCTACAGCCGCACCATGACGGGTCACATGAACCTGCGGCGTCAATATGTACAGGCCTTTCTTGCCCTAAACGTAGGGTCCAGATACCATCCCCACATCTGGATCCATCAGTTCAATCAGATTGCACTGCCTTACCTTCTGGAACGGTCTACCAGCCAGCTTCCCGGTTATATGGTCTGTGCGGAAAATCTGCTCCGTCTCAAGGAAATCGATGATACGCAGGGCACCAACTACATGCAGACCCTCCGCACCTATCTGGAAAATCATCTAAACGCCGTGCAGTCTGCCAAGGATCTGTTTATCCACCGCAGCACGTTTCTCTACCGTCTTGACAAGATCAAAAAGATCATGGAGACAGAACTGGATGACTCAGACGAACTTCTCTACCTTCTGCTGTCCTTCCGTCTGCTGGATCTGGAAGAAGAGCGTCAGGAATAGGCCTCCGGAGACAGTACCCGGTGCAGAATGTCCGCAAAAGGTTCCATGGCGTTTTTCACTTCTTCTACGGTATTAGTCTGGGCACCTGCTTCCAGAAGGATAGCCTTCGGCCGCAGATGCAGGTTATACCGCAGCCCTGCCAGATAGATTCCCCGGAACAGATCCGGGTAATAAAGTTTCCCCTGCATTTCCAGCTGAAAGGAAAATGCCAGATTTTCGTGAATATAAGGATTCGGCAGATAATCCACAGGACCGTTAGTCTTTGTGTAGCTCAAACCATTAAAACACATGATCTGGGCTGTGGGTTTGCCGTTGATCTCCGTAACCAGATGCCGGCTTTCATCCACTCCATCCCTGTGCAGATCGATCACTACTTCTATGGACGGATTTTCTTCCAGCACCTGTTCCGCTCTGGCTCTGGCGTAATCATAAGCTTTGCTTCTGTCCAGTTCCCCTTCCACCACATCAAACACATCGGTTATATGGATCACCTGGTATCCATAGTTTTCTTCCAATAGCTTTGTCAGATAATTCCCCACCCCGATAATGGTGGTTTCCGTATCTCCCGGAACGGTATCAACAAAATCTTCCTGGGAATGGCTGTGATAGATCAGGATCTGGGGCTCCGAATTATCCTGACTCATGGTCATATCCTCTTCCAGAAAAGCTCCGGCGTTGATCTGCTCTGCACTGGTATCCGTATTAGGATCCAGAATAAAAAAATTTTCCATCAGATAATTAAAATCCGCCAGCTTCTCTGAAGAAAGATCCAGCGTTGGATGAGGCGTGAGAGTGCTTTCCTGCTGCAGTGCTGCCGTCTCCTGCTCTGTCTGTTCTCTGCTGTTTTCCTTTTCTTCCGGTTCCTGTCCGTCTTCCTGCTCCAGATCCCTGGCCTGCTCCTGCTCCGATTCAGGAACAGCCTCGTCTTCCCCGGCTTGTTCCCGGTTCTCATCCAGCACCTGCTCTTCCAGATATGCCTGATTGCTTTCAATAATTTTCTCACAGGTCCATGCATCTTCCAACAGCACCTGTCTGGCAGCTTCCTTCTGGCTGTATGCATACAGTGGGACGAGCTTCCAGAAATCCTGCGGACGGACGTTCCTTTTCTGAGGCAAGTCAAATAAGCCGGACACAGCCAGCCCCAGAGCTCCCAGCATACCGATACACAGAAAAATACAAAGCGCTTTCTGGATTCTCGTCACTTTATCACCTCATAAAACTTATATATGAGGGCAAAAGTCGGTTTATACATCTGCAAATGCCATATTCAATCCTTCCGATATGGTCAGTCCCAGCCGTTTCACTGTTTCATCAATATCCTTGGGCGTCACAAACATGCTGTGCAGATGAGGGGAGATCATCTCGTCCAGAAACTCCTTCTGCTCCGCCTCATCCAGTGTATCCAGCAAATGAGCCATGGCATCGTGTACGATCGTAGCCGCATCCACCACCGTAGGTACACCGATGCCGATGACTTTGACCTGGAGCGTTTCCTCATTCAGTGCTTCCCGGTGATTCCCCACTCCGGAGCCGGGATTAATGCCTGTATCTGTGATCTGAATCGTCCGGTTCAGACGCCGGGTACTTCTGGCTGCCAGCGCATCAATGGCAATGACCACATCCGGCTGGGTTTCATCCACAACTCCCTGGAGGATTTCCAGGGTCTCCATTCCCGTCTGGGCCATGACACCGGGGATCAGACCGCTGACTCTGTGGGCCCGCTCCCGTCCCATTCCGGATATACCGTACTCCCGGATCACATGCCGGGTAATGTGGAGATGGCTGATCACCCGGGGGCCCAGCGCATCCGGAGTAATATCCCGGTTTCCCAGTCCCACCACCAGAATGGATTTTTCTTCCTTCAGATCGATCAGTGCGCGGATATGCTTTGCAATTTCCCCGGAAATTTCCCGGTGGTAATCCTCATCCGGAACAGACATATTCGGCGCCTCCAATGTAATATAAGTGCCCTGGGGCCTGCCCATGGCCCTTGCTCCGTTTTCTGTCTCAATTTTCACCACAGTGGTGCAGATATCTTTTTTCTCATCATAGCTTTCATTGATCGCCACACCCCGGATTTCCACATGATCCTGCTGAAAACGCTCTGTTGCTTCCAATGCCAGATCTGTCCGGATTCTGTAATTTACCTTCATGATTTCTTCCTCCGCTTTTTCATACTTCCACGAAAACAGCAGATTCTGTTTCCGTGTTTTCCTTATTTTTTGCAGTTTTTCCGGAATTATGTATTGACAAACCCAGGCAGATATACTAATATATATAAGCATGTTTCCGTAGAAATGTCCGTGTCTGTTTCTGCGGGTGATAAAAAATAATTCGCAAATGATTGTATGGGAGGTGTGGGCATTGGCTAACATTAAATCTGCAAAAAAAAGAATTTTAGTAAACAAGACAAAAGCTGACAGAAACAAAGCTATCAGATCTGCTGTTAAGACCGCGATCAAGAAAGTACACGTTGCTATCGATCAGAAAGATAAAGAGGCAGCAAACGCAGCATTGACAAACGCGATCGGCGCTATTAACAAAGCAGCATCCAAAGGCGTTTATCATAAGAACAACGCAGCCAGAAAAGTTTCTCGTTTAACTACGGCTGTAAACAAAATCGCATAACGAATTCCTAAAAACATGTAAAGCAGCCATCCCGTCAGTGGCTGCTTTTTTTCTGCTGTATGAAACATCCCTGCAAATCCCCAGAGCATCCGGGCAGACATCTGCTACCCGTTCCTTCCCGGGTAACGGATGTCTCATCCCTGGCCCCATCCGGCGGCTTTCCTCTTTCAGGCCTTGCTGCTGTATTTTACGATCATCAGCTCCACACTGAGTACATCACCCAGCCGTCCGGTCTTCACTGCTTCCTCTGCCTCTGTAAAGTCTTCCACTGCCTGACGGAGCTGAGACAATTCATATTTTCTGGAACACTGAATGTAATTGCGCGCCGCAAAAGAAGGAATCCCCAATCTGGTGCTGATCTCGTTTTGTCCATGTCCTTCCAGGACCATTTCCCGGGTAAGCATCAGCTGGCGGTACTGGCGCGCCAGCAGATACAGGATCCGCATGGGCGGCTCCCGCAGAGACAGCAGGTCATAATAAAGCTCCAGCGCCTTTTTCTGATTCCGGTCTGTGACAGCACGGACCATGTCAAAAATCTTATTTTGGATCTGCACTGTACAGATTGCCTGAATATCCTCTCTGGTGATCACCTGCCGTCCCATGGTATAGTCCAGAAGCTTCTGGACCTCCATACGGATATTCCCCATATCGGTTCCTGTGCAGGACAGCAGAAATTCCATATCTCTCTGCGTAATTTTCTTATTCTCTTTCGCCAGAAGCCCCAGCACCCACCGTACCAGTGTTTTCTCATCCTGGGTGCCAAATTCCGCGATCCTTCCCGCCGCCTTGATGGCTTTGTAGACCCGGCTCCTTTTGTCCACCTCCGATTCCACAAAAATAAGGACCAGATACTCCGGCAGCGTTTTTATATAATCTGCCAGTTCCTCACATTTATTCTTGCAGAATCCCGTATCTTCCAGCAGGATCACCCTTCGCTCCGCAAAAAAAGGCATAGTATCCGCCTGTTCTATGATCTCTCCCACATTCAGGCCCTTGCCCTCATACCGGGTGAAATTCATGGTATCTTCCTCCGGCAGCAGTCCATTCAGCAGCCGCTGCTTATACTGCTGCTTCAGATACGCTTCTTCTCCCCACAGGAGATACACCGGTTTCCATGACTGATTTTTGATATCTTCCTGAATACTTTTCACTGTTCAACCTCTGTTCTTCCTGTTCTTTTCTGCATTTATTCTACCCTATTTTCTGCTGTTTGCCAAACGATATTTCTTTCCTCCTCATCCGCCGGAATTTCCCAGATGCCCACGTACCTGTACTTTTTCTCCATCCGTCCAGAGGCTCAGCGCTCCATACTCCATGGTGGTCCAGTACCTGCATCCAGCCTTTTCCAGCCTGTCCAGAGTTTCCGCTGCCGGATGTCCATACCAGTTATTCTCGCCGCAGGAAATAAAACCATATGCAGGCCGAACAGCCTGCAGAAACTCTTCTGTACTGGAATTCCCGGATCCGTGATGGGCTACTTTGAGAAAATCACATGGTTCCAGCAGAGACAGCAGTTCCTGCTCCTGCGTCCGTCCAATATCACCTGTAAACAGTCCACGGAACTTCCCGCAGGCCAGTTCCAGTACCAGGGAACCTCCGTTCAGATCCTCCTGCATATTCCACTCCTGTGGATGCAGCACCCGCAGACGGACTTTCCCGGCCCGGATCTGTGCTCCACGGGGAAGCGCCAGCACCCGGGCACCAGCCTCCCGTCCCAGCTGTTTCAGCAGAGTCAACTCCTCCTGTTCCAGTTTCCAGTCCGGCAGATACAAAGCATCGATCTCCAAAGCAGTCGTATCATCCCGGACTGCCTGCAGCAGTTCCAGAATTCCACTGATATGGTCTTCATCGGAATGGGTGACAAAAATTCCCGTAAGCCTGCTGATTCCCCGGCTCTTCAGATAAGGCAGCAGCACATAGCGCCCCACCTGACTTTCACTGCTGCTGCCTCCATCCACCAGGAAGGTTTCTCCGCCGGGCAGTTCCAGCACGATACCATCTCCCTGGCCCACATCCAGACAGGTGACCGTCAGCCCTGTCCGGATCCGTATGCCAAACAGCACAACACTGATCCCCAGCAGGATTCCTGACAAAATCCGCAGCCGTCTGCGCTTCCACATCATCAGAAAAAGAAACAGGGCAAAATAATACACCAGAATCTTCCATAAGGAAGGCTCCCCAGCCGTCCAGATACAAAAGGGCAGTCCCGCCCCGGCTTTGGCCCCCTGGAGATACAGCCAGGCCAGACATTTTCCCGGCAGAATCAGCAGCTGCCCCAATGGAATCCATAGACATCCGCCCAACAGTCCCAACAGCCCAAACCCCATCAAAATTCCTGCTGTGGGAAGAATCAGCAGATTCCAGAAAATCCCAAACAGAGATATTTCATAATAAAAGGAGAGAACCAGAGGCAAGGTCACCGCCTGTACTCCCAACGAAGCCCGCATATTTTGCTTCAGCCAGAGTAAGACTTTTCTCCATCTTCCCTTCTTCTCTGGTCTTGTTTCTTTTCCGTCCTCCGCCCCCGAACACAGCCCCAATCCCAGGACTGCGCCAAAAGAAAGCAGAAAACCACTGTAAAAAAGATTGGCAGGGTTGTGCAGAAGAAGCAGGACTGCCGCCAGAGCAAAGGCACTGAGCATATCGTAACTTCTTCCCAGAAGTCTTCCCCCTGCCATTACTGTAAACATCAGAATAGCCCGCCATGCAGAAGGCGCTCCATGTATCAGAAATCCATAGAGCCACACCAGGACCACAGACAGTCCCCAGGACAAATACATCCCCGCTCCCGCTGTCCCCAGGATCCGTACCGCGCCCATTCCCAAAAAGGTCAGATGGAGTCCGGACACGGCCAGCAGATGCAGCATTCCAGCCATCTGATAATAGTCTTTGGTCTGCTCTTCCACATCTGATTTTTCTCCCAGAAGCATTGCCTTCAAAATCCCGCCGTCTCCCTGACTTATCTCGTCCATCACATTGCAGAGCCTTCCATAGAGCTGCTCCAGCCATACCGGCAGCGGATTTTTCCCCGGTCGTACCTCCAGAATCCGTTCCCCGTTCATCAGATACCAGATATCCTGAGCCGCATAATAGATCCGGGAATCAAAAGCGCCCGGATTCCGTTCCTTCTGCACAGTATAAAGAGAGCCCTCGATTTTCAGTACAGAGCCCGCCTGTACAGAACAGGTTTCACTAAAAAAAATTCGAATTGTTTGAATAGGGTAAATTTTTGACTGAAACGTCAGATATGTATGTTTTAGATATAAAGAATGGCTGTTCTCTCCCTGAACCTGGCGCAGCAGAGTTCCGCAGACAGTTACTTTTTCTGCCGCCTCCACCTCCGCTTCCATCTGCGGCGGCAGAGGAGAGTTCCACACTCCCTCTGCCTTCTGCCACAGCAGGATGCCCGTAATCAACAGGAGACATACCAGACACATGGGTCTTCTCCCCATAGCACCTCCTATTTCCCGGCTGCCTCCGTTTCCGCCGGAGCCGCCGTAACGATATCCGCTGCCCGGGCCTGCGCCTCATCTGCAGCTTCGGCCGCTTCCCCCTCTTCAGCGGCATTTTCTTCTGCAGCGTTCTCTTCTGCAGTCTCTTCTTCCCCTGTTTCTTCCCGGGACTCTTCTGCCTGCTCTTCCTCAGACTCTTCCACCAGAGAAGCATCCTTCTCATAGAACCGATCCAGCCGCATGGTTTCCCGGAAAGTTACATCTGTCTCCCCATTGATGGAAATCTGCACTTTATCCACTCCGCAGGTATCCACCAGTGAATTTACAATAGCATAGACAGGAATACTTTCCTGAAGCGCCAGTGTACTTTCTGTAAAAGTCTGATCCAGATTTACATAACAGGTTCCATCGGCACTGGTCACTCCCAGAATATTCGTACCGGAAGGCAGAACCGCACTGCTTCCCGCATTTCTTGGCCCTTCCAGCAGCTGTTCCACTACTACCCGTTCCAGAGCCACATTGCTGTTATAATACATACTCCGTTTTTCCTGTATCAGACGGTCACCGGTCTCATTGGAAAAATACAGAGTAAGGGTGGCATATTGATAGGAATTGATATCTCTGCCCGCCTGGTCCACAAAAGAATCACTGTTCATTGGGCCAATTTCTTCTCCCCGGCTATCTGTCAGTTCCTCTCCTTCCACAGTAAAATGAACATAGAGGATACCGGGAACCTGAATAAACATCCGCACAATGCCTCCCCGCACCAGCACTTCTCTCTCTCTGCTCATATCCAGATAAGCGCTGTTGAAATCAATGGTCAGCGTTTTTTCATGAATATCGTAAGTAGTAATATAAACCCCTTCCGGCAGCAAAGTCAGATGGTCTTCATTGGATTCCTGATCCTTGAGCAGCTGCATCATTTCCTGCACCATTACGTCTCTTGTTTCTTCTCCCGGCTCATAAGAACTTCTGACAAGCTCCGTTTCGTCTGCATTCACATAATAAATCGAATAGGCTGTAGACTGGCTCTCCGAATCCGTCTTTCCCTCTCCGGGAGCCTTGCAGCCCCCCAGCAGCAGGAGCGCAGCCAGCAAACCAGCCGCCGCTCTGGTCATCCATTTTTTCATATGTGCACCTCCTACGGAATATAGGTCAGAGGAATCCGTACAGAAAACGTGGTTCCCTCATCTTCTTTGCTGTATACTTTGATCGCTCCATGGTGCATGGCAATGGCGCTTCTGGTAATGGCAAGCCCAAGACCCGTGCCTCCGATCTCCCGGGAGTGGGACTTATCCACCCGGTAAAATCTCTCAAAAATCCGTTCTATGGATTCCTCCGGTATTCCCATACCGGAATCCGCCACAGTCACATAAAAATATTTATGATCCGCATCCAGGGATACCCGGACCCAGCCATCATCCACATTGTATTTGATGCCGTTTTCCACCAGGTTGGAAATGGCCAGCGTAAATTTCACTTCATCCACATCCGCAGTCACCGGCCGGAAGCTGTCCAGGATCAGATCGATATGCCGCTTATCCGCAATGGGACGCAGCCGCTTCAGGATACTTTCCAGCAGCGCGTTGATATTCATCTGTTCAATGGTCAGATCTGACGCTTTCTTATCCATCTTCACCAGCGCCAGAAGATCGGAAATGATCTTATTCTCCCGGTCGATTTCTTCGGTAATATCCTGCATGAACTCCTGATACAGCTCGATGGGAACATTTTCCTGGCCCACCAGAGAATCTGCCAGCACTTTCATGGAGGTCAGCGGTGTCTTTAACTCATGGGACACATTGGATACAAATTCCTGACGGGAATCATCCAGCACCTTCATCCGTCCCAGCAATTTGTTGAACGCATCGGTGATCAGTTCCGTCTCTGTATAATCCGGAACGGAAATATTGTATTTCTGGTAGCCGTCGGTGATATCCTCAATAGCCTTGGTTACTCTGGCAAGAGGCCGCACCAGAATACTGGCCAGAAAATACCCCAGGACCAGTACAAGAGCAATGATAATCCCAAGAACCAGAATCCCCCGCTGCTCCATAAGCTGCTTGCCCGCCAGGATCTCATTGGTGGAAATGCTTACAAGCATGGCGCCCTTGATCTCCTTGCTTTCCAGATCCTGAATGGGCAATACCATTTCCAGATAATTGTTTTCGCTGTCGTACCGGCTTACACTGCTCCCGCGAAAACAGCGGATAGCGTCCGCCGACAGTACTGTCTTTCCTTCATCCAGATCAAACGTGTCTTTTACTATCCGAAAATCCTGATCAATGACCAGGATCCTTCCGTTGTAGATACTGGACAACAGCTCCAGCTTGCTGTCAATCTCCTGTGACTTTTCTCCGTCCAGATAATCTCCTGATGAAATCTGATTGCACAGGATATCGCACTGATTTTTCACGTTGCTGTTCCGGATACTCACTGTCCGATCTTCAAAGCTGGTAACCATGATCCCGCAAACGATCACACTTGGAACAATGCCCAGGATCACCAGTACGATCAGGATCCGGAACTTCAGACTTTTAAAAAATCTTCCTGCGCCTTTTTTCGTTGAACCCATTTATCTTTCCCCTTTTATGCAGCGCAGGAGCACTATCCGCCATCCAACGAACAGCCCTCCTGCTATTTTCCGGCCGCAGGCCGTTACTCTTTTGTTCTTTCAGAAATTCTTTGTCTTATGCCTGGAAATAATAACCTACGCCCCATTTGGTATGCACATATCTGGGTTCGCTGGGATTTGCTTCGATTTTCTCACGCAGCCGGCGGATATGTACATCTACTGTCCGCACATCTCCGGGATACTCATACCCCCATACAATATTCAGAAGATTTTCCCGGCTGTAAACCTTATTGGGGTTAAAGACCAGCAATTCCAGAACATCAAATTCCTTGGCCGTAAGATTAATCTCCCTGCCTGCGATAAATACCCGGCGGCTTTCACAGTCCAGGCGAAGATCGCCTACCTCTATGGATTTGGCTTTTTCTTTCTCCTCATGATCACTGGCGGAGCGCCTCATGATCGCCTTGATCCTGGCTTTTACCTCCAGAATGTTAAAGGGCTTGGTAATATAATCATCGGCTCCGTATTCCAGGCCGAGGATCTTATCCATATCTTCTCCTTTGGCGGTCAGCATAATAATGGGAACATTGGAAAACTCCCGGATCTGCTGGCATACCTCCAGTCCGTCCATTTTGGGAAGCATCAGATCCAGCAATATCATGTCATACTTGTTGGCTTTTGCCATCTGCAGCGCTTCTTCTCCATCGTATGCGCAATCCACCTTCATATCGTCCTGTTCCAGGCTGAAGCGGATTCCTTTTACGATCAGTTTTTCATCATCAACTACCAATACTCTTTTACTCATGCAAATCTCCTCATCTTATGAAACTGTAATCTTTTCTTTTATTTTCTCAAAAGTACTTTGTCCGATCCCATTTACCTTTGTAATTTCTTCTATCTGACCAAAGGCACCCTGTTCCTCCCGATAGGCCACGATCGCCGCCGCTTTGGAAGGACCAATTCCGTCCAATCCGGTCAGTTCCTCTTCTGTGGCGGTGTTAATATTGATCACGGATGCTGTTTCCTCCGTTCCCTGCGCCTGATGCGTCTCCACACCTGCCTGGTATTCCTCCTGGCTTAAGATCCGCACCTGTTCACCGTCCTGCAGGATCCGCGCCTGATTCACCGATACAGGCGCAGCCGCCTCCGTAAAACCGCCTGCCGCCTCCACCAGTTCATACAGCCTGGCGCCGCTCTCCAGCCGGTAAACACCGGGTGACTGGACCTCGCCTGCTATGTCCACCCAGATTTCCTCCGGTTCTCCGGATTCTCCAACGTCTGCTTCTTCCGAAGCGTCTGCCCGGTCGCCCTCAGCACCTGCTTCCCCGGATATCTCTGTGTCCTCCAGCAGGATCTCCGGCTCCTCTCTCCCGCAGCCCGGGGCGCACACGCCCAGAAAAAGGAAAAGAAAAAGAGCCGGCAGCCTCTTCTGTATCTGTAAACTATTATCTTTCATGTACTGTCCTCCCTTTACAGCAAATCTCCATAAAGTTCCCGACAGCTATACATAACCACTTTCTATTTTAGCGAATGACGAAGCCGATTACAAGTGGCAAACCAAAGATTTTCATTTTTCCCATTTAAAAATCACGATCCCTGCAATGGCAATCAGCATCCCCAGCAGCTTTCTCCACTCAAAAGGCTGCTTCTCCATGCCGAATATCCCAAAGAGTTCGATCAGCCACGCCACCGCAAGCTGGGCGATCACAATCAGCATGGCCGCTTTTGCCGGTCCCAGAGCCGACATGCTCTGGATCACTGTAACCGTAATAAAAGCACCGATAACGCCTCCCAGCAGCGTGTACCGGTGTTCTACCTGCAGCAATGCTCCCACGCTGTCTCTCCCGGTAACAAACCAGGCCACAAGACAGACCACAAGAGCAGAGAACTGAACCCAGCCTGTGGATACCCACAGGCTGGTCTGTTTTGTCACTTCTGTGTTAAATACGCCCTGAATGCTCATCAGAGCTCCCGAAATCAACGCGATCAAGATTCCTGTCATTGCTTTTCCCTCCGGATTCTTACTGTGGTCTGTATACGGACATCCCATACCAGACCGGTCTTATTATTAAAATATCCCCGGAAGCAGCGTTTTATTCCCGCTGTTTATTTCTGATGGCGCATCACTTTCAGCGCGTTCCGCAGTTTGATGGGATTGCCGTAACGGAGTGTGCCGAAGCGGAACAATTTTGCCGCCAGCCATCCCATTCCAATGCAGGACAGAATCAGGATCACCAGAGAAACCATGATCTCCCACCACTGTACACTTCCCATGGCAATCCGGATAAACATGGAATTGTGTGCGGTAAAAGGAATAAAGGAAGTAATCTTCATCAGCAGACTGTCACTGTTGTTCATGCCGAAGATGGCGATGAAAAATGCCACCACATAGATCATGGTCACAGCTGAAGAACTCTTGCTGATATCCTCTGTCTTGGAAACCAGCGCCCCCAACGCACCATAAATCAGGGAATACAGCAGATATCCCAGCAGACTGAAGATACTGTATGCAGCCAGCACGTTCACCGGAATATGCAGCAGCGGATCCAGGATATTTCCCCAGGCACCCCGAAATACCGCGTAAGTCCCGCAGGCAGCTCCCAGGATCAGCCCCACCTGTATCACGCCGGAAAGCGCACCCGCAATAACCTTGCCATAAATCAGGCTATTGGAGTTCACACTGGTCACAAGGATCTCTATGGCCCGGTTGCTCTTTTCTGTGGTTACAGATACTGCGATCATCTGCCCATAGATCAGAATGATAAAATACAGGACAAATACCAAAATATACGTATACAGATAATTGGCAGCACTGTCTTTTCCCAGGATCACGGTATCCATGGAAATAGACGTATTATCCAGGGTCTTGATCTCTTCCGGACTGAATCCCTTTTCTGTCAGAAGCTTTTCTCTCTGCACCTGAACTGCGGTCTGGGAAAACTGCGTCTCCAGAGAATCCATCACAGAATTATTCAATACCACATATTCTGCCGAATCTTCTCCGGTAAGGACAAACCCTGCCTCCACTTCTTCCCGGGTCACCGCTGCTTCCAGATCCTCCGGGGAAGCAAATGTTTTCCACTCTGCCGGCATCTTCGTCTGCAGCGCCTCTGCTTCATCCTCATTCCAGGCCATATTCACCAGTCCCAGAGACTGCAGATCTTCCAATTCCTCTTCGTCTGCTCCTCTCTCTCTCGCACTGGCCGTGCCGGCACCATCGTTTCCTCCCAGCAGTCCCGGAATAAAAGGCGGCACAGCGATCAGCAGGACACTCAACAGCATCAGCAGCACCGTTGTCAGCACAAAACTCTTATTTTTAAAGTAATTGTTCATTTCGAATTTTAATACAATGAGAAATTGTTTCATGCCTCGTCACCTGCGCTTTCCACAAAAATATCCGTCAATGACGGCTCATACATTCCAAAAAATTCCACATCAATCTGATGCCTGGCCAGCCGTTCCATGATAAGAAGCTTATTCTCCGGCTGTTTTTTCCGGATGATCACCCGGTCTTTCCGTATTTTTTCCACTTCCAGCAGATCACTGAAAAATTCCTGCAGGATGACTGCCAGCTCCCGGGGATCCTGATCCAGACTGCTGACTACCAGCCGGTCCCTGCCAAATTCCCTCTTGATCTCCCGCAGCTCGCCTTTGCGCGCCACTTCTCCTTTATTAATAATAACGATATCCTCGCAGAATTCTTCTACATATCCCATCTGATGACTGGAAAAGATCACCAGCCTTCCACTGTCTATGGTTTCCCGGATCACATCCTTCAAAATCTGGGAATTCACAGGATCCAGCCCTGAAAATGGCTCATCCAGGATTACAATGTCCGGATTGCAGACCAGAGTCTGGGCCAGCTGCACCTTCTGCTGATTTCCCTTGGAAAGTGTTTCCAGCTTCTGTTTCTCGTATTCGGATACACCCAAACGCTCCAGCCAGTATTTCATATTTTTCCTTGCGTCTCTCTGCGACAGTCCACGGAGACGTCCCAGATAAATCATCTGCTCTTCTACTGTCTTTTTTGGATATAACCCCCGTTCTTCCGGCAGATATCCAATCTGAAATTCTCCTGGATGAAATGGCTTTCCATCCATCAGGATCTTTCCGCTGTCTGCCTTGAACACATCCATAAGAATCCGGATGGTCGTAGTCTTACCTGCTCCATTGCGCCCGAGAAGTCCCAGGGCCCGGCCGCTGTCAATGGAGAAAGAAATTCCATGCAGAACTTCCTTTTCTCCAAAGCTTTTTCTTAAATTGATCACTTCCAGTTTCATCTGTCCCTTTTATCCTCTCCGTTTATTTCTCTCCAGTTCCATAGTATACATATAACTTGCCACAGTTTGTGCGATTCCTAATACGGCTACCATTATTACCGCCATCAGTCCGGTATTCCATGTCATATGACACAGCACTGTTACCACCAGTACCACCATGATGAATATCCCCATAAACTGCTGGGTCTTGTAAGCACTCTTATAAATCTTCTGACGTTCTGCTTCATCACAGCCATGCAGCCATTCTTTCTGAAAATCAAAATCTCCGGGATCTCCCTGCATTCTGGGATCAATGGTCTGGATCAGCCGAATCAGCCTGATCTGCTGCACAGACTGCACGATCATGATCAGAATGAACAGCCCCAGCAAAAATCCCGCATGCACGTCCTGTTCCAGGGAAAGGACCAGCTGGAGTATGGCTGCAATGATAACGACATAACCAAATACCATGGACTTTCCGCCCCAGGAATCCAGTCTGTATTCTAAAGCATCTGCATCCTGATCCCGCTCTTCTGCCTGTCTCAGTTCTTCGCCCAGCTTCTTCACCTGGATATAGCTGCCGATCCCCATCAGCAGAGCGGCTGCCAGCAGTATTCCCATGATCACCAGTCCATTCTGTCCAATCCCCGCCAGCAGCTGACGGATGCCGTTCGCCACAGTCTCATATCCCACAGCGGCAACCACGCTCAGAGTAGCTCCGACCACAGCCCCTGCCATCATGATCAGAAATATTTTCAAATAGGATCTTCCGGTCACATGCTTGACCTGTTTCTTATTCTTTTCCATCTTCTTCTCACTCGTCATCTTCATTCCCCTCCACGTAACTGAAAATATCTTCTACCTTTACCTGAAATATTTTGGCCAGCTTCAGCGCCAGTGTCACGGAGGGTGAATAATCCCCTCTTTCAATTAAACTTATGGTCTGTCGGGACACGCCAGCCTTCTTTCCCAAATCCGATTGATTGATACCGAGCCGTGCCCGATACTCTTTTAAACGATTCTCCAGTGGCATATATCCTTCTACCCCCCCCCCTAAATTTTGACCATTTTTGTTTTGTTTTAAACTATCCTTTCCTTTTGACCCGGATCATCTGCATGGGATCCATATGTCCCTTCCATGCAACTCATCCTTGTCATACTGACAACTTTTCTTGTCATGTACAGCATAGCACTGACAACTTTATTTGTCAATATGTAAATGAAATTTGTCACAAGAATTTTTTATTGAGCAACCAACGGTAAATGAAATTTATCAAAAAAATTTACTGCTGAAGGATAACAGAAGATAATCAACCATAGTCAACCCGTTATGGGCTATTTTGTTATGGCTCTGTTTGGGGCTTCTGTTTTCTTCCATTTTGCACTCCTCACCTGCTGCTCTTTATTCCAGACCTTCTATTTTGGAACCATCCTGCCTCCTTTCCTCTGTTGTATACTGTGCCGATGACGATTTCCAGGATCAGCGCCGTAGGACACTGGTTCAATTCGGCACGGATTCCCATTTTCGGCTTCTCCACTGTACTCACCACCGGTTTGGTTCGGCACGGATTCCCATTTTCGGCTTTTCCACTGTACTCATACCGGTTTGGTTCGGCACTGGTTCTCATTTTCGGCTTCTCCACTGTACAACGAGCAGGAAACAGATAGGATTCGCCAATCTTCCCTTGGGGCTTTACAGTTATTCCTTTTTATGGAGCTGTTTTGCCAGGACACCCACTCTATTCACCGCGACTTCCTGTCCAATAGAAGATACTAGCGTTGACCATAATTTTAAACAGCTGTCTCGGGGGTACATAATTTTTATTTTTCTTTATCTTTCTATAAGTCTGATTAAAATTGCTGAGTTCCATTCCATCCACAAATGCACCCAAGAGACGGATTGGATCATCTACCGGGATCTCGAAAATAACAAACGAATCTACGTGGACTGTTCCATTATTGTACGGATAACGGTGTGATAAGAAATATCCCAGCATATAGAAAACTGACTATAAGATAAGGGAAACTCCAGCAAATGAAAAAAGAACCTACAAAAAATACAGAAGTGCAAAAGATCTGACCACCAGAATGCAGAAACAGCAGCTGCCGCGTTAATAAGATGCGGTGCTGCTGTTTCCGGTCTTTTCTGTTCAATCCTGATGCGGCGATGAAACCCTGACACTTTTCCTGCCTTTACGAAAGGATCTCCCTCACTTCTTCAACAGAAATTTCACAGATTTCGGCGATTTCCTTCTCCGTCTTCCCGGCCATCCATAACTGAAAGACCTGTTTAGCCAGCTGTTTCCCAATAGAGATACATTCTTCTCTCATATCCAAAAGTGCCTGACACATATCGATCTCTCCTTCCTCAT
>UQMI01000011.1 GCA_900542045.1 uncultured Blautia sp.
GTCTGAGCCTGAAGCTGGATGTAATCGACAGTCCCAACTCCGGCGGGATCAGCGTTGACGCGGTAAGATGCTGTATGCTGGCAAAAGACCGTGGTATGGCAGGCCCCATTGAAGCACCGGCATCTTACTTTATGAAACATCCGCCGGTACAGCATCCAGATGACGAATGCCGTGCCATGCTGGAAGACTTCATTGCCGGAAAATAATCTTTACATAGTGCTTATTCCTTTTTTTGCTGCAAAATTGCGTAAATGATGCAATTTTGCAGCATTCTTCCTATCACAACGGAGGTATCAACATGATAAAACTGGCTCCTTCCATTCTTTCTGCCGATTTTTCCGCATTGGGCAGAGATATCGCCATGCTGGATACATCTCCGGCAGATTATATCCATATAGATGTAATGGATGGCCTCTTTGTTCCCAATCTTTCCCTGGGGCTGCCGGTCATCTCTTCTATTCGAAAATACACAGACAAACCCTTTGATGTTCACCTGATGATTGAAGAGCCATCACGTTATCTGAATGAATTTGCAGAAGCAGGTGCAGATATCATCACAGTTCACGTAGAAGCATGCCGTCATCTGCAGCGTACTCTGTGTTCCATACGAGAACTGGGTAAGAAAGTCGGCGTTGCTTTAAATCCGTCAACTCCTTTGAACACAATCGAATATGTACTGGAAGATACTGACATGGTTCTTCTTATGACTGTAAACCCCGGCTTTGGAGGCGCCGCCTATATTCCTGCAGTAACTGCCAAAATCAGACAATTGAAAAATCTTCTGCTGGAAAAAGGCCTGGAAACTGATATTGAAGTAGATGGCGGAATCAGGCAGGATAATGTAAATGTTGTTCTGGAAGCCGGAGCCAATGTGATCGTGGCCGGTTCTTCTGTATTTCACGGCAATCCCCTTCAAAACATCAAAGATTTTCAACAGCAATTCAAGGAGGTAATCAATGAATAAACTGGAACTGCAAAAAACGGCTGTAGAAGTGCGCAAAGGAATTATTACTTCTGTCCACAGCGCAAAAGCCGGACATCCCGGCGGCTCGCTTTCTGCTGCTGATCTTTTTACTTATCTGTATTTTGAAGAAATGCATATTGATCCCCAAAATCCACAGATGCCAGACCGTGACCGGTTTGTCCTTTCCAAAGGGCATACGGCTCCCGGACTTTATTCAGCATTGGCTCTGCGAGGATTTTTCCCTGTTGAGACCCTGAAAACTTTACGTCAGATTGGCTCCATCCTCCAGGGACATCCGGATATGAAACATATTCCCGGAGTGGATATGTCCAGCGGATCTCTGGGACAGGGTATCTCTGCTGCCGTAGGCATGGCGCTGGCTGCTAGGATCACCGGAGCCTCCTATCGGACTTATACCTTATTAGGTGATGGCGAAATTCAGGAAGGTCAGGTATGGGAAGCTTCTATGCTGGCAGGCCACCACAAGCTGGATAATCTGGTTGTCATTGTGGATAATAATGGCCTTCAGATTGATGGTGCCATCGAAGATGTCTGCTCTCCCTATCCCATTGACCGCAAATTCGCCGCCTTCAATTTTCATGTAATCAACGTTACAGACGGAAACGATTTTGATCAGCTGGCTGCTGCATTTCAGGAAGCCCGGGAAACAAAAGGCAGACCT
This sequence comes from uncultured Blautia sp., assembly GCA_900542045.1. Classification (GTDB taxonomy): domain Bacteria; phylum Bacillota; class Clostridia; order Lachnospirales; family Lachnospiraceae; genus Blautia_A; species Blautia_A gallistercoris. The sequence continues at coordinate 1,647 of UQMI01000011.1, forward strand.
TCTGCTATTATCATGAAAACACTGAAAGGCAAAGGTATTTCCTTTATGGAGGGCCAGGCTGGCTGGCATGGTAAAGCACCAAACGATGAAGAATACAAAATTGCAATGGAAGAATTAGAAAAGGCAGGTGAACAATTATGTCAGAAATAAAAAAAATTGCCACCCGTGAAAGCTACGGAAACGCATTGGTTGAATTAGGAGCAGAGCATAAGAATATCGTAGTTCTAGATGCAGATCTGGCTGCTGCGACCAAAACAAGTGTTTTCAAAAAAGCCTTTCCAGAACGCTTTATTGACTGCGGAATCGCAGAAGGCAATATGATGGGAACAGCTGCCGGACTGGCGGCCGCCGGATTAGTTCCCTTTGCCAGTTCCTTTGCCATGTTTGCCGCCGGACGGGCTTTTGAACAGATCCGCAATTCCATTGGCTATCCACATCTGAATGTAAAAATAGGTGCCACTCATGCAGGAATTTCTGTAGGCGAGGACGGCGCCACTCATCAATGCAATGAAGACATTGCTCTGATGCGCACGATTCCCGGAATGGTTATCCTTAATCCGTCAGATGATATAGAAGCAAAAGCTGCTGTCAGAGCAGCATACGCTCATAAGGGACCTGTTTACCTCCGCTTCGGCAGGCTGGCTGTTCCCGTAATCAACCACATTCCCGGCTATCATTTTGAACTGGGAAAAGGAGTAACCCTGCGCAGTGGGAACGATCTGACCATTGTAGCCACCGGACTGTGCGTTTCCTCCGCACTGGAAGCCGCAGGACGTCTTGCAGAAGATGGCATTCATGCACGGGTCATCAATATCCATACCATTAAACCTCTGGACGAGGAAATCCTGATCAAAGCCGCAAAAGAAACAGGAAAAATTGTCACTGTAGAAGAACATTCCATCATTGGCGGTCTGGGAAGTGCTGTATGCGAATGTCTTTCTGAGAAATCTCCTGTTCCTATTCTGCGCATCGGAATCAGAGATACCTATGGCGAATCCGGTCCGGCAATACAGCTTCTGAAAAAGTATGGGCTGGATGCAGAAGGCATCTATCAACAAACGATACAATTTGCCAAATAACACAGATTTTCAAAAAACCGGAGTCCTTTTTCAAGGTTCTCCGGTTTTTTATAAAATTCAGCGTCCTCATGAAAACAATGCTGCTCCGTAGCCACTTTCAAGCGGACATTCGGAATCCGCTTCGCTGCTTCCTCATGAACGAACTGCTACTCCGTAGCATCTTTCAAGCGGACATTCGAAATCCGCTTCGCTGCTTTCTCATGAACGAACTGCTACTCCGTAACAGTTCGTTCAAACTGGCTGTTGTACAGATTGGCGTAGAAGCCGTTTCTGGCCAGCAGTTCCTCATGATTGCCCTGCTCTATGATGTCTCCGTCTTTCATGACCAGAATCAGATCCGCATCCTTGATGGTGGAAAGCCGGTGGGCAATGACGAAGCTGGTCCGTCCCTTCACCAGATTATCCATGGCCTGCTGAATCTGGATCTCTGTTCGGGTATCCACCGAGGAGGTGGCCTCATCCAGGATCATGATGGGGCTGTTGCTCAAAATGGCCCTGGCTATGGTCAGGAGCTGCTTCTGGCCCTGGGAAATGTTGCTGGTTTCTTCGTTCAGTTCCATCTGATAGCCCCCTGGCTGCGTGGTAATAAAGTGATGGATATGAGCCGCCTTAGCCGCCTCAATCACCTCTTCATCGGTGGCATCCAGCCTGCCGTACCGGATATTTTCCATGATGGTGCCGGAAAACAGCCAGGTATCCTGCAGCACCATGCCGAACAACTCCCGCATCTTGCTCCGGTCAAATTCCGTAATGTCATGGCCATCAATCCGGATGCTGCCGCCATTCAGTTCATAGAACCGCATCAGCAGCTTCACCATGGTGGTCTTGCCGGCTCCTGTGGGGCCAACAATGGCGATTTTCTGACCGTCTTTGACCTTTGCGGAAAAATCATGAATGATGATCTGATCCGGCTGATAGCCAAACTTCACATGATCAAATTCCACATTGCCCCGCAGCGTGTTCACATCCACATCAGAGATTCCCTTCACTTCCTCTTCCGGCTCTTCCAGGAACTCAAATACACGTTCGGAAGCCGCCGCAGAGGACTGCAGCATATTGGTCACCTGGGCAATCTGCTGGATGGGCTGGGTAAAGTTGCGGATATACTGGAAGAAAGACTGGATCTCACCCACTTCAATGACCTGACGGATGGCAAGAAAGCCGCCCAGGAGAGCCACCATTACATATCCAATATTTCCCACAAACTGCATGATGGGCATCATCATACCGGAAAAGCACTGGGATTTCCAGGCAGATTCATAAAGCTTCCGGTTGGTCTTCTCGAATTCTGCCACCACATCCTCTTCTTTGTTAAATACTTTCACCACATTGTGGCCACCGTAGATCTCTTCCACCTGCCCATTGACTTCTCCCAGATATGCCTGCTGAGACTGGAAATATTTCTGGGAACGTTTCATTACTTTGGAAATGATGAACATGGATACCGGAAGGATCAGCAGCGCCACCAGGGTCATCCATACGTTGATGCTCAGCATCATGATGAACACACCCACCAGGGTGGTGACGGATGTGATCAACTGGGTCACGCTCTGGTTCAGACTCATCTGCAGCGTATCCACATCATTGGTCACACGGGAAAGGATCTCTCCGTGTGTTCTGCTCTCGAAATAACTTAACGGCAGTTTATTCAGCTTTTTGGAAATATCTTTCCGCAGAGAATAGGTCACATCATTGGAAATTCCCGTCATGACAAATCCCTGGATAAAGCTGAAGCAGGCGCTGGCCAGATACAGACACATGGTCCCAAGCAGGATCATGCCGATTTTCTCAAAATCAATGCCGCCGGTTCCCCGCACCTTGGCCACCAGACCGGTAAAAAGCTCTGTAGTGGCCTGCCCAAGGATTTTTGGTCCCACAATATTAAATGTCGTGCCTGCGACTGCAAATACCAGCATCAGGATAAACCGGAACTTATAACGTTCCATATATTTTAAAAGCTTCCGCATGGCGCCCTTGAAATCTTTTGCCTTTTCTGTTGCTCTCATGCCTCGGCCGCCCATTCCTCTACTCATTTGCCAATTCCTCCTCTGATAACTGTGACATGGCGATCTCCCGGTAAACCTGACAATTCTTCATCAGCTCCTGATGGGTTCCCTGACCTGCCATACGTCCCTCATCCAGTACGATAATTCTGTCTGCATGGAGAATGGTACTGATCCTCTGCGCCACGATCAAAGTAGTGGCATCCTTCGTTGCTTTCTTCAATGCCTTCCGCAGCGTGGCATCTGTCTTATAATCCAGCGCGGAAAAACTGTCATCGAAAATAAAGATCTCCGGATTCTTTGCAATGGCTCTTGCTATGGACAGACGCTGTTTCTGACCGCCGGATACGTTGGTGCCTCCCTGAGCGATGGGCGACTGATACTTCTTCTCTTTCTCTTCGATAAAGTCTGCCGCCTGGGCAATTTCCGCCGCTTTTTCAATGGTTTCCGAAGAGGCATCCGGACATCCGTAGCTGATATTGGAAGCGATCGTTCCGGAGAACAGCACACCCTTCTGCGGCACATAGCCCAGCTTATCCCGCAGGACTTTCTCGTCCATTTCTCTGACATCCACTCCATCCACCCGGACCGCGCCTTTCGTCACATCATAAAAACGGGGGATCAGGTTTACCAGTGTACTCTTGCCGCTTCCGGTACTTCCGATAAAGGCCACCGTCTCTCCCTTGCGGGCGGTAAACGTAATATCCTCCAGAACATTTTCATCTCCATCCGGATAGGCAAAGGTCACATGGTCGAATTCTACCATTCCCTTCACATCCGGGGAGGGCTCCTTCGGATCTTCCGGCTGACGGATGCTTACTTCTGTCTCCAGTACTTCATTGATACGCACGGCAGATACATTGGCTCTGGGCAGCATAATGGACATCATGGTGATCATCAGGAAGGACATGATGATCTGCATGGCATACTGAATAAATGCCATCACATCACCCACCTGCATGCTTCCCCCATCTACCGCATAGGCGCCGCTGTAAATGATCAGTACCGATACTCCGTTCATGATCAGCATCATCACCGGCATCATGAAGGTCATGCAGCGATTGACAAACAGGTTGGTCCTGGTCAGATCACGGTTGGCTTTTTCGAACCGCTCTTCTTCATGTTTCTCCCGGCTGAAGGCCCGGATCACCGGAATACCTGTAAGAATTTCTCTGGTGACCAGGTTCAGTCGGTCGATCAGCTTCTGCAATTTGGTGAACTTGGGCATTGCCACACTGAACAGAATAATCACCACCAGCAGGATCAATACCACAGCCAGACCCAGGATCCAGGTCATGGATGCATTGGTATTCAATACCTTCAATACACCGCCGATGCCCAGGATCGGCGCATACAGAACAATCCGGAACATCATGGCCATGACCAGCTGGATCTGCTGGATATCATTGGTGCTCCTGGTGATCAGGGAAGCCGTGGAAAATCTGTGAAATTCTCCGCTGGAGAACCCGATCACCTTCCGATATACCATATTTCTCAGATCATGGCCCATGGCTGCCGCCACTCTGGCGGACAGGAAGGTGATCGTGATGGCGGCCATAACCCCCAGAAAGGCCAGACCCAGCATCTTTCCTCCGGATACGGCCAGATAACGCATCTGGATCCCGTCCACATCCAGACCAAGAGCTTCATATTCCGCTCTTACATAGGCTACAGCATCCTGGCTGACAATAGACTCCGGCAGTCCGTTCACCGTATCTTCGATCCCCGCCTGCATCTGTGCCAGTGTCTCCCCGGGCGCCTGCTCAATGGCAGCCAGAAGGTCTGCGTCTGCCGGAAGTCCCATATTTTCCTTCAGAGCTGCTGTTGTCTCGTTATCTGAAGCCAGTTCGGACGCGATCATCATGGCAGGAGAAAAGATCTGATCCAGTTCTTCTCTCTCTTCTTCCGTAACGTCTCCTCTGCGGCAGACATCCCCGTCCTCTGTGTAAAAACTGTCCACCACTGCCTGTTCCTCTTCTGTCATGAACAGCTTCAGACGGTTCAGTGATGTGATACGGATCTGATCCGGAACACCGTCTTCGATGCCCTGCTGCTGAATTCCCACATTGACAATCCGCGCCGTGTAATCCGGCAGGGACAGATCACAGAATGCCTGCAGAAACAGCAGCACCACAATGCCAACGATCAATCCCACATAACGCTTTAAATATTTGAATAACTTAAACATGTGTCTTCTCCTCTTGCTGATCGGTATCAATTTTTTTCACATTTTCCAGAATTTGCTGAAAAAAACGGCCAAGCAGGCATGTCTCGGATTCAGAAAATCCCTGAAACATCGTCTCCTCATTGCGCCGCATAATGGCCCGTATCTGCTCGGCCGTGGACCTTCCCAGATCCGTAAGAGAAATCCTGCTGATCCTCCGGTCCCGCTCATCTTCCCTGCGGCAGACCATCCCGCTCTTTTCCAGTCTCTGGATCGTAACGGTTACTGTGGGAGGCTGTATATTCAGCTTCTGCGCAATCTCTCTCTGTGTCATGCCATCCTGGTGGGCCAGCAGACACAGCGTGGGAAACTGCCCCGGATGAATGCCAAGCGCCGTCATCTGCCTGTAATTTTTCAGAAAATACTGGTGTGTGATCTTCACAAACAATCCCTGAAGGCTGTTTTCCATTTCTTCATCAAACATGTTCTCCTCTCCTTTTAATTAGTCAACTAACATTAGTCTACTAACATTACACAATTTGGTCAATAGTTTTTTGTGCAATTTTATAGTTTTTTTATTCTTTTTACGGAATATACTCCCGATTTCCCTTCTTTTTTCCATTACGCGGCTAACTTTCCGGCAGTCAATACACTGGCAAAACAGGCCCCAAAACAGAAGACAATCTTTCCTGAAAGCAGCAGATACGTAAATCCGTATGAACCGAAATCTTTCTGTCAGGGCTATTCCCCGTATAACTTTTTATGCGACAGGAAAGTCAGAACGAAACGTTCGGTTTTCCTGTTACATAGAAAAAGGTACCTCCCCCACGGGAGATACCCCTTCTCTTCTTCATTCAGCCGCCTGCATGCTCCAGCCAGCTGCACTGCCATCCAACCGTTCTGTACCGTCAATAAGATGGTCAGATAAACTGATTGGTAGCCGTATCATAGTGATAATCAATGGTTTCCAGTTTCTGCACCAGTTCCTCCCGGTTCATACCCCGGCAGGAACAGAGTGCTTCTAAAGATTCATAATAGTCTCTCAGCTGTGTGTTCACATAACTGAGCAGCATAACCGGGTCTTTGGGAATCATCGTATACCTTCCTTTATCCTCGTAGTCAGACTGCCATTCTCCACATCCAGCAGGATCGTATCACCGGCACGGACATCTCCGGACAGGATACGCTTTGCCGTCAGCGTCTCCACATATTTCTGCAGATAACGCTTCAGCGGCCTTGCACCATAGACAGGATCATAGCCGTTTGTCACCACATGCTCCTTGGCCGCCGGCGTCAGTTCCAGAGTCAGCTCCTGATCTGCCAGCCGGTGGTTCAGGTCTGTGATCAACAAATCTACTATCATACCAATATTCTCTTTTGTCAAGGGCTTAAATAAAATAATTTCATCCAGACGGTTCAGAAATTCCGGACGGAAATGGCTCCGCAGATCGTTCATTACCAGATTCTCGCACTCCGGACTGATCTCTCCGTTCTCCTGGATCCCATCCAGCAGATACGAAGAACCAATGTTGGAAGTCATAATCAGAATGGTATTCTTGAAGTCCACCGTCCGGCCCTGGGAATCTGTGATACGTCCGTCATCCAGCACCTGCAGCAGCACATTGAATACATCCGGATGGGCCTTTTCAATTTCATCGAAAAGCACCACGCTGTATGGTTTTCTCCGCACTGCTTCTGTCAGCTGTCCGCCCTCTTCGTAGCCCACATATCCCGGAGGTGCTCCGATCAGACGGGACACGGAATATTTCTCCATATATTCACTCATATCGATCCGGACCATATTCTGCTCATCATCGAACAAAGTGGCCGCCAGAGTCTTGGCCAGTTCCGTCTTGCCTACGCCGGTGGGGCCCAGGAACAGGAAGGAACCTATAGGTTTTGTGGGATCCTTGATCCCGGCTTTGGAACGCAGGATGGCATCGCTGACTTTGCTGACGCCTTCATCCTGTCCCACCACCCGTTTGTGGAGCTGTTCTTCCAGAGACAGGATCTTTGCCCGCTCTCCTTCTGTCAGTTTTGCCACAGGAATACCGGTCCACCGGGACACGATCCGGGCAATCTCGTCGTCTGTCACACTTTCGTGAACCAGACGCATATCTTTGCCTTTTACCTTGTTCTCTTCGATTTCCAACTGTTTCTGTACTTTCGGCAGCTCGCCATACTGGAGTTCTGCCATTTTTTCCAGATCGTACTTCTGCTGTGCCGCCTGGATCTGTTTATTCAGATCTTCAATCTGCTCTCTGAGTTTCTGTAATTTCTCCACAGAGGTCTTTTCATTATCCCACTGGGCTTTCTGCGTATTAAATTCATCCCGCAGCTCTGCCAGATCTTTCTGAAGATTCTCCAGTCTGTCTCTGCTCAGATTATCGGTTTCCTTTTTCAGGGCCGCTTCTTCGATCTCCAGCTGCATGATCTTCCTGCGCAGCTCATCCAGCTCTGTGGGCATGGAATCCAGCTCTGTCTTGATCAGCGCACATGCTTCGTCCACCAGGTCAATGGCCTTATCCGGCAGGAACCGGTCTGAAATATAACGGTCTGACAATGTGGCTGCAGCCACCAGGGCGCTGTCTGTGATCTTTACGCCGTGGTATACTTCATACCGCTCTTTCAGACCACGCAGGATGGAAATGGTATCCTCCACCGTAGGCTCATCCACCATGACCGGCTGGAAACGTCTCTCCAGAGCCGCGTCTTTCTCAATGTACTTCCGGTATTCATCCAGGGTGGTGGCACCGATACAGTGCAGTTCACCTCTGGCCAGCATGGGCTTAAGCATGTTGCCGGCATCCATGGCGCCTTCTGTCTTGCCTGCACCCACGATCAGATGCAGCTCATCGATGAACAGAATGATCTGTCCTTCACTCTTCTTTACCTCTTCCAGCACTGCCTTCAGACGTTCCTCAAACTCGCCCCGGTATTTGGCGCCTGCCACCAGGGCTCCCATATCCAGTGCAAATATCTTCTTGTCTTTCAGGCCTTCCGGCACATCGCCCCGGACGATTCTCTGGGCAAGCCCTTCCACTGCCGCCGTCTTGCCTACGCCAGGCTCACCGATCAGCACCGGATTGTTCTTGGTCTTACGGGAAAGGATCCGCACCACATTCCGGATCTCCGCGTCCCTTCCGATCACCGGATCCAGCTTCTGCTCTCTGGCCTTCTCCACCAGATCTTCGCCATATTTGTTCAGTGTATCATAAGTGGCTTCCGGATTATCCGAAGTCACCTGCTGATTCCCCCGGACAGTGGACAGTGCCTGGAGAAAACGCTCTCTGGTAATCCCGTATTCCTGAAACAGCTTCCGCATGGATGGACTGGGCTGCTTCAGCAGAGCCAGGAACAAATGCTCCACCGACACATATTCATCTCCCATGGCCTTGGCCTCATCCTCTGCGCTCACCAGCGCTTTGTTCAGATACTGGCCGATATACAGCTGTCCTCCGGATACCTTGGTCCTGGCATTCACTGCCTGTTCCACCCGATCCAGAAAATGTTCTTTATTTATCTCCATCTTTTCAATCAGCTTCAGGATCAGACTGTCTTCCTGATGCAGCAGGTTATAAAGCAGATGCTCCTGCTCCACCTCCTGATTGCCGAATTCATAAGCCGTCTTTTCCAGCTCCTGTACTGCCTGAAGTGATTTCTGTGTAAATCTGCTGATATTCATAAAAATCGCCTCCTGTTATAAAACCGCCGCCAGACAGCGGCGGATGTGCTTTCTTTTTGTTCTAGTCGTACTATAACATCAATTATTAGCACTGTCAAGAGGTGAGTGCTGATATTTTTTGAATTTTTTCACACTAAAATGATCAGGGTATCAAAAGATATCCGTTTCGCCTGTCAAGTGGCATCCCCCAATGGGAAGATCCTGACAGAGAAACATGCTTTTGATGCCAAACAGCTCCCCAGCTTTTGATACTTTGAAAATTATCTTACTCAATATGGGATTCTGAAATAATCCAAATACGCCTTATATCGTTCCTGTGCGGTCAGGCAGGTATCTGTCAGATAACCTTTTTCATTGTCCCATTCCTTTAATCCTCTATAGTAGAACATCTTCAGGTTATCCTCAATAATGAATGGAACGATATTATATTTCAAGCATTCCCTGAACATAATCAGCCTTCCCACACGGCCATTACCGTCCTGAAACGGATGGATTTGCTCAAACTTTACATGGAAATCCAGAATATCTTCAAAGGTCTTTTCTTCTTTTGCGTTATATGCTGTCAGCAATGCTTTCATCTTACCAGCAACTTCTTCGGGCAGAGCAGTATCCATGCCGCCCACCTCATTAGGCAATTTCTTATAATCTCCCACTGCAAACCAGTCTTTTCTGGAATCGCTGGTTCCGTTTTTCAAAGTCAGATGAAGTTCCTTAATAAACTTCTCAGTCAAAGCAGTTTTTGCATGAGCAATAATTATATCAATACATCGAAAATGGTTTGCGGTTTCAATCACATCGTCTACGTTGAGAACTTCATTCTCTACGCCGATGGTATTGGTTTCAAAAATATATCTGGTCTGATCATGGGTCAGACGACTTCCCTCAATATGGTTTGAGTTATACGTTAAATCAATTTGTGTTTTATGGTAAATACCGCCGGAATATTTGCTTGCTTTTTGTTCCTGCAGGATATCCAGCAGTGTGAGTGGAGGTTCTTTCTTTTTGTTGGAACGCTCTGGTTTTTCGGCGTCCTCTGGAATATTCCAGGTCTTTCCGGTAAGAAAAGCCCCCCGCACACGCCCATGAGCACAGTAATTTCTCACACTGCGCTCCGATATATTCCATTTTTTTGCTATTTCAGCAACTGAAAGGTATCGCATCTGCTTTCCTCCGTTATCAATCGAATCTAATACTATACGAATTTACATTATAGTATACCACATTATCGGCAATAAATCCATATGACTTCCGCATTGTTCAATATTTTTTTGCCGTTTCTGCATAAATTGATGAATTAAGACACTTTCAGATAAAAACACCAATGCTCAGATCCGGATGGCCGACAGCCGACCTTTCCCTTTCAGATATTTCCTGTATATACAGAAAAATACGATACAGCTCAAAACAGTCGCGCACCCGTCCGCCAGAGGCTCCGCATAGAACGCCGTTTCCGCTGTATACAGCAGCGGCAATAGACAAGTTGCGCCAAGATAAATGGATTTCCTGATCAGTGACAGAGTCAGAGATGTCTTTGTCATTCCCAGGGCGGTCAGTCCATCCACAAATACATACTGGAAACTCAGGGGAATGATCATCAGGGTAAATGCCCGGATTCCCCATACTGCCAGTTCCGTATATGCCGCATTGTCTGTAAATATCCTTACAAAAATGTGCGCAGCCGTCCTGGACAGCACAAACATCAGCGTGGTAAAGCACAGACAGAGCAGCAGCGCCCAGAAAATGGTCCCGCGGATCCTGTCCGGACGATTTGCGCCGTAATTATAGCTGATCAGCGGCTGAGAGCCGCCTGTGATCCCCAGCATAGGCGAAGTGATCAGAAGCATATAACTCTGAACGATGGTAACTGCCGTGATCAGCGTATCGCCGTATTCTCTCCCTCCATAGTGCTGCAGCACCGCATTCATGGCAATGATAATCACACTGTCTGTGGCCAGGATCAGAAACGGAGAAAATCCGATCTTTACGATCCGCTTTCCGATATCCGCCTCTGGCTTCACGATTCCCAGCGGAATCCGCATTTTCTTCGTCTGCAATGTGACAAGCACAAACACACAGGATGACATCTGGGCAATCACTGTAGCCACAGCTGCCCCTGCTATATTCATATGGAACAGAAAAATAAAAATCGGATCCAGAACAATATTGACCACTGCGCCGATCAGCGTAGTCATCATTCCCAGCCCCGGATACCCCTGAGCTGTAATAAAATAATTCATTCCCATAGAAAGCAGTGCGAAAAATGTCCCCAGTGTGTAAATTGTCAGATAAATATCCGCATACGGGAATGTTACCTCGCTGGCCCCGAACCAGTTCAGCAGATGCTCCTTCGTCAACAGAAACAGAACCGTCAGCACCGCAGATAAAATCAGCAGCATGGAAAAACTATTGGCCAGAATCCGGCGCGCCGATTTCTCATCCCCGGCTCCCAGCCTTACAGAAAACAGCACCGAACCACCGATCCCCACCAGCGTCCCGAAAGAAGAAAGCAGTGTGATGATCGGAGCGCACACCCCGGCCCCGGCCAGCGAATCTGCGCCGATTACCGGAATATTTCCCACATAGATCCGATCCACAATGCTGTACAGCACATTGACAAGCTGCGCCAGCATAAACGGAACAGACGTTTTTAAGACAAGGACAGGAATGGGATCCCTGCCGTAATCATTTGTTTTCTTCATCTTAATTATCCCCCATCTAATTTACCGCTCACCATTATACCAGATATACCATAAGATGGAAGTAATTTCTGCATGTTTTTCCATGAGAACACAATTCCCGGCCAGGCACTCCCGAAAGCCTGCCGCAAAAAAAGAACGCCAATGGACAGATCTCCCTTTCAGGAAATCCATCCATTGGCTTCTCTTCCGGTTATATCATAATAGCAAACCTGCCGTTCCGCCCCTTATACAATCCCATTCCTATTCCAGCTTCCGGTTCAGAAATTCACAGATTTCTTCTTCCTCCACTGCAAAGGCAATTGCCGTAAAATACAATTTCACTTTCCGGCAGAACGTCTCCTGTTCCGTAACAGGACCTCCTGTACCAGACAGACTGACACTGCATCCGCTTTCTTCCAGGTAGGCCTTGATATGCCCCACCAGTCCTCCCTGGGCCTCGATCACTTTCTGCAGTTCGCCGATCAACGCTGCCGTTTTCTCTTTTCTCTGCACCAGCTCTTCCGGATATTCTTCCTCACAGGAAAATATCACTGCCTCCTGATGGCGGCTGACAGTCACTTTCCCCCTCTGATACCCGGCACCGGGCTTCCCATATGTAATCTTTACCGCACCCATAGCACTCTCTCCCTGTCGCTGCGGCGTTTTGCCGCTGCGGCATCCTTGTATTTCTCCGTCCGGTTACAGCAGGTTTTCGAAACAATATTCTGGAATCCCCCGGGAAGCAGATACCGCATAAAGCTTTGCTGTCTCTGTAAAGCTTTCAATGCTCTTTCGTACTTCTTCCACAACAGCCGGAGCAGCCAGATCGATCTTATTCATCAGCACCACATCGGCATGGCAAAGCTGGCCCTTTACAAATTCCGGCATGGCCGCCAGAAGCTTTTTCCACCGGCATACATCGGCCACCGCCATTATTTTTGCGGATACCACATCCGGTATACCACGGACCGTTTCTTTTATGCTGTCCGGATATGCCATCCCCGTGGCTTCGATGATCAGATATTCCGGCTGAAATTCTCTCTGGATCTTCTCCGCAGAAGACAACAGCTCTCCTCTGGAAGTACAGCAGATGCAGCCTGCCGCCAGATTTCGGACGGTCAGACCGCCGTCCCGCAGCCGTCTGGCGTCCACATCCGTCATGCTGATCTCATTTTCCAGAACCACCACCGGATATTCTCCCGTTCCTGTTTTTTTCTGCACCAGCCAGGGAACCAGGTCAAGAAGCACTGTTGTCTTTCCTGCCCCCAGAAATCCCCCAAGAATGATCACTTTCATCGCATTTACTTCCCGCTGGCCAGAAGCTCAAAGCCATACTCCACTGCTGTCTGTGCGATAGGTGCCATAGCCGCTCCCACTTCTGCCGGATCCAGAGAATTCACATACCGGAACCCAAAGAAGCAATAGCCCTTATGGTATTTTCCATAGGTATCCAGACAGCGCTTCACCTCTGCCTCCACCACTTCCGGCGGTGCGTCCTCCCGGGATGGCAGACCTGTTGTATCAAAACCTCCGCTGAATCCGAACCGGTCTCCATATGTCTCTACAAGACTGCAGATATCGTTGCTGGGCTGCACCGAGGTCCATGCCGCCCATCCGCAGTCGATCATATCTTCTACGATAGCCTCTGCATGACCACAACAGTGGTAGATCGGGATAATCCCCCGTTTGAGGCATTCCTGGGCAAAGCGCTTATGATGAGGCTTGATTATTTTCCGGTAAGTATCCGGGGACATGAACAGGGAACGCTCCGTTGCCACATCGTCAAAATAGGTAATGGTATCCGGATGATAAGCATCTATAATGTAATCCAGAGACGCCACCTTATAATCGGTAATAGCCTCCAGCAATGCATAGGTCTCTTCGGGCTCTGACGCCAGAGCGATCAGAGCATCTTCAAACCCCATTAAAGCTGCCAGCCGTTCGAACACACCATTGCCAAATCCGAATTCTACGACTTCTTTTTCTCTGTCGGGTGCGCCGTTCATTTTGCATTCCCTTTCATAATCAGCTTTCCAGTCAAATTTGGACGGATCCGGAATGGTAACCTTCTCCCTCCATTCTGTCACATCGTCCATCACCGTATAGTTGCAGTCAGGTATGGCTGCTCCGCCTCCGGTGGAAGGATATTCCCATTTGATCCCAAATCCGTCCATCCTGTCTCCAAACTGATCACCTTTTTCAATTGCCGGTCCATTGATCACCCCAAATCCCATTGCCTTATTTCCCACAAAAAAATTTGGAATCAACGTTGTCGGTTTGTGATGCAGAAAGTTCAGATAATTTTCTTTAAAGTCAAACTGCGGTCCCTGTCCCATAATGATATCCTCCTTTTTGTTTAGAAAAGCCAAAGATATTCCTTGCTCCTGGCTGCCTCCTGTTTTATAATTTATATACATTATATCTCTTATTTTCGCCTTTCGTCTACGTCCATGGACTACGATTCTGCGGGATATAATCTCATTATTTTTTGTCTTAATTAGACAAATACTGAAATCTTACCATATTTCTGAATAAAAAGGAGTCTTCATACGATCATGAAATTGAGCATGTCTATGATTGCCAACTATCTGCAGCACTACCACCCGGAATGCCATATCTCGGAAGACACTTTATCCATAAAAGGCGTCCGCTTCTTTTCCGACCAGGCTCTCCAGTATTCTCTGGAATATGTATATATCGGACCGGCGGAAGGCTATTTCCAGGATCCGCGTTTTGCCAACGCTCTGATCCTGGCTAACGGCCAGAATCATATCCTGTGTCACAGCGCCGACTCAGAAGAGCTGCTCAATGATGTACTTTCCGCTTTCGACTATTATAATGGAATGGAACAGAACTTATATACAGCTGCCGTACGACACAGGCCCCTGGAAGAAATGCTCCGTGTCATTGAAAGCATTCTTCCCGGTGCTTTTCTGGTATTCAGTCTGGACGGAACTTTACTGGCAGCTGCCCACCTGGACTCCCTGTCGTATAAAGAACTGCTGTCTGCCATGCCGCAGCAAAGCAATATTCAGTCTGCCTCCCTCGGCCGCACGATCATCGATGAAAATGGACAGATTGCTCATGATCTGACGGATCATCCGCTGCACCTTCACGTCAAAGGCATCAAAAACAGTAGCAGTATTAACATGTATCTGTACCAGAATCAGGAACCGGTGGGGTTTATTATGTATTTTCCTGTTTCTGATATTGATATTTCCCTCAGCTGCTGCCTGGAGCCTGTATTTGCCAAATACATCGTGGAATCTTCTGCTTTCACGGCATCGGATTCCACCCATCAATCCACCCATTCTATCCTTATCCAACTCCTGAAGGGAGCCGAAGTTCCTTCTGTGCTTGTGCAAAAATTGCAGACGAATTTTCCTGAAGACGCCAGTACCAGACTAATCGTTTTCCAGACTCTGGCCATTCAGAATTATACGATACGAAATGTGATCAGAAATGAATTAGAATCTTCCTCTATTCCGTGCATATCCTGTGAATTTGAAGAATCCGGCGTAATCCTTACCCCGGAAGATCACATGGAAAAAATAATACGGCTTCTAAAAAATAAACTGCCAGCTGACAATATTGCCATTGGCATCTCCCTTCCTGTCCTGAATCTTCTGGAACTTCCAGCTGCTTACAGCCAGGCTTCCTTTGCCCTTCGAGCCAAACCAGGACCCGGCATCCGTTTCTGTCAGGATCTGGCACTTTCTCATCTGATCCTGACGCTGCGCAATGATACCATCTCCTGTCAGCTGCTCCATCCGGCCATCGCCATTTTGCAAAAATATGACCGACTGCATGGAACAGAACTTTTCCCCACCCTCCGGTATTATATCCGGACTGGCTGCAACCAGGTAGAGACAGCCCGGGATATGCATATTCATCTGAACACGCTGAAATACCGGATTCGGCGCATCTGTGAGCTGACACATACCGATTTCAGAGCTGAGAATGAACTTCTGTATCTCCAGCTTTCCATACAGATCCAGGATGGGAATCCGTCCCTTTAGAAGCAGACGTTCTGCCTGTTTTTCTCCCGGGACTTAACACACCACCGTCTCTCCCGCAGCCAGGTAGTGAATTTGCCTGCCCATGACTTCTGCCATAGCCTCATATCCCTCCACGCTGGTACAGTGGCAGGTATAAAACACGCAATTTTCCTGTTTTAAACGTCCTGCCAGTGTCCGCGCAAAGGCTTTCCTATCAGAAGTTCCTTTCAGATGCATACCGCCAAACACATGGGTGATGGGCGTCTCTGCCAGTGTTTGGGCTTTTCCGAGAATATTTACCATGCCACTGTGTGCGCAGCCTGCCACCAGAACCGAATGGCCCCGTTCCGTCAGGAGCAGATTCTGCTCATGGACAAACAAATCTGGTACCTGTTCTCCCCCGCATTCCATAAACAAGGCCGCATTTCCCGGAGAATACAGTTTCCTCTCTGTGACTCCGGAAAACAGCTGTATCCCATTTCCCAACTGCACATCCCCGCTATACAGCCGTACTCTGGACGAATGACGCAGTTCGTCCGACAGACCGATATAGCGGATTTTGTCCGGATCATGAGCATAGTAGGGATCCAGCGCCTGTGCCTGCATATAAATGGGTGCCCGGTCATTGACCCGGCAAAAAGCCATAAGTCCGCCGCCATGATCGTAATGGCCATGGGACAGGACCGCAAAGTCCACCTTTGAAAGGTCGATTCCCAGTTTCTCTGCATTTTCCAGAAAGCTTTCATCTGGCCCTGCATCAAAGAGGATCCGGCGTCCCTCTGTTTCAATATAAAAACTTAATCCGTGCCGGCTGACATAAGCATCCGAAGCAGCCACATTATCCATCAGCGATACAATTTTCATCCCGCATCCTCCTGTCTGTCTCTTGCGTTTTTTCTTAATCTTACACGTTTTTCTCCTCTGTTACAACCCTTCCGGCATCTTTCTCCCTCGCGGAATATTTTTATGTGATAGGAAAGTCAGAACGAAACGTCCTGCCTTCCCATCACAAAAAAGAACCTTCAGCCTGCAGGGCCAAAAGCTCTTTTCTTCGCATTTTTATTCTTTTTCTCGTCTTGCCAGTTCCATGATTTCCGCATATCTGCCTATGATATACCCATAATTCTCCCGTCTGTGCGGGATCGTGCAGTGCGTGCAGTCTTTCGTTCCGCTTTCTGTATAACGAAAATTTCCGCCGCACCGGTCTCCCAGCGCATAAAGAGGGCAGTAGCAGAACAGGCAGTTAAAATTATCCGGATCATCTGTCTTGTGACAGGGAAAATATTCGCATTTTTTGTGACAAAAAAAAGAGTATTCCTTACTCTTCCAACTTTCTTCCTTCATTCGATTCACCTTGCCTCTCCTGAGCGGTCTTAAACATCCTTTGTATTGAGGTAGCGAATATACTCTGGAAAGTGGTACCCGTGATGTGCGGAGGAACGGGCTCCAGAGTAGATTCGCCTGCCATTTAATCATGTATAATCCACAATAAACAGGCTTTTATTCCATAAAAATACCTGCTGTACAATGTAAAGCAGGCGCATCATCGAGCTGCGGAATACTCGATTCACTGGTCGTAACTTTACACGGAAGTTTCACCTCATCATATAAAGCAGGTTTCCTGGCTCTTGAATCATCGCTTGGCCTCCCCTTCTCATATTCGAAAATACAATGGACTAACTGAGACCTTACTCCTCAATCACAGTGACCGGATCGCTCAGGACTTACACCTGATTCCCTCTTCATCCCGCTGCCACAAATCAACGAAATGCACTTCATATATTATATGGAATTATACTGTTATTATCATAGCACAGTCCGTTTCACCTGTCAACTGAGGAAATTTTCCACAAAAAGGCCATGCCCGTTACCGGTCATGGCCCTGTTATGTATGTATTGTTTCTTCTTATACTACACGCTGTACGGAAAGAATCTGTCTGTAAGCAGCATTGTCGCTGACTTTGATTCCGCCCTGCGGATATGGTGCACTGTTGGATGCATGTACAATCTGTCCATTGCCGATGTAAATAGCAATGTGGCTTCCATAGCAGATCAGGTCACCCGGCTGTGCTTCGGAATAAGAAACAGTTGTACCTGCATACATCTGTGATTCAGAGGTTCTGGGAAGACTGATACCAAAGTGTGCATATACACTCTGTACAAATCCGGAACAATCGGCTCCGTTTGTCAGGCTGGTACCGCCCCATACATAAGGATTACCCACAAACTGTAATGCATAGTTCACAATTTCCTGTCCCAGTGAGCTGTTGGAAGAACTGCTGTCAGTAGAAGTATCCACCTCTGTTACCGTATTTCCCGCATCAATCACATTTCCATACTCATCCGTCTGCGTCTCTGTATAAGTATCTCCACTGTCATCCACTGCTTCTGCGGTATCTTCAGAACTGGTATCTTCTGTGCTATCTGCTTCTTCTTCCGCTGCGGCTGCTGCCTCGGCTTCTGCAGCTGCTGCGGCGGCGGCCGCTGCCTCAGCTTCTGCCTGACGTCTGGCCTCTTCCTCTGCCTGGCGTCTCTCTTCTTCCAGTCTGGCAATTTCTGCATTCTGCTCTTCGATCAGAGCTGCATATTCATCGGCCTGTGCCTGTGCATTTGCAATTTCTGCGCTGTAATTCTCGGAAGTTGCCTGCTTCTCACTGATGCTGCTTTCCAGGTTCGCCTGCTGTGCTTCCTGCTCTGTCTTCATACCTTCCAGTTCAGCTTTCTGGGTCTCCAGCTCCTGACTGAGCTGTGTCACCTTCTCAACTGTGGCAGTGTATTCATCCAACAAATCCTGATCAGAGCTGTACATCTTCTGTGTGTATTCTGCTTTGCTGAGCATCTCCGATAATCCATCAGATTCCAATGCCTGAACCAATGCGTTGTCTGCAGGATTCTCGTAAATGTACTGAATACGTTTCTTCATATTCTCATACTGGGTTTCCTGCTCCTGTTCTGCTTCTTCCAGATCTTTGGCTGTCTCTTCAATCTTATCTTCTGTATTGGCAATGTCCTTCTTCAACACATTCAGGTTGATCATGACATTTACCAGTTCCTGATCCAACTCGCTGATCTCTGCATCCAGAGCTGCTTTCTGTGCTTCCAGAGAATCGATCCGGGAATAGGTCTCATCTAACTGACTGCTGGTGGCATCACGTTCCTGGCGGAGTTCATCCTCTCTGGAAGCGCTGACACTCAATACCTGTGTGCTGCTTATAAGGAGTGCCATTAAAAGACACACAACTCGTTTCTTCATAATCTGTTCACTCTCCGTAAAATAGAATTCTTTTGCGTAATACTTGTGAAACATTTCCTTCATTTCTTCTACATACTAACACATATTTCACGGAGATGCAACCCCAAATTCAATTTTTTTAATAACTTTGTAACATTTTCATAATTTCAGTGCAATCTCTATCATCTTTCCAAAGCCCAGCTGCCGTTCCTCCGGACTCATGGCTTCTTCCCGATACAGATGGTCCGAGATCGTCAGCAATCCCAGGGCTTTTCTGCCGGCTGCTGCCGCGTTCATATATAATGCGGCAATCTCCATTTCCACACAGAGAACCCCCATCTTTTTCCAGGAATCGCTGACAGGCATTTCATTATAAAAAATATCGGAAGACAGCACATTCCCCACATGGCAGGGGATTTCCTGCTCTGCTGCCAGCTGTGCCGCCTTCACGGCCAAATCAAAGGACGCAATGGGAGCAAATGTACCAGGCAGCTGATACTGGTATCCATAATTGGAATCTGTGCAGGCTCCTGCAGCCACAACCACATCTCCCAGATTCACATTCTCCTGGATCCCGCCGGCGGATCCCACGCGGATGATTGTTTCCACATCGTACATATGGTAAAGCTCATAGCTGTAGATCCCGATCGAAGGCATTCCCATACCGCCTCCCATGACCGATACCGGCTCTCCCCGGTAGGTACCTGTGTATCCCAGCATATTCCGGACTGTATTAAAACACACCGGATTCTCCAGATAGGTTTCTGCAATAAATTTTGCACGCAGCGGATCTCCCGGCATCAGCACCTTGCCGGCAATCTCTCCTTTCTGCGCGTGATTATGTGGTGTTCCCATAAGCATTCCCTCCTGTCTGTTATCTGTTCTCTTTGTACATCATTGTATTCGAATTCCACCGGGATGTCAATCGCAGCGCCTTCCGCAGGATGCTCCACAGATCCTGCAATCTCCGTATCTTCCGCTGCAATATAAGTATACCCCGGCCGGTACGGGTGCGATTCCACTCTCCGAGATTTCCACCGTAATTTTAACCGGAGTAATACCCCTCTGAAGCCCATTTCTCCAATCTCAACCGTAATTTCGACCGGAACGGTACCCCGCAAATGACTATTTTCTGATTTTCCACCGCAGCGATGACCAAATTAGCCCTCAATGAAGGCCATTCCCCGAATTCCCGCCGGCTGTCTCCCGCAATCCCTGCATGTCTGTATTGATCCGGAAGGCTATCTCCCATATCCCGGAAATTCTCATTTCGTTTTCTCGCATAAAAAAACTGATGAAGCATTTCTGCCTCATCAGCTTTTTTATGTTCTTATTAATATCCGAACAAATCTCTCAGAATTTCATCTGCTGTCATGTTGCGGTATCCATCTGGATCGCTCAGCGGTCCGTCATTCAGATCCCAGCGGAAATAGGTTCCACGGCGCAGATAATTGCTTGTTGAAGTATGATAATCATATTTGGTATACCCAGGATATCTGGACATATATTTTTCAGCTAATGCCACTGCCTGACTGCTATAATTGCCAGTGGATGGAATCGGAGTTCCCGCAATCTGTACGCCAGCCTGCGGTGTACAATGCAGAATTACCGCACTCTTATCTTCACACTGTCCCAGAATAATCCATACATGATTTACATCGCCGCCGATATCTCCGGTCTGAACTGTATAGTCATCTCTGCTGAGCTGAGAAAGTGAGATCAAAGATCCCCACCCCTTTCCAGCATACATAGGTCCCAACTCATTGGAAATACCGGTCAGATAAGTTCCTCCGGAAGAAGTGTTCATTACATTATATACTGACCATCCCACATATCCGGAACAATCCAGACCTTTGGATGTATCACTTACATTCCCATAATTGTAAGATGACGACTGACTATTATAAAAACTCTTCCATGCCGAACTTACACCCTTCCTGGTAGCATCTGATGTGCTGTGTCCGCCGCCCCATACATACAGGCATTCGCCCACAGGCTGCAGAGCATTCAGCATAAAGTTCTTCAGGGTCTTGGCTGTGCCCGGTTCACGGGTGGGATTGCTTTCCGGATCCTGTACACTGCCATCGCCGTCCAGCACACCATATTCATCAAAGGTATACTCTTTGCCGCCGATGCTGTAAGTTCCGTCTTTCACCATCCGACCGGTAGAAGGTCTCATATAATAAGTCCTGCCGTTGTATTCCAGCCAGCTGGTATGCATCTGGCCTTCCTTGAACCGGCTGGTCTCTGTCTCTTCGAAGTAATAATAATTACCCACACCGGACTTTACCCAGCCTACGGCCATCTTGCCGCTGCTGTAGAAGTAATACTTTCTTCCGTCTATGGTCTGCCAGGATTTCTGCCGGACCCCGTTGCTGGCGAAATAATACCAGCTGCCGTCATCCTTTACCCATCCGGTCTCCATGGCTCCGTCACTGCCGAAATAATAATACTTGCCGTCCACCTTCAGATGCTTGTCGGTGTACATGGCACCATTCCGGTTCACATAGTAATAATTGCTTCCTGACTTGATCCAGTCATTGAGCACCAGACAACCTTCGCTGTCCGCATAATACCTGTACCTTCCAACAGTGATCCAGGAACTCCTCACTTTCTGGCCGCTTGAATTGTAATAGTACCGTTCTGTGTGGGCATCGTTCCACACCAGCTTGTTGTAGTAAGTGGAGGCTGCCTGCACTTCCGTGGTCTTGCTGCCTATGGCGATCCCGGCAAACAGAATCAACAGACAGGCAAATATCCAGAGCCATCCCCTTTTCCTGACATGTTCTTGCATAAAAACTTTCCTTCTCCTAACCTTTGTTGATTTTTTAAAAATTATATCATTTTTTTTACTTTCATTACAGAGATGTTAAATTTTTATGCTCCCATTATACTCCATGGTAACTCTTTCGTCAATAACAATTCGCAAAAAGAAATCCGGCAGTTTCAATTTCGTTACATTGAAACTGCCGGAACCCTGTCTGTTAAAGCATATGTGCACGGAGTTCTTCCGGACTTTCCGGACTTAAATATGCCGGTGCAATATCAAATACAGTCTTGCAGCCCTTAACTCCTTCCTGGCTCAGCCGGTAAGCAGCCCGGGCATACGCGCAGATCACAGAAGAAGTGAATTCCGGATTGGAATCCAGCTTCAGGCTGTATTCGATCACATGGGAATGCTCGTCTTCCCATCCGGTTTTACCGGTGCGGATCACAAATCCGCCGTGGGGAATCCCGCTGTGATCTCTTTTCAGTTCTTCTTCCGTAATAAAATGCACGGTAGTATCATACTCATCAAAATAATTCGGCATGGTCTTGATCTCACGCTCAATGCGCTCCAGATCTGCCCCTTCTTCTGCCACTACAAAGCATTCTCTGGTATGCTTCTGTCTGGTGGTAAGCTGGGGATTCTCACCGCTGCGAACGGCATCCAGGGCTTCCTTCACCGGAATGGTATACTGCTTTCCGTCCTTCACGCCCTCAATACGGCGGATGGCATCGGAATGTCCCTGGCTTACGCCCTTGCCCCAGAATGTATAATCACAGCCTCCCGGCAGGATGGCATTGGCATACATCCGGTTCAAAGAAAACATCCCCGGATCCCAGCCCACGGAAATGATCCCCACTTTGCCGGAAGCTTTGGCTGCCGCATCCACATTTGCAAAATGTTCCGGTATCCTGGCGTGGGTATCGAAGCTGTCCACCACATTGAACCACTGCGCGCACTTCGGTGTCTGCATCGGCAGATCCGTGGCGCTTCCGCCGCACATAATCAGAACATCGATCTCATCCTTCATGGATTCCAGAGCATCTGCACGGTACACAGCAGCTGTCTCCGTCTGGATCTTCACCGTTGCCGGATCTCTCCTTGTGAAAACTGCCACCAGCTCCATATCCGGATTATGCTTAATAGCACACTCCACGCCTTTTCCCAGATTGCCGTATCCAAAAACTCCTATTCTGATCGCCATAGTTTATATCCTCCTATACTGTTTCTTCTATTCTACCTGATAGTACCTTCCGCCTGCGCAGCAGACATACCGCCAGCTTCCGGCCGGACCGCTCCTCCTAAATGCAGCAGACCGGTATGCCGCACATGTTGCAGAACATATTGGCAATACAAAGCTTGCAGCACAGGCTGTCTCCCACATCCGTCACAGGACCGTATCCCTGCTGCATGGTCCGGTACCACTGTCCGCCGCCCTGCAGCCGCTGCAGAAGCATCTGGTATTCCATGTTGCCCGGCTCCCGCCGCACAGCTTCCTGGGCAAATTCCAGAGCCTGCACATTGTTCCCCAGCCCGGAACAGGCCACAGCACTGTAATAATACCAGCGGCCGTCCCGTCTGGAAATATTCTGCAGCACATTCCAAGCTTCCTGATAATAGCCTGTCTGAAGATAATTGGCCGCTGCTGCCATATGTCGGCTGTCATCATCAGCCGCTCCTCCGCCACCGGCAGAGCCGGTGCTTCCATAACCGCTGTAACTGCCGTAAGAGCTGCCGTATTCCCGCTCTTTCATGATCTGTTCATAGGCCTGCTGTACCTGCTTAAATTTTTCTTCTGCCTGGTCCTTGTTCGGATTATTGATATTGGCATCCGGATGATATTTGCGGCTCAGCTTTCGGTATGCTTTTTTTATTTCTTCATCGGAAGCCCCTCTGTCCACTCCCAGTATGCTATACGGATCCAGCATGTTTTCCTCCATCCTGTTCATTCCGCCGTCTGGCTGAAATCGCCTCAAATCTGCCCCATACGCCGGAATATAAAATATTTCTTATAATCTCTGCATTCCTGATGACAGGAAGTATCTCAAATTCCCTGCAGCACTCGGCCATCATCATGGTCAGTATCTGCCGGCTCTTCTCCTCAAAGTCCGGTTTCCCCCAGAATTCTTTCAGGGGATTATAGGAACCATTCCTGGTATCCTCCTCCACATCGTCATAGGCATCCATCAGGTAGATAAATTTCCCCAGATAGAAGCCCATTTTCCGCAGATGCGGACTCCACACATCCTGCCGGTAATCAAACAGCTCGGCCATAATCTCTCCAAAACAGCCGGCCATTTCATCAAGATTGACAATCCCGTCTTTCTCCTTCTGGTAAAGCTTCTGCAGAAGCCCTGCCATCCGGTTCACTTTTCCGCGGTAGATCGCTGCCGCCCTTCTGCTCTTCTTTCGCAGGAGTACACTCAGCAGCGCTCTCCCAACCTTCTTCTCATCAGACCAGTCATCCTGACATTTATAATAAGCCATCAGCAGATTCATATCCGCTGCATATTCCGTGATTTCATTCCTGCGCACCGGATGTTTGCCGCCCGGGTGCACCACACAGCGGCAGGTGCCCTTCTGTTCCCGTGGCTCGTAAAGACCGCTGAGCACCATGAGCAGAAATGTCATATCATAGGTCAGGGTCACCTGCCCACGGACACCGTATTTTCTCTTCAGTTCCCTGCAAAGACCGCAGTAATAAGACTGATACACTTCAAATTCCCGGAACTTCAGTTCTGATTTGTTGACCACCACATATCCAAACACAGAAATCACGTCCTTTTTATAAATTTATTGTGACATCGGGGACATTCGATCTCGATCTTGCCCTTTCCTCTGGGGACTCTGGTCTTTTGTCCGCAGGCAGGGCAGCGATAGATTCTGTGATCTCTGTCCCGGGCAGCCCCGGATCCGCCGGCATTTCCCCTAAAAAATCCCCGGATCCGGTCCACCACCTGCATAAATTTCTGATTCTCCGCCGCTCTTCTGGAATAATCCCTGGAAAACATGCGGATATAAATATAGATCAGTAAGATCCATCCGATCAGGCTGATAATCTGGCTTCGGAACAAAGTCGACAGCAAAATACATACCACAGCCGCCCCCAGCAGGAACTTGGAAAAAGGATCCACCCCATACCGCCCCTGCATAAAACGCATAAATCTTTCTTTTAAACTCATGAATTTTCTCTCCTCTGTTTTCTATTCCACTTCCCGTCTGGAACCTCCCTCAGCCCAACTCTGACCCGTGGGTCAGTATTGAATATCTTATTCTATCACGCCTTTATTCAGATTGCAACGCCTTCTCTGCCTTCTTGTGATTGCACCGAAGCAGAAACGCAGCTCCTGCCACAATAAAAACAGAGATGATCTGTGAAGTGGACAGAACTCCTATGCCGCCTCTCTCATCTGCCCGGAGAAATTCAATACAGAACCGTCCCACGCCATAGAGCAGCAGATACATGACTCCCACATCTCCGGTATGTCTGGCTCTCTTCTCATACCAGAGCAGTGCCAGTACAATGAGGAAATCTCCCGCTGCGGAGAAAAGCTGAGTAGGCAGCAGCTTCACCCCTGCCGGCGCCAGGCTTTCCTCCGGAAAGACCACGCCCAGAAAGGAATCGGTCTCCCGGCCATAACAGCAGCCGGCCATAAAACACCCGATCCGGCCAAACCCCTGGGCCAGCGCCACCCCCGGCATCACCAGATCAAAATACTCCAGGAACCGGATCTTCTTCCACCGGCAATATGCCATTGCCGCCAGAACTCCGGCAATGATTCCTCCATAAACAACAAATCCCTCGGAACCCAGCAGGGACATGGGATCCCGCAGGAACCGATCCCATTCCACGATAACATACAAAAGCTTTGCGCCCAGGAATCCCACTACCACACAGAGGATCACCAGGTCCAGGACCGCTTCCTGATTCTTATCTCTTTTTTTTGCCCGGTACATGCCCAGAAGGGTGCACAGGATCACGCCAATTCCAATTAACAATCCATAGCTGTGTACCGTAAAGCTTCCTATTGTAAATAATTCAGGTTTCATTTTGTCTCCTTTCCGGCCACATTCTCTACTCCATTCTGTTCACAGATGTCAAAAAGCACGCAGCGATCACAATGCGGCTTTGTCCTGGCCGTACAGACATCTCTGCCATGATATACCAGTCTGTGACAGAAATCACTTCCCTCCTCAGGCGGGATCAGCTTCCACAGTGCCATTTCCACTTTCTTCGGATCCCTGATCTGATCCACCAGACCCATCCGGTTCACCAGACGGATGCAGTGGGTATCTGTTACAATGGCAGGCTTTCCGAAAACATCTCCCATGATCAGATTTGCACTTTTTCTTCCGACTCCGGGCAGTGCCAGCAATGCCTGGAAATCATCGGGCACCCGTCCTCCATACTGGTCCCGCAGGATCCTCATACAGGCACTGATATCTCTGGCCTTGCTCTTTCCCAGTCCGCAGGGCTTCACGATCTCTTCGATCTCCTCCGGCTCCGCATCTGCCAATGCCTCCACACTGGGGAATTTCTCATAAAGCTTTTCCACCACCACATTTACTCTGGCATCGGTACACTGGGCAGCCAGACGCACGCTCACCAGAAGCTTCCAGGCCTGATCATAATCCAGGGTACATCCGGCATCCGGGTACGCCTCTTTCAGACGACGGATCACTTCCAGAGCCAATTCTTCTTTTGTCATAGTCTACTCCCATTTCCTTATTACAAAAATCTTTTTCTATCATAACATACCATCGGCGCAATTGTCACCTGAAATCTTCGGCATACAAAGAAGCTGCACCGCCGTAACGGTGCAGCCATTCAGATCTGCTTTGTCATACTTTCTGTCTTTTTGCAATAAATACCGGGAAGGTATCATTTCCTTTGATCTCCTTGCCCTCACTGATGGTCACATTCTTATCAGAAACCACATAGTCCAGGACAGCTCCCGGTCCCACGCAGGTATCCTGCATCAGTACGCAGTTGGTTACCTTTGCGCCCTTGCCTACCTTTACACCACGGAACAGAATGCTGTTCTCCACTTCACCTTCGATCACGCAGCCGTCTGCCGCCATCACATTGCTGACTTTGGAACTCTCCATGTAACGGGTGGGGTTGTCATCACGGATCTTGGTATAGATGGGATTTCCGGAAAAGAGCGCATCCAGATTCTCATCGTCCAGCAGCCGCATGTTCTCATTGAAATAAGACTGCATATCGGCAATACGAGCCACATAGCCATCATAGCGGAACGCCCGCACATCCAGCTTGTCCAGCTGTGCTGCCAGAATATCTCTCTCAAAATACGGGAGTCCGTGAACAAATGCCGTATTCACTTTGTCAATCAGCAGTTCTCTTTCAATGATATAAATATTCATGGACAGATTCTGCACACCGGGCTTTTCAGAATTGAGGTAGATCTTCCTGACCTTATCTCCCTCCAGGCTGAAGGTATAATACATTTCCGTGTTCGTTCCATGGTTTTCCAGGAACTTCTTGGGAATTTCCGCTTCGTTGTATACCACCGTCACATCTGCGCCGCTCTCCACATGGGCATCGATCAGAGCTTTAAAATCAAAGTTCACCGCTTTGTTGGTATCGCACATGATCACAAATTTTTCTTTGCACCCCCGCAGGAATCCAAGGATACTTGCCAGAGCGTCCACACGTCCATTGTAAACCTTGACATTTTTGTCAGAATAGGGCGGGAAAATATTCAGTCCTCCATTTTTTCTTGCCAGATCCCATTCCCGTCCGGATCCCAGATGATCCATCAGAGAATGATAGTTGTTGCGGACAAGAATCGAAATATTGCCGATACCGCTGTTCACCATACCGGACAGCATGAAATCGATCAGACGATAACGGCTGGCAAAAGGAATTGACGCCATCAGACGCACACTCACCAGTTCTGGAACCAGACTGTCATAACTGTTTGGAAAAATGATGCCCATTGCATCTGCATTGGAATTTACCATTGTTCTTCACCGCCCTTTACATTATTATTTACCATGGCATTCGGCCCAATCTTGGCATTGTCTCCCACATACACACCGGAACCGACGGTGGCCACTCCGCTTTCTCCGTCTTCCGGCATGGCTCCCACCACCGCGTTCTCACCGATCACCACGTTCTCTGCAATAATACAGTGTCTCACTACGGCACCGGACTTGATCACTGTGCCGCCCATTACTACGGCATCTTCTACCACGGCCCCTTCTTCCACACGCACGCCGGCGAACAGAATGGAATGTTTTACATTGCCGTAGATCCGGCAGCCGTCTGTAATCATGGCGTTTTCCACCACTGCATCTTTGCTGATCTTGTGTCCGGTCATACCGCTGTTGCGGCTGTAGATCTTCCAGTTGTCATCAAACAGATTGATTCCGCTGTGCTCCGGATCCAGCACTTCCATATTGGCTTCCCAGAGAGAAGGAATGGTTCCCACATCTTTCCAGTATCCATTGAAGTGGTACGCATACATGCTGCGTCCGTCCCGGAGAAGGTTGGGAATAATGTTGTTGCCGAAGTCATTTTCCGAGTTGGGATCTGCCTCATCTTCCACCAGGTATTTCTTGAGGATATCCCAGTTAAAGATATAAATACCCATGGAAGCCAGGTTGGACTTGGGATTCTTGGGTTTTTCCTGGAATTCGGTGATCTTGTCATTCTCATCCGCCACCATCAATCCGAAACGGGAAGCCTCTTCCCAGGGCACTTCCATAACGGCCACGCTGAATTCTGCGCCTTTTTCCTTGTGGAACTTCAGAAAATCACTGTAGTCCTGCTTGCAGATCTGGTCACCGGACAAAATAATCACGTACTGCGGGTTGTAACGTTCAATAAATGAAATATTCTGATAAATCGCATTGGCAGTACCTTTGTACCAATCGGAACCGGAAGCCTGCTGGTAAGGCGGCAGCACATGCACACCGCCGTGAAGACGGTCCAGATCCCAGGGCTGTCCATTGCCGATATATTCATTCAGCACCAGCGGCTGATACTGTGTCAGAATACCTACAGTGTCAATTCCGGAATTTACACAGTTCGACAGTGGAAAATCGATGATCCGATATTTTCCTCCAAAGGGAACTGCGGGTTTTGCCAGCTTCTGGGTCAACGCATATAAACGGGATCCCTGTCCGCCGGCAAGAAGCATTGCAATCATTTCTTTTGCCATAATATTTCCCCCTGCTAATTCTGATAATACTGGTATTGCAATTATACCATATTTTTCATGAAATCCACAACATTATTGTGGAAATTCACGTTATTTTTCCTATCATCCCCATGGGTTATTGTTAAATATTCTTAAAGTGAAACTGTTTTCTGCCGGAAGCGTAATCGTCCACCACCTGACCTTTGCCAAACAGTTTATATTTATAGCTTACCAGGCCCTCCAGCCCCACAGGTCCCCGGGCATGGATCTTGCCGGTGCTGATTCCCACTTCCGCACCCAGACCATAACGGTAGCCGTCCGCAAAACGGGTGGAGCAGTTCTGATATACCCCTGCGGAATCCACCATCTGCATGAACAATGCTGCGGTTTCTCTGTTCTCTGTGATAATGCAGTCCGTATGATGGGAACCGTACATATTAATGTGACGAATGGCTTCTTCTGCATTCTCCACTGTTTTCACCGAGAGGATATAATCCAGATATTCCGTGGAAAAATCTTCTTCTGTGGCCGGTTCGCAATCGATCACCTGCCTGATCTCTGCGGTTCCCCGAATCTCCACATGCTTTGCGTCCAGGGCTTCTTTCAGGGCCGGCATCAGAGCCTGCACCACATCCGTGTGTACCAGAAGTGTCTCCACCGTATTGCAGGCAGAAACATACTGGGTCTTGGCATCCACGATCACCGGAACCGCCTTTGCCAGATCCGCGTCTTTGTCCACATAAATATGACAGATGCCGTCTGCATGGCCCATGACCGGAATCTTGGTATTGTTCATAATATACTGCACAAAAGCATTGGATCCTCTGGGGATCAGCAGATCTACACTGTCATGGCAGTCCAGAAGCTCCCGGATCTCTTCCCGGGCTTCCAGCTGCAACATGCAGTTCTCCGGCAGCCCTGCTTCTAATGCCTTCTCGTAAATAATGGAAAAGAGCGCCTTATTGGTCTGCATGGCTTCGCTTCCGCCCTTGAGCACTGCGCAGTTGCCGCTCTTGATACAAAGGGCGGAAATCTGCACCAGCGCATCGGGTCTGGCTTCAAAGATCACACCGATGACACCGATGGGACAGGTTTCCCGGTACAATACCAGATCGGCATCCAGTTCTCTGGCCTCCTTAACCTGGAACAGGGGGTCCGGCAGTCCAATCAGATCCCGGATTCCTGCCGTCACATCTGTCAGCTTATGTTCATCAAATTTCAGACGGTTCAGAACCGGAACAGGAATTCCCGCTTTCTTGGCATTTTCCATGTCCTCCCGATTCGCCTGGAAAATCTTATCGCTGTTCCTCTGCAGTCCTTCCGCGATGGCTGCCAACGCACGGTTTCTTACTTCCTCCGGCAGGATTGCCAGCCTGGGTCCGGCCAATTTTACTTGTCTGATACGTTCCTGAATACTCATGATTTCTTCCTTTCTGCCCCAGAGGCATTTTGTCTTACATCTCAATCCATTTCTGTTTCCAGATTCCTGATGGCTTCTATTGCTCGCTGATAGGCGGTCTTTACTTCTTCAAACATGCCCCCGGTTCCTGCTGTTTTCCCCTGACGCAGCGCTTCTGTCAGAGGTTCACAGGCCCGCAGGAGGTCCTGAAGCCCCAGATTCTGGCACACACCTTTCAATGTATGAACTGCCCGGAATGCTTCTGGTCCATCTTCCTCACGAAGTTTCACTTCCAGAGCCGCAAAGCTTGGATCTGCCGGAAATTTTTTCAAAAATTTCACGATCAGCCGCTCACTGCGCAGTCTCCCCAATACCTCTTCATAATTTCCGCCCATCGCCTTATAACATTCACTTATATTCATCTTTTTCAGTCTCCTTCTTCCAGTCCTTTGCCATGTTCAATAGGAGAAAGCACCGAAAGCATATGTTCCATGGAATCATCATAGAAACAATATTTTCCCCGCCCGCTCCGTTTGGCTGCATAAAGGGCTTTATCCGCCTGGTGAAACAAGGTATCGTAATCTATTTTTTCTGATTTTGTACAGGAAATTCCCATGGTGACAGAAATGGGAAATCCTCTGTACTCCCCGTTCAGCATATGGAATATCCGCTCCACGATCTTTTGAAGTTCTTCCTTATATTCCAGAAAGATCATAAATTCATCTCCGCCTACCCGGGCCCCCAGATCTGTACTGCGAATACTGCGCAGCAGCTTTTTCGCCACATAGCGGAGCACCTGATCTCCGAAAATGTGGCCATACCTGTCATTGGCACCTTTAAACAGATCCAGATCAACAATCATCAGCGCATACTGCTTCGCCGGCATTTCCTGCAGGTACTTTCGAATCGTCCGATTGGCGTACTCATGATTCCAGAGTCCTGTCAGGCTATCATGCGTCGCTTTGTACTGCAGATCTTCCCACTGCAGATATTCTTCATGGATATCCGTAATCTTGCCAATGATACCGGTACACTTGGGATTCTCTTCCGGAGACCAGGTGGAACGGCAGATAATCCGGTGCCACCGTTCTTTTCCGTCGATCCAAAGCGGACACTCATAACGGACCATAGGACGTTCCGGTGTTGTATTCCGGACTGCATTCTGTAAATCTTTCATTCGTTCTGCCGAAATACAGGCCAGCACCGCAGGGTCTTCTCTTGGATTTTCTATGATTTCCTTCAGCTTCAGCAGGGCAGCTCCTTTTTCTGTGAAGATCACCATCGGAGGTGTATTCGTATATTCAAACTGCACTTCTCCAGACATAACTGCCAGTGAATCGTACTTGGTACGCTCATTCTCCAGAAGCTCCAGAGACCGGTTGGATACCTCCAAATCTGCATAGCGGATCCTGTCTTCAATGATATTCATCAGCTTTCCTGTATTTCTTTCACTCAGAGTAGCCGTATTCAGTTCTTCCTGAATATGATCCCCGATTTCCAGCAAACAGCGGATCAGCAGGGGACTGAAGGCGCCGCAGTCGCCGCAGCCGATCATCTCCAGTGCTTTTTCATGTGTATAGGCTTCTTTGTATACACGCCGGGAAGTCAGCGCATCGTATACATCTGCCAGAGACACGATCTGCGCGGACAGCGGAATCTGATCTCCTTCCAGTCCATCCGGGTATCCTCTGCCATCGTACCGCTCATGATGCCATCTGCATATTTCATATGCAGTTCTTACCAGAGGTTCTTCCTGATGAAAAGGAAGTTCCTTCAGCATGGCAGCCCCGGCCGTAGTATGGGTTTTCATAACCTCATACTCTTCCTCAGTAAGGCGGCCGGGCTTGTTCAGTATTTTATCATCAATGGCAATTTTACCGATATCATGAAGCGCCGATGCCTGCCCGATCAGCGCAATTTCATCTTCCCCCAGGCTGTAACGGTCTGTGATCTGAGTCAAATGCTTCAGGAGCATTTCTGTGATTGTACGAATATGCAGTACATGCAGCCCGCTTTCGCCGTTTCGAAACTCCACAATATGGCTGAGTATGCCGATCATCAGATCCTGGCTTTTTTCTTTTTCATGGATCTGATCCGCTACCATGCCGATGAGCTTTTTCTGCTTCGCATACAGCATCAGTGTGTTGAGCACTCTCCGCCGTACAATAAGCGCATCAAAGGGACGGCTGATAAAATCTGTCACTCCCAGTTCATACGCCTTCTCAATATAAGACGAACGGCTTTCTGCGGAAATCATGATCACAGGGATATTTTCCAGCCAGCGTCTCCGGGTCATGACCTCGAGAACTTCATACCCATCCATATAAGGCATTACAATATCCAGAAGCACCAGTGAAACCGACTTCTCCATCTGTTCCAGAATTTTCACAGCCTCTCTTCCGTCTGCCGCCTCGAATATTTCAAATTCTTCTCCCAGCATATCTGCCAGAATGGAACGATTCATTTCCGAATCATCTGCAATCAGTATCGTTTGCTTACTCTCTGCCTTCATACTAATTTCTATTCCGCATAACGCATTTCCCGAATGGTCTTTCGAAGTTTCAATACCATGGATGGGGCCACGGACAACTCATCCACACCCATGCGCACAAAAGTTTCTGTCAGGCTTGGGTCCGCACCCAGCTCTCCGCAGATTCCCGCCCATTTTCCTGCTTTGTGGGCATTGTCCACCACCATCCGGATCATACGCAGGATTGCTTTGTGGTGCGGATTGTAAAAATCATCCAGTTTCTCATTCTGCCTGTCAATGGCCAGCGTATACTGGGTCAGATCATTGGTACCGATACTGAAGAAGTCCACCAGTTCCGCCAGCTCATCACTGATCATAACTGCCGCCGGAGTTTCGATCATAATTCCCTGTTCCGGAATCTTAAACGGAATCTGAGCTGTTTCCAGCTCCTGTTTCACTTCTTCCACGATTTCATAGATCCGCTTCACTTCTTCTACAGAAGTGATCATGGGATACATAATGGAAAGATTGCCGAAAACCGCCGCGCGGAGCAGAGCACGGAGCTGTGTCTTGAAAATATCCGGCTGCTTCAGACAGATACGGATGGCGCGGTAGCCCATGGCAGGGTTGTCCTCCTTGCCCAAGTTAAAATAATCCACCTGTTTATCTGCTCCGATATCCAGCGTCCGTATAATGACCTTTTTGCCGGCCATAGTCTGTACTACCTGTTTATACGCCTGGAACTGCTCTTCTTCTGCCGGAAAATCATCTCTTCCCAGATACAGAAATTCACTGCGGAACAGACCGATGCCTCCTGCGTCATTTTCCAGCACATAGCCAACATCTCCCACACTTCCAATATTGGCATAAATATGGATCTTTTTACCATCCAGCGTAACATTTTCCTTGCCTTTCAATGTCTGAAGCAGCTGCAGCTTCTCTTTTTCTTCTTTTATCCGCACCTCTGTCTCGCTGCACAGCTCCTCTGTGGGGTCAAAAACCACTTCACCCTTGAAGCCGTCCACAATGGCCCTCATTCCATTCTGGATCTCCCCCAGGTTCATGTTCACACCGATCAGAGCCGGAATATTCATCATACGGGCCAGAATGGCAGTATGCGAATTGGTGGAGCCATGCACCGTTACAAACGCCAGAATCTTCTCTTTATCCATCTGTACGGTTTCACTGGGACTCAGATCATCTGCAATAATAATGGAAGGATCCATTTCCGCAAAATCAAGCTCCATTCCGCCCTGGAGATTTCTTACCAGCCGGTTGGAAATGTCCCGGATATCCGCTGCTCTGGCACGCATGTATTCATCATCCATACTGGAAAACATTTCCGCAAAGTTATCTCCGGTCACTGCCGTCGCATATTCAGCATTTACCATTTCTGTACGGATCATGTTCTGGATCGCATCCCGGTAATCGTCATCCTCCAACATCATCTGATGCACTTCAAAGATAGCGGCGCTGGCTTCTCCTACTTCTTTTACAGCTTTTTCATACAGCTTCTGCAGCTGTTCCGCTGCCTGCGCGGCTGCTTCCTCTACCCGTTTTATCTCTTCGTCTGCATCTTCGATCTTTTTTCTTTTTACTAACTCATCATTATTCTTCAGAACTGCCACGGGTCCCATAACAATTCCCTTGTACACTGACTTTCCCGTAAATTTCATCATTTTAGGCAATCCTCCTCCACATACTTTTTTATAATTATACATGTATTTCCGGATAATTTCCACTGCTTCTGCAGATATACCGGACTTATTAGCGCCAATATTTTTTTTGCACGTTCTTCCCTATGGTGATTCTGCCTTTTTCTCCCTGCACTTACGGCCAGACACAAAAGTCTGGCCGCATTTTTCCTCTCTTCATCTGAAGCCGGAATCTTACAGATTCTCCTCGAAGAACTTTTTTACTGCTTCATACGCTGCATCTTCATCCTCGCCGCTGATCTCTACCTGAACAGTCTCTCCGCATTTCACACCCAGGCTCATGAGGGCCATCAGCTTGGTAGCCTCTGCTTTTTTTCCGTTTTTGCCGATCACTACTTTACTCTTGAATTTCTTTGCCTCTTTGGCCAGCATTCCTGCCGGTCTTGCATGGATCCCCACTTCGTCTTTGATCTCATAACTGAACTGTTTCATTTTCTTTTACCTCCTGTTTTTCCAATACAATCAGCTCATACGGCCGCAGGACAATTTCTTTTTCTTCTTTTACAGGCTGTCCCGGATAATTTTCCAGCAGCACCTGGTATTTTTCTTCCTGCGGTACCTCTACCCGGCGTTCCTCTCCTTTCAGGTTGCAGAACACCAGTAACTTTTCTTCTCCCAGCATCCGGCTATAGGACAGCACATCTGGTATATCTTTTTCCGGGAACAGGATTTCTCCCTGGGAGATGACCTTTTTTTCTTTGCGCAGCTTCACCAGCTTCTGATAAAAGGCCAGGATAGATTCGGAATCTCCCTGCTGTGATTCCACATTGATCGTTTTATAATTCTCTGGAATACTCAGCCAGGGTTCGGCTGTGGAGAATCCACCGTATTCCCCGTCGGACCACTGCATGGGGGTACGGCTGTTATCTCTGGAACGGGCTGCCAGAATTTCCAGGGCTTCTTCCCGGCTTTTGCCCTGGGAGAGAAGAATTTCATAATAATTCAGGCTCTCCACATCCCGGTACAGCTCCACCCGGTCATAATGGGGATTGGTCATACCGATTTCCTCGCCCTGATAAATGTAAGGCGTGCCCCGCATCAGATGAATGGCTCCTGCCAACATCTTGGCAGACTGTTTCCAGTATTTTTCCTCATCTCCCAGACGGGATACGATCCTGGGCTGGTCGTGGTTGCACCAGAACAGCGCGTTCCAGCCATTGCCCTCCTGCATTCCCAGCTGCCATTTCCGGTACAGTTCTTTCAGCGCTGCCAGATCCGGTTCCATCAGTTCCCATTTATCTCCGTTCTTATAATCAATTTTCAGATGATGGAAATTAAAGCACATGGTCAGCTCTTTCTCCGCCGGATTGGAATAACGGATACAGTGCTCCAGTGTGGTGGAGGACATTTCACCCACAGTGATCATTCCCTCAATACCGCTGTCCCGCACCAGCTCCTTCAGATATTCATGTACCCGGGGGCCGTCGGTATAAAACCGTCTTCCATCTCCCCGATCATCATCTTCCCACACATCCGGCTTGGAGATCAGGTTTACCACATCGAAGCGGAATCCTTTGATTCCTTTCTCCTTCCAGAACCGCAGGATATCTTTTAATTCCTCTCTTACCTCCGGATTTTCCCAGTTCAGATCTGCCTGGCTCACATCAAAGAGATGCAGATACCATTTTCCCAATGACGGCACATATTCCCAGGCCGGCCCACCAAATTTGGATACCCAGTTGGTGGGAATCTTGTCCGGTATCCCTTCTTTAAAAATATAATAATCCTGGTATTTCTTCTCTCCTGCCAGCGCCTTCCGAAACCACTGGTGCTCTGTAGATGTGTGATTGAATACCATATCCAGCATCAGCCCGATTTCTCTGGCATCTGCCTGGGCAATCAGTTCTTCCAGATCTTCCATGGTTCCGAATCTGGGATCAATATTCCGATAATCCGCCACATCATAGCCGTTGTCATTCTGCGGTGACGGAAAGAAGGGAGTCAGCCACAGATAATCCACACCCAGTTTCTGAAGATAATCCAGCTTCTCAATGATTCCCCGGAGATCTCCCAGTCCGTCTCCATTGGAATCCCGAAAAGACTTCGGATAAATCTGATATACTACTTTATCTCTGAAATCTGCCATATGTCTGTCTCCTTACTCAAATGTCATAACTACAGTATTTCCTATGGCTGCGTCCATGCCGGTATGCATCTGAATATTTTTTGCATTTCCCTCTTCAGTCACCACACACACAGTTACAGTGGGGTGTCCGGCTGCTTTGATCTTCTCCTGATTGAAACGGATCAGGGGCTGTCCCTGTTTTACATTCTGTCCTTCTTTAATCAGATATTCAAATCCATCCCCGTGCATATCCACGGTATCAATGCCGATATGCAGCAGGATTTCCATGTCATTGGCCAGTTTCAGTCCGCAGGCATGACGGGATTCTTCCATTACCATAGCCACGGTACAGTCTGCCGGCGCATAAAGTGTGTCATTTTCCGGAATGATGGCCAGGCCATCGCCCATCACTCCTTCGGAGAACACTCCATCGTTTACTTCGCTTAAGGGAATTACTTTTCCTTTCAAAAATGCTTTCAGTTCTGTGGGCGCAGCTTCCTCTTTCAGATAGGTGCCTGCTTCCATTTCCTTCACAAATTCATTGGGACTGGCAGGCTGACCAACACCCTCTGCAGCCAGTTTCTTCTTTCCAACGATCACGGTCAGTACAAATGGGATCACAATGGCGATCACCATGCAGATGGCAAAGGACGGCATATAGGCCGGCTGAATGGAAAGGATTCCGGGGATACCGCCCACGCCAATAGCATTGGCTGTTGTACTGGTAGCCACGCAGACCACTGCTGCGCAGGCAGAACCAATCATACCGCATACAAACGGGAACATGTGCTTTAAGTTTACACCGAAGATAGCCGGCTCTGTAACACCCAGGTAACAGGAAACACAGGAGGGAACGTTAACTTCCTGGGCTTCCGGGTCTTTTCTCTGCAGATAGATCATTGCCAGTACCGCAGAACCCTGGGCAATATTGGACAAAGCGATCATAGGCCACAGCATGGTTCCACCATAATCCGCAATCAACTGCAGGTCAATGGCATTGGACATATGATGCAGTCCGGTGATAACCAGCGGCGCATACACAAATCCGAAAATTGCTCCAAATAACACTCTCACCGGTCCGGTGATACCTGCGTAAACTACATCAGAGATCACGGAACCGATCTGCCAGCCGATGGGGCCCAGAATGAAATGTGCTGCAATAACGGAAAGCACCAGACTGCAGAAGGGAACCACGATCATGGAGATTACCTGAGGTGTGATCTTCCGGAAGAATTTTTCCAGATAAACCAGGGTAAATGCCGCCAGAATGGCCGGAATCACCTGTCCCTGGTAACCGATCATATTTACTTTAAAGAATCCGAAATCCCAGTAGGGAATATCTGCTGCAGCAGTAGAGGCTACGGAATAAGCATTTAACAACTGGCCGGATACCAGGGTCAGACCCAGGACAATACCCAGCATCTGGGTGGTGCCCATTTTCTTCGTCACAGACCAGCAGATACCCACCGGCAGCATATGGAACACCGCCTCGCCGATCAGCCACAGGAAGCTGTCGATACCGCTCCAGAACTGACTGATGTCGCAAAGGGTCTTGGTGCCGTTCTCAAATAAATACAGACTGTCAATACAGTTACGGAACCCAAGGATCAGACCGCCGGTGATGATTGCCGGAATCAGCGGGGCAAAAATCTCTGCCAGAGCTGTCACGATCCGCTGCAGCACGTTCTGATTCTGCTTTGCGGCCTGTTTCACCGCATCCTTGGACACGCCTTCTACGCCTGCTACTTTTACAAAATCATTGTAGAAGTCTGCCACTGTGTTTCCAATAATGACCTGAAACTGTCCGGTCTGGGTAAAGCTTCCCTTTACTACTTTCATGGCTTCAATCTTGGCGATATCTGCCTTACCGGGCTCATTCAGCACAAAACGCATTCTGGTCATGCAGTGTGATACAGCCGCAATATTTTCACGGCCTCCTATGTACTGAAGAAGTTCTTTCGCATCTTCTGCATATTTTCCCATGATACACCCTCCTGTTTTTTCAACCACTCGTTTTACTTGTTTATACAAGTTCATACCTTCTTTATACCACACTTGTTTAAACATGTCAACCTAAAAATTGATTGCCATTTTTTTCATTCCCAACTCTCCGTCCCTCCATCGCAAATCTGTTTAAACAAGTTACCTTTTTTTCTCTTGACTTTGCCCCTGTATGCTTTATAATAATGATACAGACAATTCTCAGTTGTCATATTTTGCGCTACTGGTCACAAGTTGACCAGTAACGGGCAATTTGGCATTTCAATTTGCTACGCGAAGCCAAATTGCCTTTCGAATTCTATCGGCCTGTAACCACACAGCAGGTGTGTGGTCCGGGTGTGACATGTAACCATTTTGCTCCTGGTATTCTCTTATAATATAACCAGGGATACGGAAATATTATGCAATTAAAAGGAGATTTCCATAAATGCCCAAAAGTAAATACGAACTCATTTATAAAGACTTAAAGAAAAAAATTGAAGCAGACGAATTCTCCTACCAGGATCTGCTGCCTTCGGAAAACACACTGATCCAGACTTACGACTGCTCCCGCAACACAGTCCGCCGGGCCATTGGCATGCTGGTCACCGATGGTTATGTACAGACACTGCCGGGGAAAGGGGTGCGCAACATCTACCGCCCCATTGACCAGACTTCTTTTACCATTGGAGAGATTGAGACTTTTCGGGAATCTGCCCTGCGCAATCATCAGTCTTCCATGACAAAGGTCCTGGTCTTCACAGAAATAACTGCCAATGAGAAGCTCTCCCGGCGCACAGGATTTCCTTTGAATGCGGAGCTGTATTATATTCAGCGTCTTCATTATCTGGACGGAAAACCTCTGATCCTGAACCACAATTATTTCCTGAAAAGCGTTACCCCCGGACTGACTGTGGAGATTGCCCAGGATTCCATCTATCGTTATCTGGAAAACACTCTGCATATGACCATTGTCAACAGCAAGCGGTTCATGACTGTGGAAAAGATTACAGAAGTCGATGAAAAATATATGGATCTGAACGTAGAAGATTATAACTGTGTGGCTGTGGTCACCAGTTATACTTATAACAGTGACGGCATCATGTTTGAATATACCCAGTCCCGGCACCGACCGGATTATTTCCGGTTCCAGGATAATGCGGTGCGGCGGCAGAATTCGTGAATCAGAATTCGTGACTTCCTGCAAACAAAGCAGACAGGTCCTAAATCCGCCGGACCGAGGACATCTGTCAGGCTGCACAGAAGAGAGCGGATGGATGGATCATGAAGTGAAAACAGATCGTCTTATTTTCCTTGCTCTAAAACAACATCATAGACAGACAAAAAGACTGTCCCGCAAAAAGTCATGGTTTTTGAAAAACCTGGCTTTTACGGGGCAGTCTCTTTCTTATTCATCAGAGGCCGATAGCCGGCCTTCGCCAATGGCCTCTCTTATTTTCTTTTTCATTCCAGAATCTTCGCCACCGCCTCGGCGATTTCCTTCACCGAATGGCCTGTGGTATTGATGCACCAGTCGTAATTCAGACGCGCGCCCCACTTCTGTCCGGTGTAAAATTCATAATACTGGGCCCTGTTTCTGTCAATGCGCTGGATCTGCTGCTTTAGCTCTCTGTCTGACAGCATCTCCTGTTCGGAACCTTTCTGACGGCACCGCTGCATTTTGCTCTTCATATCCGCATAAACAAAAATCCGGAACGGATGTAAATCTCTCAGAATATAATCGCCGCATCTTCCCACAATGATACAGTCTGATTTCTCCGCAAGTTCGCAGATAAGCCGATGCTGCTCCCGATATATGGTCTGATTCTGCTCCATAATGGGATTGGTGATCGGATAAAAACTCCTGCCAATACTGATGGGATACGAGATCATTGGCTTATGCCCGATAATATGCTGCACATACTCCTCTGACAAAGAGGTTCGCTTTGCAATCTCTGTGACGATTTCCTTATCATAATAAGCCATCTGCAGTTTCTCGGAAAGCCGGCGGCCCAATTCTCTCCCGCCGCTTCCAAATTCCCTTCCAATTGTAATAACCCGATTCATAAACCCTTCCTCCTTTCCTGCCCTGCCGCTTTCCGTGCAAGGAGGTTTGGTTCTATTATACCTCATTTCCGCAGGTGTGGCAAAGAAATGTCCTTCTCCGGCCTGTGGTTCTGGTGAGGCTAAAGTAATGCTATGGGCTTTTGGCTGGCGCTGTTGCAGGGATATGGGGCTTTCGGGGAAACTGTTACAGGGATATGGGGTTTCCAGGGGAACTGTTGCAGGAATATGGGGTTTCCAGGGAAACTGTTACAGGAATATGGGCTGCAGATATAAATTCACGATAGATTAGCCATACATCTCTTAAGAATTCATCCCCAACAAATCCTCAGTACCGAAATCTCGGCATTCACTACACTTTTTCGGTAGTCTGCTTTGAATTTCTACCGATTTCTCGGCGCCTGTCGCTCTTTTTCGGTAGTCCAGCTCGATTTTCTACCGATATTCCGGCATTAGTCGCTCTTTTTCGGTAGTCCCGCCTCGATTCCTACTGAATACCACGGCGGCCGGGGAGAGCCCCCGAAACGCTGCCGTATGAAACCTAGTCCATGCCGCCCATCTTATATCCGGAAGCCAGTCGGAAGTGGTATTTCACAATTCCCAGATCCATTTTTGTGTAAAATCCCTTCCCCGCCTTCAGCAGAATTTTTCCTTCATTATATGTGAAATAAAACTTCTGCTGATTCATAGCGGTGGGCGCCAGCAGTGCCGCCTCAATCCCTTTTTTGTACCAGTCCGGCATTCCCGGCTGATAATCACTGACCTGTTCTACGGATTTGCCGGGACTTGCCCCCCCTGGGTACTGCCATACCCCAGAGCAATGACGCAGCACAGCTTCTCATCCTTTTTCACCACTGCCCGACATTTCCGTTTGCCATAGGTCAAAGCCACCCAACAGGTATTTAATCCCAGTTCCTGGGCTTTCAGTACCAGCTTTTCTCCAAAATACCCGCATTTTTCTTCCAGATCCGGCGTATCTTTCCTGCCAACCATGGCAATATAATTGCTGACGCCTTTAAATTTTCCATAATGCGCCATCATACTGTCAAAGCACCCCGGTTCATCGTAAACCAGCTGAATATGCATTCCGCTTCCCCGGTTGCATGCCTCTGCCAGCTTCTCCAGCTCTGCCCGTTTTTCCTGTTCAATCTTCCTGTCTGTGTACTGCCGTACACTGTGCCGTTCCTTCATAATTTCCCAGATATCCACTGTCTGATTTCCATCCATGATTTTCTTTCCTCCTGTCTGCGTTCTATTCTTCTTCCCGGCGCAGGACGTCCGAATCTCTCATCTCTTCCATAATGCCAATGGCATGACGGATCATGAACAAAAGCTGATGCATCGACTCAGTATCTGCATCCAGATAATAATAGTTTTTCGTCCCTTCCCGGCGCATTTTCAAAATCCCCGCCTCTTTCAGGATCTTGATATGATGCGATACTGCCGGCCTGGATAAATGTGTTTTCTCTGTAATTGTACCCACTCTGACCCCCTGGCATTCTCCCATCTGCATCATCTCCAGAATCAGATGCTGCCGGTTCTCATCTCCAAGAGCGGTCAAAAGCTTTTGACACTTTCGAAACTCCTCTGCCAGTTTTGCAATTTCTTCCTGATGCTTGTCCATACCGCACCTCCCATCTCCTGTCATTTGCCCCTTCAGGCACTGTTACGAAAACACAGGCAACAAAGCTTCCTATGTTTAATCGTTTAAACCATTATACCATTAATCGCGCCAAATAGCGAATTGAGAAAGAAAATCGAGACGAAAGACGACCACAGAAGTTACATGCCACACCCGAACCACGCACCTGCTGCGTGGGTACGGGCCGATAGGATTCGAAAGGAAATTTGGCTTCGCGTAGCAAATTTTAAATGCCAAATTGCCCGTTACTGGTCAACTTGTGACCAGTAAACCACGGGAACATGCCCTTTCCCTGCGAAAATATCTATCACTCCCCACCGGCCACACCGGAACTTTTCTCTCCCCGGATAGGAATCCCCGGATTCCGTCTTTTTAATTCTGCGAAAAATCTCTCCCGGTCCTGCAGGGCGCACAGGATCTCATTTCTTCGGCCTTTGATCACGATCCGGTCCAGCGAAGCAGCGGTGGATGCCAGCGGATTATGGGTCCGGTACACTTCCGTGATGTCGGAAAGCTCCAGGGAATCTTTCAGAAATCCAAAGTATATGGTCACCCTGTCATCCCCCAGAACCAAATAGTTACGGATCACGATCGGCCCGAAAAACAAGAGATTGCAGATCACAAACCCCACAATAAGGGCTGCCCTCTCCCGGGGGTCTGTAATCATCTCATAAATCAGAATAATATTTGCAACAACGATAACCGCCCAGAACCACGCCGCTATTTTCCCTTTAAATCTCATTTCCTGCTTCCTCCTTATCCCCAAGATGTTGGGCAGCCACAACTGCTCGTCCCAACTAAAGACAGAAACTTCCCTGATTTTGCCAATTCTTTACACAGAATTATACCAGATTTTTTCTTTCTCTGACAGTACTCTGTTATAATAGGAAATTAAAAGAAAAAAACCAGTAGCTTCCCATTTAAATGGCGGGGCAGAAATGTCTCTGCCTACTGCCTGTTTTGCCGCAGCAGGCAGATCTATGCAGGTGGATACAGTTGAGCAGGAAGCGGGGACTCCCCTGCTTCGGCTAAAATATATTTTCATTACGCTGCAATACCTGCAGCAGAAAGGAAACGGTGACGTATGGAAAAAACAGTGGTACTCTATGAATCCAAATATGGCTTCACCAAATGCTACGCTCTCTGGATTGCGGAGGCGCTTTCCTGTCCTGCCTTTTCCAGAAAGGAATTTTCTCCTGGAAAATTTGCGGATTATGATACGATCATATTCGGCGGCGGCCTTTATGCAGGCGGTGTGGGAGGAATCCGTCTGCTCACAGATCACTGGCAGATGATTTCCCAGAAAAAGGTCATTCTCTTCACCTGCGGTCTGGCGGATCCCAGGGAACCGGCCAATGTCAAGCACATACGGGAAAACCTGGAGAAAATACTCACCCCGGAAATGTACAGAAAAATCCATCTGTTCCATCTCCGGGGAGGCATTGACTACAGCCGGCTCAGTATGATCCACAAATCCATGATG
Source organism: uncultured Blautia sp. (assembly GCA_900542045.1). Classification (GTDB taxonomy): domain Bacteria; phylum Bacillota; class Clostridia; order Lachnospirales; family Lachnospiraceae; genus Blautia_A; species Blautia_A gallistercoris. The sequence goes on from UQMI01000011.1 coordinate 45,237, forward strand.
GCCATGCTCCGCAGAATGCTGCTGAAAAAAGACCCCCAGGAACTGACTTCGGAAGATCAGCAGCTGCTGGCTACCTACGGACAGCAGCTGGATTTCACGGACCGCGCGAGCATTGACCGGCTGGTACAGTATGTACAAAAAATTAACAGTTAAAAGCAAATGGGCAGTCAAAGGCAAACTGCCGCTCTTTCCTTCCCGCTTGCTGTGCAGCCCTTGAGGCAGGACCTGTAAAATCGGTCCTGCCTCAAAACGCATCGTACCAAACACTTCCCGTTACTGGCCGGACACAGAGCCCGCGCTGTTTTCCAGCTGCTGTTTTGCCTGGCGGATTTCTTCCAGCTGGGATTCCGTCACTTTGTCCAGCCGACATTTCATCACCAGTTTATTTAATTTTCCCCTGTCTGCTTTGATCTGTCTCTTAACACCCCGATCCATCTGTTTTCCGGACTCTTTTAACGTCCGCTCTGTTTCGTTCAGAAGCTTACGGGATTCTTCCAGAAGCTCCATGGCTTCTCTACGGACTGCATCCTGACCGGCATAATTCTGGGCGTCCCGAATGGCCTGGTCAATCTCCGCATCGGACATCCGATCCGAAGCGGTGATCACAATGGACTGCTCCTTCCCACTGTCCAGATCTTTGGCGGATACCTTCAGGATTCCATTGGCGTCAATATCAAAAGTAACTTCTATCTGAGGAACACCGGCCGGCGCTGCCTTGATCCCTTTCAGGCGGAATTTTCCAATGGTCTTGTTGTCCTTGGCCATGGGACGTTCGCCCTGGAGTACGTGGATTTCCACCGTCTTCTGAAACGGCGCTGCCGTGGAAAAAATCTTGGAATAACGCACCGGCAAAGTGGTATTGCGTTCCACCAGCCGTGTGGCAACTCCGCCAATGGTCTCAATGGACAGGCTCAAAGGCGTTACATCCAGAAGCAGCAGATCCTGACCGGTGCCGGCGGCCTCCAGTCCAAATCCCTGGAGGGTGCTGCCCAGGATCGCCGCCCCCTTGGCCACACATTCGTCCGGATTCACACTCTTGGAAGGCTCCTTGCCAGTCAGTTCCCGGACTTTGCGCTGAACCGCCGGTACCCGGGTGGAACCGCCCACCAGCAATACCCGGTCCAGTTTTGCCGGGGACAGCTTTGCATCATTGAGGGCATTCTGTACCGGGCCGGCAGTCCGGTCGATCAGATCCCGGATCAGCTCTTCCATTTTATCCCGGGTCAGGGTCAGCTCCACATGCACCGGTTCTCCTTTTACCTGGGTCAGATACGGCAGCATGATCTGAGTCCGGTCGGAGGCAGACAATTCCTTCTTGGCCTGTTCTGCCGCATCCCGGATCCGCTGCATCACTGCAAAATCATTGTTGGCATTGACCTGATATCGGTCCCGGATCTCCTGTACCATCCACTGGGTGATCCGCTCATCAAAATCATCGCCGCCCAGATGATTGTCGCCAGAAGTGGACAATACCTCGATTACCCCATCGCCAATCTCTATGATGGATACATCAAAGGTACCTCCGCCCAGGTCATACACCATAACCTTCTGGGGTTCCCCGTGATTCAGCCCATAGGAAAGCGCTGCGCTGGTGGGCTCGTTGATGATCCGTTTTACCTCCAGGCCGGCTATTTTCCCCGCATCTTTTGTGGCCTGCCGCTGCACATCATTAAAATACGCAGGAACTGTAATGACCGCCTCTGTGACCGGCTCTCCCAGAAATGCCTCTGCATCCTGTTTCAGCTGCATCAGGATCATGGCGCTGATGGTCTGGGGATGATAGACCGTTCCATCGATCCGGATCTTCCAGTCTGTTCCCATATGACGCTTCACAGAACTGATGGTCCTCTCTGCATTGGTCACAGCCTGGCGTCTGGCCTTCTCTCCCACCAGTCTCTCGCCGTTTTTTGAAAATGCCACCACACTGGGGGTAGTGGTTCCCCCGGATGCTCCCGGTATGATCACAGGTACATTATTCTCCACCACGGACACACAGCTGTTGGTGGTACCCAGATCAATTCCTATTATTTTTCCCATTTTGTAAGCTCCTCCTGCTATTTTTTGTCATGCTGTCAGGTCCAAATGCATAGGGACCCTAGTATTGTCATTTTATTTTTATATATTTTATTTTTAAACTATATATCGGAAAAAGAAAGGAGCTGCCGCTCCTGTTCATCCACTTCATCATATTATATCCCACTTTTCTGTCAATGGTTTTCATACTTTCTTCACATAATCTTCCAGGATGTAGCGGACAGCCTCTGCCACTCCATTTTCATCGTTGGAAGATACCACCTGATCTGCCATTGCTTTCAGATCGGGCACTGCATTTCCCATGGCAAAACACAAACCAGACTGCTGGAACATGGAAATATCATTTTCCCCGTCCCCAATACAGGCAGTCGCCTGCCGGGAAACAGAAAGATGGGCCGCCACCGCAGCCATTGCGTATCCCTTGGATGCCCTCCGGGAATAAATCTCCACATAATGATCCGTATACGCTGCTGAAATCTCCGGAACAGACTGCAGGATCTGCCTGGTCCTCCTGCGGGCTTTTTCTGTAAAAAAGTAAAACTGCAGTTCCTCCACATCCGATCGTCTGTCCGCCGTATAGGCTTCCAGAGACCGGACCGCTCTGGCCTGTTTTGCATCCTGCCCATAAGTCAGACGTCCCAGGAATGCCAGCATCCGGCCTTCCAGCAGATACCTGTGACGGATATGGGCCGTCAGTCCGATCCCGTTTCCCTGGCATCTCCGGATCAGAGAAAGAGCGGTATCCAATGGTATCAGCTCCTGAAACAACGTTCTCTTTTCCTTCAGATCTGTCACCACTGCTCCATTGGACGTGATCACATAACGAAACAGATTCTGCCCCTCCAGCTGATGGGGCAGGCAGGAAAGCGCCCGGCCTGTTGTGGGCACGATCTCCACGCCCCGGGCTTTTGCCCTTTGCAGCCAGACCAGCGTCTCCTCACTGATATTGCTTTTTGTATTCAGGCAGGTGCCATCCATATCCACTGCGAGTAACTTTATCATCTGTCCTGTCAACCTCCTGTCTTATTTTTATTCATTTACTGTCCAGACCGAACAGCAGGGCACACAGCCTCTTTCCGCTGTCTGTCCGGAAAATCTTTTCATACACAGACGCTGCAGCTTCCTTTCCCAAAGCATCTTCATACAGATTCACCAGGAAATCCGCCTCGATCAGAATCTGATAATCCATCCCCTCCACCTGGGTATAGGTGTGATGATGGCCCACCAGATAACAGACTCTCTGTATAAAAGGTTCCTCATATCCCAGCTGCGCGAGCATTTCTCTGGCAGCCGCCGGCCCCTCCTGCTCCTGCAGTTTGCCGTTGCTCTTTCCATATTTCTCTTCTGCCGGCTTGATGCCGATGTCATGGACGTAGGCTGCCGCCTCCAGGATCTGCAGTGTTTCTTCCTCCAGTCCCTCCGCCAGTCCGATCTGCCGGGCAAAGGCATGTACTTTTACAAAATGCTGGATCCGTTTGGGATCTCCGCGATAATACTCTGTCATTTTCCAGAAAAGTTTCTGAAGCATTCTGTCTTTCACTCCTTTCAGGGAAGCAGCCTCCTGCACCCTTCTCTGCCTTCATTATACGGGGAAGTTTCTTTCTTTTCAATGTTTTTGTCTTTCTCTGTGTATCATGCTATAATATTTTCCAGTGTGAGACAAATGTCCGGCGAACCATTGGAATGCGCCGACAGAAGCAGCCCATGGACTGTGCAGCACGAGACACTCTGCAGAAAGGAGAAGAAACGATCATGGAAAACCATCCGAAACTGAATCCGCTTTGGGCCCTGGAAGGCAGCAGTCAAAAGACACGGCTGGATTTTGCCCGGTCGGGCGAGATCTTCTCTTATCCCAAGGGACATCTCTGCCTCCGTGCAGGGGAAACGAATTCCCAGATCTTTTTCATTCTAAGCGGCAAGGTCCAGATCTACAATCTGACCAAGTGCGGAAAGAAAAAAATACTCTTTATACTGGGGAAAGACAACATTGCCAATGAAAGCCTGGCAGGCGACCGGAATACCATTTTCTGTGAAACCATTGAACCCTGCTCTTTTTATGTGGTTCCCCGGGAACTTCTGCTTTCTCTGATGGAAAAAGACTTTTCATTCACCCTGACCCTCTTCCGCTATCAGGAACGGAAACTGTGGCGTCTGGAGCATCAACTGAAAAACACCATGGGCAGCATTTACCTGGAACGCAAACTGGCATCCAAACTCTGGAAGCTGGCCCGGGATTTCGGGGTTCCCACAGAGCGGGGGATCCGCATTGACCTTCAGCTAAGTATTACCTTCCTGGCGGATCTGCTGGGCGCGCCAAGAGAGACCACCTCCCGGGTCTGCAGAAAACTGGTGGAACAGGGGCTGATCCTCATGGAGAAAAAACAGATCTATATCCCTGATCCTTCAAAAATGGCGCATTTCTATAAAAATGGTTCTTCCCTGCCCTGATTTTGCCGGCAGCAGGTAAATTCTCTCCGGATATTTTCGAGGAAAACAACCCCTCTGCCTGGAATATTTTTCTCCATTTTGTGACAAATCTCACAGAAAAAATTTCCCTGGCCCTTTATGATAAATAAAGTCAAAAGTCATCCGCCGGATCGTATGGCATATCCTGCTTTTTTCATCCGGCAAACTACATAAAGGAGCAATGCTATGGGATACCAGATATCACGAACAACGGCAGATACTATTTTCTGCCAGCTGCAGCAGCACTACGATATTTACGCGCCGAAACTCTTTGAAGGAGAAGGCTGTTTCTCCGACACCGATGTGATCCGTTACGGTAAGGTAGATTCTCTGGATGAGATCGTATGGGACCGCCGTTCCGATTATTCCTTCAAAGAAGCTCTCCTGCCGGTAAATGAAGTGCTGTTTTATTTTACAGAAAAAGAAACCACCGTTCCCGCCTGCCCGGAAAAGAAACTTCTGATCTTCCTGCGCAGCTGTGATCTCCATGCCCTGAAACGGCTGGATACCATCTATCTGAACAACGGACCCCAGGATTTCTATTATGACCGGCTGCGCCAGAGGGCTGCCTTCGTCCTGATGGGATGCAGCGAGACCTGCGACAACGGATTCTGCGTCAGCATGGAAACCAACCGCACCGATGCCTATGATCTGTATCTGAAGCTTTCGGAAGAATCGGTGTGGATCGACTGCAAATCTGAGACACTGCTGCCTTACTTTACCCAGGCAGACACCGTCTCCTGTGCAGTCACTCCGGACTTCGTCACCGCCAACAAAGAAGAAGTCCGTCTGCCCCGTCATCTGTCCACAGAAACGTTTTCCAATCCCATCTGGGAATCTTACGGAAACCGCTGTATCGGCTGCGGACGCTGCAATTTTGTCTGTCCCACCTGTACCTGCTTTACCATGCAGGATATCTCCTACCGGGAAAATGCCGATGTGGGAGAACGCCGGAGAGTCTGGGCTTCCTGTCAGGTGGACGGCTACACCGATATCGCCGGCGGCAACAGTTTCCGCCAGAAGCAAAGCGACCGGATGCGGTTTAAGGTAATGCACAAGATTTATGATTTTGAGAAGCGGTTCGGCTTCCCCATGTGCGTGGGGTGCGGACGCTGCGACACTGTCTGTCCGGAATACATTTCCTATTCCAATATCATTCAGCAACTTGCAAAGGAGGAGGAAGACCAATGAGAAACGAATACATTCCTTTCCCATCCGAAGTCAGAGAGATCATCCCTCATACGGACATTGAATACACGTTCCGCATGAGCTACACCGGAGCGGTGAAACCAGGACAGTTCTTCGAAGTCTCCATTCCCAAATACGGGGAAGCACCCATCTCTGTCAGCGGCATCGGAGAAGATACCGTGGATCTCACCATCCGTAAAGTGGGAAGAGTTACCGATCAAATCTTTGAACATTATAAGGGGACTACCCTGCTGATGCGGGGACCTTATGGAAATGGCTTTGATATCGACAATTTCAAAGGCAGAGAAGTCATTGTCATTGCCGGAGGTACCGGCCTGTCTCCTGTCAAAGGCATTGTGGATTATTTCTCCGATCATCCCTCGGAAGCCATCCGCACCACACTCATCGCCGGATTTAAATCCCCCCGGGACATTCTGTTTAAGGATGATTTTGAAAAATGGGAGAAAAACCTGAACGTGATCCAAACGGTGGACTCTGCGCCTGAAGGCTACACCGGGCTCACCGGAATGGTGACCAAATACATCCCGGATCTGCCCATTGCAGACATAGAAAGCGCCGTCTTCATCACTGTGGGACCTCCGGTCATGATCAAATTCACCATACAGGAAATCCGGAAACGGGGTGTACCAGAGCAGAATATCTGGATCTCCCATGAACGGAAAATGTGCTGCGGCCTTGGCAAATGCGGCCACTGCAAAATGAACGATACGTATATCTGTCTGGACGGACCGGTATTCAACTATGCCCAGAGCAAAGATCTGATCGATTAGGAGGTAACGGAATATGGGTTTGGATATCAACACAAAAAAAGCAAAGAAAAACGCATTCCGGATCGGTAAAGTCAGAGGGGAAGGCGCTTCCCGCATCCGTGTACCGGGCGGCTATCTGAAAGCCGAAATTCTGGGGATGGTACAGGAAATAGCCGAAAAGTACGGCAATGGCATTGTCCATCTCACCACCCGTCAGGGATTTGAGATCGAGGGCATTCATCTGGAAGATATGGACGCCATCAATGAAATGCTCCAGCCGATCATCGAGCTTCTGGATATCAACCAGGAAGACCCGGGCACCGGCTACCCCGCATCGGGCACCCGGAATATCTGTGCCTGCATCGGCAACAATGTCTGTCCCTTCGCCAACTACAATACTGCAAACTTCGCCAAACGGATTGAAAAGGCCATTTTCCCCAATGACCTGCACTTCAAGGTGGCGCTCACCGGCTGCTCCAATGACTGTGCCAAAGTGCGTCTCCACGATTTTGGTATCATTGGCATGACCATGCCCCAGTACGATCCGGACCGCTGTGTCAGCTGCCAGGCCTGCATCAAAGGATGCAATTCCCTCTCTGTGTCCGCTCTGCGCATGGAGAATTACAAGATCATCCGGGATGAGGAGAAATGCATTGGCTGCGGCGTCTGCGTTACCAAATGTCCGACCCGTGCCTGGACACGGAGTAAGAAAAAATATTACAAACTGACACTGATGGGACGTACCGGCAAGAAAAACCCCCGTCTGGGCGAGGATTTCCTGATCTGGACCGATGAAGATTCCATCGTAAAGATCATCCTGAACACTTATCGTTTTGTTAAGGAATACATTGACCCCAATGCCCCCGGCGGAAAGGAGCACATCGGCTACATCATTGACCGTGTGGGCTTTGAAGAATATAAGAAATGGGCTCTGGAAGGCGTAGAACTGCTCCCGGAGACGAAGGTCAAAGAATGTCTCTACTGGAATGGCATCCATTTTGACCGCTGATATCTGAAAAGAGCAAAGGCAGTGTGGATTGGAAAGACCGCACTGCCTTTTTCCATGCAACTATTTCTCTCTTTCCCCCTCCGTTCCCAGATGCTGGGCCATCAATGTCAAAAACCGCCTCATCACCGGATGACCGTGATCATTCTGGCAGAAGATCCCGAAAGACACCTTTGGAAGATCTGTCACGGGAATATAACACAGCCCTTCTTGTCTTCCCTGGGGAATATCCGGATACAACGTATACCCAATCTGGGCCTTTACCAATGTCAGGGCACTGTCTATACTTTCTGTCAGGAAACGGTTCTCCGGAGACAGATGGATCAGAATCTGATTGTGTACGGCAAAAACAGAATCCGGAACCTGTCTGGGAGAACATGCGATGAAATTTCCTGACAGCTGCTCCCGTGTAAATGTCTCATGCTGCGCCAGAAAATGTCCGGGCGCGCAGATACAGGCCATGGGAACAGTACAAAGTTCTCTGTAATATAAAGATGACATCTGCTTCTCATCCCTGGTTCCCAGAGCAGCATAGATCTGATTATTCTCCACCAGCCCCAGAAGGGAGGGGAAAGGTACTAGCTGAATGGATGGACGCAGAAGCGGAAACTCCCGGGAAAGCTCTTTTAATACAGGAGGCAGCAGATTCAATTCCATATAATTATGACACCCCAGTTCAAAAGGAATCAGATGCTCATGTCTGCTCAGACGCTCTTTCGCAGAGAGTGCCGTCTTCAGGATCAGCTGCGCGTCAGCCAGGAATAAAATTCCTTCCTGGGTCAATGCCACATTTTTGCTGGTACGGACAAACAGCTTCGTCTCCAGCTCCTCTTCCAGCGTCTGTATCTGATGGCTGACTGCCGGCTGTGTAATTTTCAGAGCCCGTGAGGCTTTGGAAAAATTCAGATGCTCCGCCACAGCCATAAAACATTCCAACTGCACTGTGTTCATTCGATCTCCTCCTGTAAATCTATAAAATGTATTTATGCATTATATCATTTTATTATCCCGTATACAAGAATCTCCTGATTTACTCATCCAATTCATATCTCGATTCGCAATCTCATTTCTCCGATACACGCAATAACAGCCAGTCTGACCGGCTGTTATTGCTGCAGCCCTTTACTTCTGATTTTCCTATTCAAATCATATCTATAAATTTTTTTTATAGAATATAAGATTTTTGAATTTCACATTCCCGGAATTCCGCGTTAAAATCTCTTATGGACAAAATAGTAAGGATGCGAACTGTTCGAACATGAACACAGGTTTATTTCATCACAGCGAGCATGAAAAGGAGGTGTCCGGGCAATGAAAAAGGAATTCAAATCAGCGGAGCTGCTCTATCTGATGCGGAGAATCAGCCATAACTTTACCATAGAACTGGAGCTGAACTTAAAAGAAAAAGAAATCAGTGGAACCTAGGTCTATTTTATGGTCTATATCCTGCGTCATCATCCAACAGGGACATATCTTACAGAACTGTGTCATGAAATCGGAGTGTCAAAACCAACTTTGTCTGCCTTGATCAAAAAAATGAAAGAAAAAGGTTATCTTTATTTTCAGGAAAACCCAGAAGACATACGCAAAAAGAAAGTGCTCCCCACAGACAAGCTTTTGAATGAAGGAAAGGAATTCATGAAGAAAGCCAGTCAGCTGGAGACTGAGGTCTGCAGCGTGCTCGATCCGTCAGAAAGAGTGCAGCTTCGGGATCTGGAGCAGAAGCTTCTGGAACAGTTAGCTGGAATGAAGCAAAAAGAAACTACTAACAGGAGGTTATGTTAACGTGAGAAAAGTTTTACAGCAGCTCAAACAGTATAAGCGAAATGCCTATCTATGTATCGGTCTGACTGCCCTGGAAGTGATCATGGAAATTCTGATGCCCTTCGTAACGGCCATTATTATCGACCAGGGTCTGGAAGTCAACAATCTGTCGGTAGTCTACCGCTACGGTGCCCTTATGGTGCTCATGGCTTTCTTAAGCCTGCTATTCGGTGCTTTTGCCGGAAAAAACGCAGCCAGCGCGTCCGCCGGCCTTTCCGCCAATCTGCGGGAAGCGATTTACAGTAATATCCAGACCTTTTCTTTTTCCAACATTGATAAATTCAGTGTGCCCGGCCTTGTTACCCGTATGACAACGGATATCACCAACGTACAGAATGCCTTTATGATGGTTATCCGTGTAGCGGTCCGTTCTCCGCTGAACCTGATCTTCAGCTTTGCCATGTGTATGATCATCAGTCCGCGGCTGAGCGCCATGTTTCTGATCGCAGTGGTATTCCTTGTGATCGTCATTGGTACGATCATGGTCATCACGCTGAAAATCTTCAATCAGGTCTTCCGCAGATACGATAACTTAAATGCCAGTGTGCAGGAAAATGTATCCGCAATCCGTGTGGTTAAAGCCTTCGTCCGGGAAGATTATGAAAATACCAAGTTTTCCAAAGCCTCTAAAATGCTCTATGATCTCTCCGTAAAAGCCGAAGGACTTCTGGCTTTCAACAATCCGGCCATGATGGTTGCCGTCTATTTCTGTATCATATCTGTTTCCTGGTTCGGCGCTCAGTTCATCGTAGGCGGCTCTATGACCACCGGTGATCTGACCAGTCTGTTCAGCTACATTATGGCACTGTTGATGAGCCTGATGATGCTCTCCATGGTCGTAGTTATGATCAGCATGTCCCTGGCCAGTATCCGACGGATCAGTGAAGTTCTAAACGAAACACCGGATCTGACAGATCCGGAAAGACCGGTTACAACCGTGGCAAACGGTCAGATCGATTTCAACCATGTTAACTTTTCCTATAAACATGGCAGTGGGAAAAACGCCCTTTCTGATATCGATCTTCATATTAAAAGCGGTGAAACCATCGGTGTCATCGGCGGCACCGGTTCCGGCAAAAGCAGTCTGGTAAACCTGATCTGCCGTCTCTACGATGTGGATGAAGGTTCCGTCTGTGTGGGCGGTGTGGATGTCCGTAAATACGATACAGAAGTACTGCGGAACCAGGTATCCGTTGTACTTCAGAAGAACACCCTGTTCTCCGGTACGATCCTGGATAATCTGCGCTGGGGCAATCCGGATGCCACAGAGGAAGAATGCATCAAGGCCTGCAAAGCAGCCTGTGCCGATGAATTCATTGACCGGATGCCGGACGGCTATCATACCAGGATTGAACGGGGCGGCTCCAACGTCTCCGGCGGACAGAAGCAGCGTCTGTGTATTGCCCGGGCTCTGCTGAAAAAGCCCAAAGTCCTGATCCTGGATGATTCTACCAGCGCAGTGGATACCGCAACGGATGCCAGTATCCGGGCCGCATTTGCAAAAGAAATTCCCGGTACTACCAAAATCATCATTGCTCAGCGTATTTCCAGTGTAGAATCCGCTGACCGGATCCTTGTACTGGACGAAGGACGCATCAATGCCTTCGATACCCATGAAAATCTGCTGGAGAACAACGAAATCTATCAGGACATCTATCACTCACAGATGGAAGGCGGCGGCGATTTCGATCAGCCTGCCTGAACCTCCCATCACTCTACTATAATTAAGAGGAGGAAATCTGATTTATGAGCCAAAAAAAATCCAGGCCAAGGGTTGCCACAGCCACCAGGCTGATCAACCGGGTCATACGATATATGCTTCATTATTATAAATATTTATTCTTGCTGGTGGTCCTCTGTATTCTGATCACCGCCATCGCCACTGTGGTGGGGGCTACTTTTCCCCAGACGCTGGTGGACGATTATATCACTCCCATGCTTGCCAGTGGATCCAGTGATTTCAGCGGCCTGGCAAAAGACCTGATCCAGCTGGCATGTGTAATGGGTATTGGCGTAATCACCGCTTTTACTTACAACCGGATCATGGTCAATGTCAGCCAGGGTACCATGCTTCATTTACGTGACGATCTGTTCCGGAAAATGGAAGCGCTGCCCATCAAATACTTCGATACCCACGCCCACGGCGACATCATGTCTGTCTACACCAACGATGTGGACACACTGCGTCAGCTGCTCAGCCAGAGTATTCCCCAGATCATTAACTCTGTTATCACCATGGCGGCTACTCTGGTCACAATGATCATCCTGAATCCTGCTCTGACCGTGATCTCCATTCTGACAGCCGTTGTCATGCTTCTGGTCACTGCTAATTTTTCCAAATTATCCGGAAGATACTATGTACGTCAGCAAATGGATCTGGGGGCTGTAGACGGCTTTATTGAAGAAATGCTGGATGGTCAGAAAGTAGTAAAAGTATTCTGCCATGAAGAGGCAGCCAAAAATGATTTTCACAAAATCAATGAACAGCTCCGTAACAGTACGGAAAAAGCAAACGGCTATGCGAACCTGCTGATGCCCGTCAACGCCAATATCGGCTGGATCAGTTATGCGCTGGTGGCTATCGTAGGCGCTATCCTGGGCATCAACGGACTGGCCGGCGTCACCATCGGTACCGTTGTGACTTTTGTAGGGTTAAACAAAAGTTTTACCAATCCCATCACACAGGTCAGCCAGCAGATCAACTTTGTGGTCAATGCCGCAGCCGGTGCCCAGCGTGTATTTGATCTGATGGATCAGGAACCGGAAGAAGACAATGGATACGTGGAACTGGTCCATGCAAAAGAAGATGAAAACGGCCAGATCACAGAATCACCTACCCGCACCAACCTGTGGGCCTGGAAACATCCCCACAAAGCCGAAGGAACGGTTACTTATACGAAACTGGAGGGCGGCGTTGTCTTCGATGATGTGGACTTTGGCTACAACGAAGATAAGCTTGTCCTGCACAACATCAGTCTCTGGGCCAAACCGGGACAGAAAATCGCCTTTGTCGGCGCCACCGGTGCAGGAAAAACCACCATTACCAATCTGATCAACCGTTTTTACGATATTGCTGACGGCAAAATCCGCTACGACGGCATCAACATCAACAAAATCAAGAAACCGGATCTGCGCCGTTCTCTGGGCATGGTGCTCCAGGATACCCACCTGTTTACCGGTACCGTTATGGACAATATCCGCTACGGCAAGCTGGACGCCACCGACGAAGACTGCATCAAAGCAGCGAAACTGGCCAATGCCGATGGATTTATCCGCCGTCTCCCCGATGGCTACGATACCATGCTCACCGGCGACGGTGCCAATTTAAGCCAGGGCCAGCGCCAGCTTCTTGCTATCGCCCGTGCCGCTGTTGCGGATCCGCCGGCACTGATCCTGGATGAAGCCACTTCCTCCATTGATACCCGTACGGAAAAACTGGTACAGGACGGTATGGATGCCCTGATGCAGGGACGTACCACTTTTGTCATCGCCCACCGTCTGTCCACCGTTAAGAATTCCAACTGTATCATGGTCATGGAACAGGGCCGCATCATAGAAAGAGGCACCCACGACGAACTGATTGCCGCCAAAGGCAAATACTATCAGCTTTACACAGGCAATTTTGCCGAGCAGGGATAACCTGCCGGAAAACACTCCTTACTCCCCTTGCTTTTCATATGCCAGCCAGAGCAGATCCGGCTGGCATATTATTTTGCCCGGCATACGGTATCGGCGTACATACTGCTTTCCTGACATATGATACCGGCTGACACACCGTCTGCCTGACACATGATACCCGCCTGCATATTGACGAACCGGAAAGATTGCAGTAAGATATGCAATGCAAAAATTTATTTTGAGGGGATGAACCATTTTGAAAAACAATAAATATGAGATAGACATGTGCAACGGCACCATCATGGACAAGCTGATCTCTTTTTCACTTCCTCTGATGCTGTCCAGCATCCTGCAGCTGATGTTCAATGCGGTAGATATCATCGTCGTGGGAAGATACAGCAGCAGCCAGGCACTGGCGGCTGTGGGATCCACCACTGCCCTGATCAATATTTTCACCAACCTTTTCATCGGCATTTCTCTGGGGGCCAATGTACTGGCAGCCGGCTACTTTGCCACCCAGCGGCACAAAGAAATGTCGGAAGCCGTACATACTGCCATCACACTGGCGCTGGTCAGCGGTATTCTCATGGCATTTGTCGGCGTATTCACTGCAAGACCGGTCCTGGTTCTTATGGGGACCCCCGGAGATGTCATCGATCAGTCTGTCACTTATATGACCATCTACTTTATGGGAATGCCCTTTTTCATGCTTTATAATTATGGAGCCGCCATCCTCCGGGCGGTGGGAGACACCAAGCGGCCTCTGCTGTTCCTCTTCTGCTCCGGCATGGCCAATGTGGCGCTGGACCTTCTGCTTGTCATTGTGATCCCCTGGGGAGTGGCAGGCGTAGCCATCGGCACCGTGGCTTCCCAGTGTATTTCCAGCCTTCTGGTGCTTCGCTGCCTCCACCGCTCGGAAGGCAGCTACCAGCTTTCCTTCCGCAAGCTGCGGATCAACCGTTTCTATCTGCTGCGCATCTTCCAGGTTGGAATTCCGGCAGGCATCCAGAGCACGGTGATCAGCTTTTCCAACGCCCTGCTCCAGTCCTCTGTCAATTCCTTCGGCGCCATAGCCATGGCCGGCTACACCGCCGCCAACAATGTGCTGGGCTTCCTGTATGTGGCAGTCAATGCCGTGACCCAGGCATGCATGAGCTTTACCAGCCAGAATTACAGCGTGAAAAAAACAAAGCGTATGGATCGGGTGCTTCTGGACTGTGTGATCCTGTCCGCCGGCGTATCTCTGGTCATGGGTGTGGGCGCATATATCTTCGGAACACAGGTACTGGGCATCTACACTGCAGACACAGAAGTCATCCAGTGCGGACTGGAGATTCTTTCCATCACCACCGTACCCTATTTCCTGTGCGGCATCATGGATCTGATCCCGGGCGCCCTCCGGGGAATGGGCCATTCCGCCGTACCCATGGTACTGTCTATTATCGGTACGGTAGGAACCCGGATCGTATGGATCTATCTGTTCTTCCCCCAGAACAGATCCCTGCATTTTCTCTTTATTTCCTATCCAGTATCCTGGATCTTCACCATCCTGATGCAGGCCGTCTGCTTCTATTTCGTGAGGAAACAGTGTATCCGGCAGATGGCAGCCTGAATATAATATGTATGCTGTGAAAAGATGAACCATCATTTTTTCACGGCATTTTTTTGCCTTTAATGAGAACATTTCGTTCTATTTTCTCATAAAGATCCGGCATCACAAAATACCCGGCAGATTATTCCAGCTCCGGCAAGACAAAAATCTGCATCCGGATGTTGTTTTTTTCCCGTTTCCAATCGTTATACCTTATAGAAGGAAATACAGAAAAAAGCAAAACCAGGAGAAAATTTTGTGTTTGAAAAGAAACGACTGCAGGACCTTGTCTTTGACAGAGATAAGATGGAGGATCTGATCCGCGAACACTATATGTGCATATACAAATACTGCTTTTACCATGTGGGCAACAGAGATGCCGCTCAGGATATTACACAGGATGTGTTTTTAAAATTTATAAAAGAAATCGGCCGATACAGAGAATACGGCAAACTGAAGAACTACCTGTATGTGATCGCCAGAAATTCCATCCTTGACTATGGACGCAAAAGAAAGCACCTGCAGCTGGCAGCGGTACCGGAAACCTTTGACGATGGCGGGATCGACCAGAAGCTGCTGCAGATGAATATCCGGGAAGCTCTGGATTCCCTGGAGGACCTGGACAAGGAACTTATCATTTTAAGATATTACCAAGAGCTCAGGATCAAAGATATTTCCCGGATCCTGCATCTGCCTGCATCCACAGTCCGATACAAATTAAGAAATGCGGAGAAAGCGCTGAAAAAAAGATTGGAGTTATGAGCTATGATCGACAGACAGTTATTCAAAGAATTAAACAAAATCCATGTGCCTGCATATGACATCCGGAAACTGGAAGAAACAGCCGCAAAAGCCGGAAGCATAGAGCCGCCGCTCCAGAAACTGAGGATGGAACCTGCCGGATTCTTCCTGGATCAGTTACGGTTTATCCGAAAAGAAATCTGGTTCCTGAAAATTCTCTTTTCTGTCCTGATCCTGGCTTTCATCCCTGCGGCGCAGATGACTGTCAGCGGCTGGATATGGACTTTGATCGCAGTATCCGGGCCCATTCTGTGCCTGATGAATGCCCATGAGATCTGCCACATCCTCCAGCCGGGAATGCTGGAGCTGCAAATGACCGCCAGAAATTCCTTCCGCAAAGTACTGATGGTCCGTCTCACCGTCTTTGGATCCTATGATCTGGTGTTCTTCGGGTGCATGGCGTCCGGCGTATCCATTTTTCAGGAAACCGCAGTCTGGCATGTGATCCTGTACGGGATCGTCCCCTATGCAGTCATGTGCTTCGGCTGCCTGCTGATCCTGAACCGGTGCAGAAAAGAAAACATGCTTCTGTATACCGGAACCTGGGGCGCGTTTCTATGCTGTATCATTGTCATCCTGAAAATTTCCGATCAGCGGATCTGCCAGCCGTCTTACATCCCCATATGGCTGGGAACAGGGATCGTCGTTTTCAGCGGCATCGCAACAGAACTGTACAGTCTTTTCAGAAAAGCAGGAGGAAATCTGAATGAAATTAACTATGGAACATCTGTCTAAACAATTCAAAAACAAGACCGCAGTAAACCAGATCAATCTGGTCTTAACCGAAGGCATATACGGTTTTCTGGGCGCCAACGGAGCAGGAAAAACCACACTTTTACAGATGATCTGCGGCATCATAAAACCCACATCCGGAGAAGTAAAAATAGACGGTGTAAATACTGTCCAGATGGGAGAACAATTCCGTGATCTGCTGGGATATCTGCCCCAGGAATTCGGATATACACCGGGATTTACCGCAAAGGACTTTATGCTGTATATTGCTTCCATTAAGGGCCTGCCGCCTGCCTTTGCCAGAAAAAGGACCAGAGAATTATTAAGGCTGGTCAATCTGGAAAAAGAAACCGACCGGAAGATCCGGACTTTTTCAGGCGGAATGAAACGGAGACTGGGGATTGCCCAGGCTTTACTGAACGATCCGGCAATCCTGATCCTGGATGAGCCCACCTCTGGTCTGGATCCGAAAGAACGGGTGTATTTCCGGAATATCATATCCGAAATGTCAAAGGATAAGATCATCATTATATCGACGCACATCGTATCAGATATCGAATATATCTCCGACCAGGTACTGGTGATGAAAAAAGGCAGCTTTATCCTGCAGGGATCGCCGGAAGAACTTCTGAACAAAGTCAGAGGCCAGGTGTGGTCCTGCCGCGTCTCCAACAAAGACTGGGCCGCTTTTGAAACACGGCACTGCGTTGCGAATGCCCATGCCCTGGCTGACCATGTGGAAGCCCGGGTGATAGCGCCTGATCCTCCGCTGAAAGATGCAGTCATGGCAGAACCGACTCTTGAAGATTTGTATTTAAAATATTTTTCTGATGAAACAGACGAAAGCGAGGGATTGAAATGACCAGAATGATCCGGTACGAATGGAAAAAAATATGGAACAGCCGGCTGACACAGATATCTGTGATCGGCTGCAGTCTGTTCCTGATCTTCTGCGTATATTCAAGTATCACTCAAATCGAAGCCACCGATCCGGACGGACGGACCGTCCGCGGCATGGATGCTGCCCAAGTGATGAAAGATACTCAGCAAAGGGTAACCCTGACCCAGAACCGGGTGGACGAAATTGCGGCGCAGTACCTGGCCTATACAAAGGATCCTTCCACCAGTTCCGGCAGCGAAACATGCCATTACCTCTCAGAAGAAACATACAACACCTTTTATCGGCCCAACCGTGATCTGCTGAGTCTGATCACAAACGTATACGAAGATCCCGGAAGCGGCCAAAATATGAAGACAGTCCTGGAAGAAAATTTCGGCCGAAATTTTATGCAGGCCCGGCTTGAACGGGACATCCAGTACATTCATTTACTGGAAGAGCGCGGCCGTCTGACCCCCGCCGAAGCAGCATACTGGGAAGACGAAGTAAAGGAAATACCGGAATATCAATACGGATACCGGAAAGGCTGGGATATGATCCTGGATACACTGACATGGCCCGTTCTGCTCATGATGATCGTCTGTATCGGGATCGCACCAGTCTTTTCCGGGGAATATCAATCCAGATGCGACTCGCTGCTCTTATGCATGAAGTATGGAAAATCCAAACTGATTCATGCCAAAATTATCACAGCATGGGCATTCGCCACCTGTATTTACTGGGGGATCACGCTGATCTATTCAGCAGTCTTTCTTATCCTCCTGGGCACAGACGGCGCAGATCTTCCGATCCAGCTAAAATATCCGGCGCTGTCTGTGGGCTACCGGCTGACCATGAGCGAAGCTGTTATCTATGCACTGGTCCTGGCATATCTGCTGACTTTAGGCATTATGGGGATCACCCTTCTCCTGTCGTCCTTATTAAAAAGTGCATACAGCGTTATCATCGCAGCCTTTCTTCTGATCCTTGTGCCCACCTTTTTATCCCCGGATACCGGAGGATATCTCTGGAGCCGCGTCATCTCACTGCTGCCGTCAAAAATTGCCGACTTTTCGTTCCAGTCATATACTGCGTACAGCCTGGGCACGCTTGTGATCAAGTGGCCGGACATGGCAATGGCGGTAAACGGAGCTGCAGCGGTTCTGTGTTCGCTGGGCAGTTATCATATATTCCGAACACATCAGGTTAATAAATAAAACAGACTCTGCCCGCAGAAATTTTTCTGCGGGTTTTCCCTTCCATATTGCCGGAAGCGATCCCCCTGTCCGGAAAAATGCCGCACTGTACCACCAGCGCGGCATTTCCTGCTTTCTTCTAAAATACCCTCTCCCCTTTCCTATATTCTGTTGTAAGTATATGAAGGATATGTTGCATTTATATGACTGCAAGCAACATAATTGTAACATATTTTAATATTTGTGACTCTTTTTTTCACAAATATACAGTTGTGATATACCTGAGGGATTCCTGTCGATTTATGATAGAATGATCTTTCGAAGACAGTCCACCCTCTTTGAGTGGCTGAAGAAATATCACATTCCTGTTGAATAGGAAAAACAGAGAAACCGCCGCGTCCGTGCCGCCCGCATCTTGTCCGGCTTCGGATTCGCCGCGGTTTTCCTTTGACGTCAATCATGGCGTTCCTGCATATTTTCAAATCTCTCGCAAAACCGGGCCGACACGGAGGGCGCTTCGCCGTTGGCATAGAGATGGGAAGTGTCCCCGTATGCCAGCATCCGGAAGCTGGCTGTTCCTTTTCTCCGTTCTTCTGTGACCACTGTCGTCACAGAGGAGGGCGCGGCACAGAAATTATGCCAGAGCACCATGGGAGAAATATTGAGGAGATGACTCAGGAGCACACACCCCAGTCCAAAGTGACAGAAAAAAGCCAGAGTATCCTCATTCGGACGTTCCGCCCGGTAATAATACCCGTCCCGGACATATCCATGATCCTGCAGAAGCTGATCCAGATTCCCGCAGACCCAGTCATATTCTTTCTTTACATTTCCCTTCTGCAAAGCCGGCGTCTCGTACCAGTTTCTGCAGGAAAAATGCCGTTCCTCCGCCATCCAGTCCGCAGGCAGCCAGTCCCAGCATATCTTCTTCTGATCCGGCACGTCCGGCCGCCAGATGGGCGCGTCAAATTCCCGCAGCCACTGACAGGTCTGCGCCGTCCGGTTCATTTTCTGCAGTGTACAGGACGCCGTGTCCCGGGCTCTGCCCAGAGGGGATACATAAAACTCATGAATCTCCATGTTTGACAGCTTTTCTGCCAGATATTCCGCCTCTCTCCATCCTTTTTCCGTCAGCGTATCTCTTTCATAATCCGGATCCCCGTGCCTTATGATCAGTAATTTCATCCGTTCCTCCTCCTGCGCATTTTCTGCGTCAATAATGGCAAATCTGTGTATCTGCAATTTCCATTATCACAAAAAAACGGCAGAGTTGCAACAAAAAGAAGGCAGGAAAGATTTTTTTCACAGACTTTTCTCTCTGTGCCGCAGTTTCCTGAACTCCCTGCGGATAAACAGCAGAGAAAACACCGCAGCCGCTGTGTCTGCTATGGGGCCTGCAAACATAACGCCGTCTATGCCCCAGAAAACAGGCAGGATCAGGATCAGCGGAAGCAGAAAAAGAACCTGCCGGGTCAGCGCCAGAATAACTCCCTTCGGCGCCTTTCCGATGGAAGAAAAGAATTTGGACGTGACGGGCTGGATCCCGTTCAGGAACGTAGCGAACATATAGATCCGAAAGTATCGCTCCGCAAATTGAAAATAACTGTCGCTCCCGCTTCCGAACAGACCGATGATCTGCCTGGGAAAAAGCTGAAAGCAGAGGAAACCACAGACAGAGACTGCTGTTGCTGCCAGAAGCCCCAGACGGTAGGTCTGCATGACACGTCCGTATTTTTTCGCACCGTAATTAAAGCCCACGATGGGCTGCATTCCCTGGGAAATTCCAATGATAAAAGAGAAAAATACCATTCCCACCTTGGAAATGATCCCCGCACAGGCCAGAGGAATCTCTTTCCCATACAGAGAAAACGCGCCATAATAGGTCATGGTGTTGTTCAGAACAATCTGCACCAGCATCATAGCAAGCTGGTTCAGCAGGTCAGACATCCCCAGCCTGACAATACACAGACATTTTTCCCCTGATAGGACGAAATCACGTTTCTTCAGCCTGACCGTTCGGAACCGCAGCAGATACGCCAGCACCATGGAACCGGACACCATCTGCCCCAGCACCGTGGCAAGGGCCGCTCCCGCCATCCCCATATGAAAATGAAAAATAAACAGCGGATCCAGAATGGTATTGATCACAGCTCCGCTCAGCATACAGGCCATGGAATAGCGCGGACTGCCATCGGAACGCACCAAAGCACTTCCCCCTGTTGCAAGGATCACAAAAGGAAACCCAAAGGATGTGATCCCCGTATACTCCAGCGCGTAATCCAGCACCTCCTCCGTCGCCCCGAACAGATGCAGCAGCGGATCCAGAAAAACATTCACGGCGATACACAGAAAAATTCCCATGGACAGCAACAGTGTGATCACATTGCCGGCAATCTTCGCCGCCTTCTCTTTCTCCCCTGCTCCCATGGCCAGATTAAAATTCGCCGCTCCTCCATTGCCCAGCAGAAGCGCCACCGCCGTACAAAGGGTAGTCAGCGGAAACGCCACATTCGTCGCTGCATTTCCATTGACCCCGACCCCATTGCCGATGAATATCTGATCTACAATATTGTAAAGGGCGCTGACCAGCATGGCGATCATCCCCGGCACTGCATAGCGCAGCAGCAGAGGCCCAATCCTGGCCTCACCCAGATCCAGTTTGCCTGCACCCTCTCTTTCCTTTGTCATACCGAATCTCCTGGCCTTTCTTTTTACATTGCTTCTGACTCGTATCCCGCCCCGCTCTCCCTTCTGCCGGCCAAGGCTGCCACTCAGCTTTCGCCGGCGGGATTCATCCGATGGTACTCACTTTTCGCTTTCCGG
Organism: uncultured Blautia sp.; assembly: GCA_900542045.1. GTDB lineage: Bacteria > Bacillota > Clostridia > Lachnospirales > Lachnospiraceae > Blautia_A > Blautia_A gallistercoris. The sequence goes on from UQMI01000011.1 coordinate 66,163, forward strand.
GACAGCAGACAGGTCTCGCCATTGTCCAATTCCACCGTCTGCTCCTTTAGATGTACCGTTCGGATACGGGAACGGTTCACCAGAAAGCTCCGGTGGCAGCGCCAGAATTCTTCCCCCATCTTTTCTGCGAAATGCTCCAGACTGCTGTTGAATTCCAGCACTTCATTATCCATATGCAGCAAAATGGTATGGCGGTACCCGGCCGCCTCAAAATACAGAATGCTGTCAACAGGAATATGCCGCACGGTATCAAAAATCCTGATCGTGCAGTAGTTTCCCTGTCCCGGCTGCTGGGCCTGCATACGCTCCTGGATGCTCTCCAGACATTTCTGCACCCGCAGAGTCATGGAGCGGGTATCTCCCTTGACAATATAATCCAGAGCTTCCAGACGCAGACGGAATGTCTCAAAAGCCAGATCCCCATGTGCCGTAATAAATACGATGAATCCCCGGGGATCATACTGCCGCAGCTTCTGCGCCAGTTCCAGCCCGCTGATCCTGCCGGGAAAATCAATATCCAGAAAATAAACAGCCGGCACCGAATCCTCCCTTTGCTGCCTGAGCAGGACTTCCGGATCATCCACTGCCCGCACCGGCCCCATGTCATTGTCCAGAATCATAATTTGTTCGGATACAATATGCTCCAGTTTGTCTCGAACAGACAGTTCATCATCACAGATATATACAGGTATCATTATTTCCTCCTTCGGGCGGACTTTCGAATTCCGTTTTTCGGAACATGAACATACCATTTCGGTCAAACTGTCACCTGAAACTTCTCCATGGTATAATCCTTATCCCCTTTCTGACGGATCCCGATACGGTAATTTCCGCACTTTAATTTCCGATACTTTTGTGCAATATGAAAATCAACTGTAATTTCCTCTCCTGCCTTCAGCGGCCTGTAATTCGGATAATAATCCTGACTGACCGTCTGCGACATGCCTCCATACTCATCGACATACACATTTAGACTTTCAAGAGAGGAATTCCATACATCCTGTGTCAGTTCTTCTGCAGATAACGCTCTCATGGGCATTTCATACCACTACCCGTCAATCAGTATATTAAACAGAAAACGCGTATCAATGGAACATTCCTCCCGGGAACGGTTCGCGATCTGCAAAGACCATGATCCGCAACAAAACAATCAGCACAAATATTTTTTCATAAGCATGCACCTATATAACTCACACAAAACAATGGTTTACCTTGATTTTAGCTTATTCCGCCAGATGATTCAATAGTCGCAAAGCAAGATGGGAAAAGACGACGACTTTTCTTCTTCGTGCTGCGCCATTACTTCTGCTCTCTAAACAGTTCCATTGGAAACGCCTCCTGTTCCGTGCAATTTCAAATACATATTCGCTTTGCAGGCTTGCTGTACCGCAATTATAACATGCTTTCTTTCTGCTCCACGAATCTGTTGCATTTGTACACTTGCACTTTTCGGATGAGAACAAAGGCTGTTTTGCCCAAAAGAGAAAACCGCCGTACGGAGATTCCCCATACGACGGCAGCCGATTCATTTTTCAAATAAGTCTCTGTGTGCTCCAATGCGGGGCAGCGTCAATATCGCCCGCTTGCAGTTCTTCGTCTTCAAATCCACATTCATGTGAATATTCATATTTATTGGAGTGACTCTGATAAAAAGTCGGTTTCCTGATTACGCAGACCTCACGGAACTATC
>UQMI01000012.1 GCA_900542045.1 uncultured Blautia sp.
AACATGGAACGGTGAGAAAGATGGTTGTCGTCAGCCATCTTTTTCTCTTTTTTAGGGGATAAAATCAGGGGCAGGCGTGACTCGCACGAGTCACACCTGCCCCTGATTAAGACTATCTATTTCCCGATAGCCCCTTTTTGCTTTTCCTTTATTCGGGATTTTCCAGAGTCAGCGTATCCAGAACCCGCTCCAGCTGCTCCATCCTGGCAGAATTTTCCCGGGCCGCCAGGGTCAGCTCAATAATACCGTCTCTCTCCTGGATATAATAAACGGACTGCCAATCCACAGACAGCTCCTCTCCGTCTTCTGCAACCAGGTGATATTCCACCATCAACGCCGGATAATTTCCGGTGCCCACCGTTACCTGACTCCAGGCCGGCGGCATGGCGTCCTGCCTGATCCAGCCGCTTGCTTCTGTATCTGCGCTCTTCTCTGTTCCTGCTGTGGTTTCGGCAGCATCCCCGCTTACCTGATGGATCTGCAAAATGGTTTCCAGATCCTCCCCTGCCCGGTAATCCACCCCCAGATAGGCATCTGCGGTCTCCAGACTGTCCCCTGGATAAAAAGTATAATAAAAATCTCCGTTCTCCATGAGATTCCACTCGTTATCCAGCATAAAACTGAAATTTCCATTGCCGTAATTCTGCTCTTCTTCTGCTTCTTCCCGGTGCTGTTCCGCTTCCGAAACGTTCCCGATCGAGGACAGGGATACACTTTCATCCGCCACTTCCAGCACCTGGCTGTCCGCAGGAGAGCTGCAGGCTATGGCTCCGGTGAGAATGGCCGCTGTCCCCAGCGCCAGCATGATATTCATCTTTCCATCCATCTGGATTCAACCTCCTCTCCTGTAACCAGTATTCTGCCCCCTTACTGTTCCCTGGATATCACCATCCTGTATCCAATCTGTAAATCCCCGGTTTTGTTTTCCGGCAGTTCCGGATTCCGGTCCGCCGGCCAAATATACCCGCACCCGGGTTCCTTTCTTTTCTTCCGATTCGATCTCCATGGTCCCTTTCAGCTTTTCCACGATCTGACTGCACAGATACAGTCCGATCCCGCTTCCGCCGGTTTTCCGGCTCCGGGATTTGTCCACCCGGTAAAAAGGTTCGGTAAGCCGTTCGATGCTTTCCCGGGGAATTCCACAGCCCCAGTCCTGCACTTCCAGGAGAAGCCTCTGTCCGGATGCCTGCTGCAATGTCACAAAGACCCTGCCTTCCTCGCCGGAATAATTGATACTGTTGCGAATCAGATTGGAAAGCAGGATATACAGCAGCATCCGATCCGTATACAGCTCCTGTACCGGATAGTATTCCTTCAGTTCCATCTTCTTTTCTTCCAGCAGATATCCCAGTTCTTCCCGGATCTCCACCATAACTTCCGCAATCCGTACCAGTTCTGTCTTCACGCCGTCTGCCTGCATCAGATGCAGTTCCTTCAGCTTCTGATACATATCCCGCATCCTTCTTGCCTCTGCTTCCACATTGGCCAGAGCCACCTGCTGCTGTTCCCTGGTACAATTGGCCTGGAGAAGAAACTGGGCATAGCCCTGGATCGATGTCAGCGGTGTATTCATCTCATGGGTCATGGCTTCAATAAACTGCTGTCTGCGCTCCATCTCTCTGCGCAGATGTTCTTCTCTTTCTTCTACCGCCTGGGACATTTTCCCAAATGCCTTTCCCAGGCTGCCTATCTCATCCGATCCCTGGGGAAAGGCCACCGAATAATCTCCTGCATCCAGTTTTTCCACACTTTTCTGCAGGCGTTCCAGAGGCCGGGTCAGCCATCGGGAACACAGATAAGCCACAATGGCCAGAGCTCCCATAACACCCAGGATCCATAGTCCGAACTGCCGCAGATTCTCCTCGCGGATCTGATAGACCACATCGATATCCCGCAGATATACCAGAATCATGCTCCCATCCTCCCCCAGGAAATGGGACACCGCCATATAGCGCTTCCCCTGGGCATCCAGGATCTGGAGCCGCTTAGTCCGTTCCTGGACCTGCAAAAGGCGCCGGTAGTCCTCCACAGGAATTGTGTCCAGACTGGTATATACCTGTTCTCCGTTCTGAAAAAGAGAAAAATAGATTTTCTTCTTCTCATAATAAGCTCCATACCAGCTCACAGACTGCAATTCATCTCCCAGTACCTGCGCCCCGTTTTCTATGGCAGAACGGATCAGATCCATTTCGTTGATGGAATGTTCCTGTTCCCTTGCCAGATTGTCTCTGTGATTCTTGCCGATCAGCGTTCCGCCATACAGACACAGAACACTGACCGACAGAAACAGCATACACAAAAAAAATTTATGCCAAAGCTTCATATTCCCCTCCCTGCGGGAGTGGTATCAGACCTGCCGCTCCAGACGATATCCATATTTGTAAACTGTCTGAATGGTATGCTCCCATCCCAGCTTTCTCCGAATCCGCTGAATATGTGCATCCACGGTGCGGGTTTCCCCGCCGTACTCATAGCCCCAGGCCAGATTCAGGATCTGATCCCTGGAGAGTGCAATGTTGCAGTTTTGTATCAGTATCTCCAGAAGCGCATATTCCTGGGCCGTAAGATCCACGATTCTCCCCTTTTTCTTTACCTGCCTTCTGAGCAGATCCACTTCCACATCTCCCAGCACAAACGTCTGCCGACCTCTTCCACATCTTCGCAGCACCGCTTCAATACGGGCGATCATTTCTACGGTTTCAAAGGGCTTTGTAATGTAATCATCCGCCCCCATTTTCAATCCCTGTACCTTATCTGACAGGCTGTCCTTGGCCGTCAGATAGATAACGGGAACCTGTTTGTTTATAAAATGAGGCAGAAGCTCATAGCCATCTGTCTCCGGAAGCATGATATCCAGAATAGCCAGATCAAATTCCTGTGCTGCCAGACATTCCAGCGCTTCTTTTCCGGAGAACGCAGAAACGGTATGATGCCCCACCATCTGAAGATTCATTGCAATCAAATCATTTATTTTCTTCTCATCGTCCACAATCAATATTTCCGCCACACTAAAACCTCCCGGATGTCTTATGTATTTTATTTCCTGTAAGACAGTAATGTTTTTTCATGTGCTTCCTTTTTTCAGGAAGCTGCCGCTATTATTATAGCAGACAGTGCAGAAATAGTTGTATCAGACCTGTAAAAACCATGGGCAGAAAGAATACACCGGGTTACATGCCACGCCCGAACCACGCACTTGCTGCGTGGTTCGGGCCGGTGCGTCAGCTTTATTCCGGCGTCTTCGCCGCCTTCCGGGAAAGCCTTCGGTTTACCCATTCCCGGAACAGGGAATATAGTACAGACATCAGAGGAATGAAGATCAGCATTCCTGCCACACCCAGAAGATTTCCGCCCAGAGTAACCGCCATCAGTACCCAGATGGACGGCAGCCCTACAGAACTGCCCACCACATGAGGATAGATCAAATTTCCCTCTATCTGCTGCAGGACAAGGAATAAAAGGATAAACATCAGCGCTCTCATGGGATCCACCATCAGGATCAGCAGTGCTCCCACAATGCAGCCGATAAACGCTCCGAAAATAGGAATCAGGGCTGTAAAGGCGATCAGCACTCCAACCAGCAGCGCATAGGGAAAACGGAAAATGCTCATGGTGACAAAAAACATAGTCCCCAGGATCACTGCCTCGATACACTGTCCTGTGATAAAATTCGAAAACGTATGATAACTGAGACTGCAGATATAAATGACCCGTTCTACCCGTTTGGCCGGCATAAATGCATGGAACACCTTCCGAACCTGTCGTCCCAGACGTTCCTTCTGCAGCAGAAGATAGCAGGCAAAAACAAACCCGATACAGAGATTGGCAATGGTGCTGAAGATCCCCATGGTCACGGAAACCATGGAGGACAGCACATTGGCCATACTGCTCCGCAGCATATCCATCACTCTCTGGAACATCTGCTCCCAGTTTACCTGTATACTTTGTATCCAGTCCACAAACTGGGTATTGTTATGGAATGTGTCAATGGCCCAGGCCTGTATCTTTGGAATGGACCGTTCAATATTTCTTCCCAAGCTCACTGCCGTACCGGCCAAATCCGGAACCACCACCAGCACCACGATCATAATAATTCCGGCGATCAGGATCAGGGACAGGACCAGGCTGACCGGCCGTATCAGCTTTCGGATCTTCCTGTTGCTTTTTTTCTTGAACCGTCCAAAGATCTTCTCTTCCAGAAAATGCATGGGCACATTCAGAATAAATGCAATGGCCGCCCCCAGAATAAAGGGAAACAAAAGCTGCAGTCCTGTCCGCAGCAGTCCGATCAGGACTTCCATATGCTGCAGTCCTACAAAGACCAGCGCGGCAAACAAGATCAGCAGCATAATCTTCTGCATATTTTTTTTATCCAGTTCCATCTTATCCTCCTTACACAGCCTCCATTGCTTCTCTTATTTCGCACCCGGCAGGGGTTCCTGCCACGCCCCCTCTTCCGGTCTCCTTCAGGGAATCGTCCATTTTGTCTCCTACTTCCTTCATTGCGTCAATGACCTGATCCGCCGGTATCCGGCTTGCCATGCCGCACAGAGCCATATCTGCACAGGCGCAGGCATTCACCGCTCCGATCACATTCCGCTTCACACACGGCACCTCCACAAGCCCTGCCACAGGATCACAAACCAGCCCCATGAGATTCTTCAGGGCCATGGCCGCTGCCTGGACAATCTGCTCTGCGTTTCCTCCGTGAAGGAAGGTCATGGCGCCGGCGGCCATGGCGCTGGCTGTGCCGATCTCCGCCTGACACCCTCCGGATGCTCCGGCAATATAGGCTCTGGAAGCGATCACCTGCCCGATGCCTGCTGCCACATAAAGCGCCTCCAGCATTTTCTCTTCTTTTCCCTTTTCGTGTCTCCACCAGGGCACTAATACTGCAAGCAGCACGCCGCAGGCTCCTGCCGTAGGCGCAGCCACGATCCGCTTCATACAGGCATTGGACTCTCCCATCTGCAGAGCTGCCGCCATCACCTCGCCCATAAAAGAGCCGCATATATTGTTTCCGAACCTGGTATAGTCCGCCATTTTCGCACCGTCCCCGCCTACCAGGCCACTTCTGGACTTCAGATTCCCATCATAATCCATACTTGCCTGCTTCATGGCTTCCCACATGCGCTGCATCTGTTTTTCAGAGGCCTCACGGCTCACCTCTCTGTCGTACATATCTTCCCGCAGCACCGCCTCCCCGAAGGAGCATTCCTGTCTCCGGCAGGTTTCCAGTATTTTTTCCAGAGAATCAAAGGCCATATCCGTTTCCTCTTATATAACTTGCCCGTTCCACATTTTCCAGGGTTTTCAGCCATTCCATAAAATCTTCCGGAACTTCCTGGTCCAACTCCAGGATCATGACGGCATTTCCCCCTTTTTTGTTCCGGTACAGAGACATATTGGCAATATTGATCTTCTTCTCAAATAAATGGCCGGTAATCTGGGCCACACACCCGGGAGCATCCAGATTATAGACAATCAGCGTGGGACTTTGACACTTACAGTTTACCTGCATTCCGTCCAGACGGTCGATCCGGATCTGCCCACCGCCCAGAGAGGAGGCCTGCATGGACAGTTTTTCCCCATTGTCCCCTGTAACCCCCAATACCGCAGTATTGGGATGGGCATCCTTCAGCACAATGGTCTGAATGGTAAACTCCAGTCCTTCTTCTCCGGCAATGGCAAAACTGTCCGGAATCCGCACATCATCCGGCTCCATGCCCAAAAGCCCCGCCACCAGCGCCCGGTCTGTGCCATGTCCTTTGCCTGTGGCGGCGAAAGAACCATGCAGCTGTATCCGGGCACAGACAGGTCTGCTTCCCAGAAGTCTTCTGGCCATCCCTCCGATCCGCACGGCTCCCGCTGTGTGCGAGCTGGACGGCCCCACCATAACCGGCCCTAAAATATCAAATAGATTCATAATCACTGTTTCCTTCCACATTTCTATGACCATCCATACAGCAAGGACTGTCGCTTCCCTTATTATACTATCTTTTCCCATTTCTACCAAGATAAATCTGCCACGCAAAGCAAAAACCCCGTGCAACTTCAATCACACAGGGTTTCACCTATAATACAATGAAAAAGAAAAAGAGATCTCCCGGAAATATTAAAGATATGCCCGGATCTTATCTATCATTTCCTGATATTCTTCAGGAGACAGGTGTCTGGGCGGATTACAGCTCATCTCAAAAGTTCCGCCGTAACCCGGCCCGTCCACCTGTTTGGGAACAACATGAAAATGTACGTGTTTTACTTTATCACCATACATTCCCAGATTGATCTTCTCAGCGTTAACTGCCTTGCTGACTGCTGCGGCCACTGCCGCCACATCTTTCATATAGGCATCTCTGTCTTCGTCAGATAGTTGAAACAGCTCATCGGCATGTTTTTTACAAGCCACCACACATCTGCCATAATAGGTCTGGTCCAGAAACAGGTACACCCTGGACATGGGCAGCTCTCCCAACGGGGTCATCATGCCAAGCAGGACCTCATTTTCCTCGCAGTATATACAACCCATCTGTTTTCCTCCTTTGCCAAAAACGAATTTTCCTTTTCTAACGCACCAGATAGCCGCCGTCTACCGGGATAATTGCTCCGTTGAGATAATCAGAGGCAGAGGATGCCAGGAACACTGCCGGTCCCTTCATATCATCGGGAGTTCCCCATACATGCGCCGGAATCCGGCTGGTGATCTCTTCGTATCTGGGGTTTGACGGATCCAGTAATGCGGTGTTCATCTCTGTTGCCATATAGCCGGGAGCCAGAGCATTGACATTGATTCCTCTGGACGCCCACTCATTACAGAAGGCCTTGGTCAGCTGAGCCACACCACCCTTGGATGCTGCATAAGCCGGTACGGTAAATCCGCCGAAGAAGGAAAGCATGGAGGCAATATTAATGATCTTGCCTTTGCTGTCCTGCTCGATAAACTGACGGGCTGCTCTCTGGCACCAGTCAAATACTGCATTTAAGTTTACTTCGATTACATAGCTCCAGTCTTCCATAGGGAACTCTTCACTGGGATGACGGCGCTGTACCCCCGCACCATTAATCAGGATATCCAGATGACCTCCCAGAAGATCTACTGCTCTTTCAAATCCCACTTCCCTGTCTTTGGCATCTCCCAGATCCACCTTCAGGCCCTGGCAGGGCAGGCCTTTGCCGCGGAATTCTTCTGCCACATTCATAACCTTATCCGAGGATCCAACGATCACTACTTCTGCTCCGGCTTCCATAAGGCCTTCTGCCATACCGTAGCCCAGACCTCTGGTGCCGCCTGTTACAATTGCTTTCTTTCCTGATAAATCTGTAAAATTTTTCATTTTTGCAGTTTCCTCCTTTTATTCTTCCCATCTGGTGTGGAAAGCCCCCGGTACATCCACTCTCTGGTATGTGTGAGCGCCAAAGCAGTCCCGCAGAGCCTGAATAAAATTCACCGGCATCTGCGCCATCCGATAGTAATCGTAATAGTGCAGTGCACTGGCCATTCCAGGCAGCGCAATCCCGGAAAGTACGGCTTTCTCATTAATTTGCCGAAGCGCCGGCTCCAGCTCCTCCTGACAGGAGAAGACCGGATCCAGCAGCAGGGGATGCTTTTCTGTCACATGGACCTGACCGATCTCTTCCAGAAGCCGGCTGCGGATGATACATCCGTTCTTCCATACTGCGATGAGCTTCTCCGGATCGATCTCCCACTGCTCTTCACCGGCCGCTTTCACGATCAGCTCCAGCCCCTGACTGTAGCACAGCAGGATCCCCAGAAGCAGTGCATCTCCTATCACTTTTCCGGGATTTTCCATTTCCACTTTCTGACCGGAGCCATGCAGGATTTCCTTTCCTGCGCTTCGCAGTTCCTTCTTCGCTGAAAAATTCCGTGCGGACACAGCTTCGTAAATCGTTGGAAGATAGACGCCCCTTTCTATGCCTTCCAACACCGTCCACTTTCCTGTTCCCTTCTGTCCCGCCACATCCAGGATCTTGTCTACCAGGAATGTGCCGTCACTGTCCTTCTTCTGCAATACCCGGATACTGATCTCCACCAGATAAGAATCCAGTTTTCCATTTTTCCAGCTTATAAAACTTTCGGTTATTTCTTTTTCTGTCATATGCAGGGAATGCTTCATAAAATACCAGGCCTCTGCCAGAAGCTGCAGAATCCCGTATTCAATCCCATTGTGTACCATTTTCACATAGTGACCGGCCCCATCGCTGCCAATGTATGCACAGCAGGGTTTTTCCCCCACATGGGCCGCTATGGTCTGCAGAATATGTCTGGTCTTCTCCCAGCCTTCCCGGCTTCCTCCTGCCATCATGCTGGGACCGTGTAGGGCTCCCTGTTCTCCGCCTGACACACCGACTCCCAGATAACAGATGTTCCGTTTCAGACTCCACTCATATCTTCGTTTCGTATCCCTGTAATAGGAATTTCCTCCGTCCAGGACCACATCTCCCGGCTTCAGATACCATTCCAGTTCTTCCAGCACCGAATCCACAGGCTCCCCGGCTGTGATCATCAGAAAAATACATCTGGGACTTTTCAGCTGATCCAGCATTTCTTTTACCGTGGAACAGATATGATAATGCCCCTGTTCTGCCTCGAATCGCTGCCGCTCTCCGGGGTCTTTGCTGTAGACTGCCACAGAAAATCCGTGAGAAATCATATTTTTCGCCAGACTGGAGCCCATCACTCCAAGTCCATATACCGCAATATCACATTCCCTCATCATCTTCGCCTCCTGTAAAATATTCTGGCACCAACGGATTTCGCCCTCATTCCCGCTGGTTTCCTCTCCGGATTATTTTACCAGATTTACGGCCTTTTTGTTCTTTCCAGCAAACTTTCTTTTTTCATAAACTTTTTTCAGCAAACTTTTTTATTTTGAAAATGCAGGATCCTCTTTTGCCAGATCGTATCTCCTGCTCTCATGGGAGAACGCAGCCAGTACCCAGAAATAAGCGTTCTTGCTTCCCGGTGAAGCACAGGTGGGATGATAGCCGCAGGGTGCTTCCACACAGGTTCCGGTGTGTACCGTATGGGTCACAATATCATCGGTCTCGCCGCTTTTCAGATAGCTTACGTGGAATCCGAACTTCGGCGCCGGAATATCGAAATAACAGTAAACTTCTTCCAGATCTTTTTCGTGCTGATGAGGCGGCCAGCTGGTCCAGGTTCCTTCCCGGCTCCAGGTCAGGCCTGCAATGATCCGGGACGCCTCATCTTTGTCGGAAAGCGTCATATAAACTTCTCTTTCTCCCACGCCGGAACCGTGGATCTGATGGATATCCCCAATCGGCGCATCTGGCTCAAATTTCCGGAAGAACGCATGCCCGTATCCCTCATCTTTGGCGCCGGCCACATAGAAGAAGCAATCTTCCAGTGCTGTGATGGTCACTTCTTCCTTCCCCGGCATATAAAATGCATCGAAACGCTCCACTTCCTGGTCCAGTACCGGATGACCGCTTAATTTAGCCCGCCCCTGGATCAGTACCGGATGGATTTCCAGATTGCCGGATTTCAGCTCATAGCTTTCGCCTTTGGGCAGATTCAGGCGATAAATATATTCCTCTCTGCACTCTGCGGTGTCCGGTGTGATCACCGGATGGAAACCTGGTTCAGCAGATGACTGCACACTCCATTTTTCCATCCTTGCTTTGTTTTCCTGATTTTGCATAGAAATGACTCCTTTCTGCTGTGTGTTTGTATGCAATAACGCGGAAAGGCTGTCGCCCTGCCGCCAGTGCATCCTCTGATGATCAATTCTGCTTTCAGTAAGGCCCTCAGAACCACGGGTCCGGGTCACTGAGGGCACTTGTTATTCGAGATTAAAACCACATGGTGGATAACTGCGGTATAAATACCACCAGGAAGAAAATTGCCACATATCCGATAAAGAACGGAATCTGTCCTTTGGCAATGGCTCCCATTTTCAGCTTGGAAACGCTGGCGGCGGAGAAAATATTCACTGCAACCGGCGGTGTCATAGTACCGATTACGTTGGAGATCGATACGATCATACCAAAGTGGATCACATCAATTCCCAGAGACTGGGCGATGGGCCATAATACCGGCACCAGCAGAGTCGCTGTGGCAATACCTTCCAGGAAGGTACCGAAAATCAGCAGGATGATCGCCACGATGAAGCAGTACATCATCGGGCTCAGGTTGATTCCGATCACAAAGTTTACCATAGCGGTAGAAATACCTGCGAAAGCAAACAGCCATGCAAATGCCGTGGAGGTGGCAATGATAAACAGGATCATGGCAGAGCTCTTGGCGGAATCCAGGAAAATCTGATACAGATCTCCGATCTTGATTTCCTTATAGATAAACAGTCCGGCGATCAGCGCCCATACAACGGAGATTGCTGCGGATTCTGTGGGTGTCAGCAGACCGGAATAGATACCGCCCAGGATGATAACCGGCAGCATCAGCGCCGGGATTGCTTTCACAAAGCTTACACCCAGCTCCTTCAGACTCATTCGGTGATCTGCCTTGGGCCACTGTTCTTTTCTGGCATAGAAGAGAACCACAATCATCAGTACGATTATAATGGCGATACCGATGGCCATACCTGCGGAAAACATATTGCTGATGGAAGCATTGGTCATTGTGGCGTATACTACCATGATGATACTGGGCGGAATTACCGGGCCCAGACCGCCGGATACCACCAGCAGGCCTGCCACACGTTCCTTGGGATATCCCAGACGAACCATGTCATCGTAAAGCATAACGCCGATGGCAACTACAGTTGCCGGTGCGGAACCGGACAGCGCCGCGAAGAAGGCACAGGCCAGTACCAGAGCCAGAGCCATACCGCCCCGCACACCGCCAATAATGGAGTTGGCGAAATCTACCAGACGCCGGGAGATACCGCCCTTTGTCATGATATTTCCGCCCAGCACGAAGAAGGCAATGGCCATGATGGATGTGGAATCCAGTCCTCCGAAGATACGCTGGGGAATAACATCCAGACTCAGCATGCCAACTGCCAGATCAGGGCTGAATGCAATGGCGCACATGGTGGCAATACCAAGAGAAATCGCAATGGGTACGCCAATGATCAATAAGATTGCAAATGAACCAAACAATAAAATTCCTGTCATGATCTGGTACCTCCTTTTCCGACTTTTGCCTCTTCTTCTGCCACAGCCTCGTCATAAGCTGCTTTTTCTGCTTCCAGTCTGGCCGCTTCTCTGGCTTCCAACTCTGCATTGGACAGTTTCAGATCCCCTGCCATGGATATGATCGTCACAAACTGGACTAGGGTTATAATAGCAAAACTCAGTACCAGAGCAAAATACGGGACGGCCATGGGCAGACCCAGTCCCGGAGAAGTCTGACCGGAGGAAAGCTGCATCTGCAGCAGACCAATTGATTCATAGAACATAATTGCGGAGAAAATCACAACCAATACCTTAGCAATCATCTGCACAACAATTTTCGCTTTTCCTTTGATCTTATCAGTAACAGCTGTTACTGAAATCTGTGTACCATCGCGAAGACCAATTTCCGTTCCCAGCAGTACCATGTATACCATACAGTACTTGGATGCTTCTTCAAATCCTGTCACGGGAATCTTGGTGATATTGCGGTTCATTACCTGAATAAAAGTCGCAATTACCATGATCGCAAAGGTAACAACCATGATGATATCTTCCACTTTCTGACAGAAATTCTGTGCGTTCTTCATGTTTGTCCTCCCTACCTAAAAGCTCTGGAGCTCATCTGAATACCAGAGAGCTCCAGATTGTTTCTGTTTATTTCCTGTATTTACATTTATTTAGTTTACGGAAGCTTTTGCCTCTTCCACTGCTGCTTCCCATTCCGGATCGAAAGTAAAGCCCTGTTTCTCTGCCTCTGCCTGATATGCTGCCTTCAGAGCTTCTCTGTCAATATCATAGAAGGTTACGCCTTCTGCAACCAGCTTCTCTTCTGCAGATTCATTTTCCTCTACCAGATACTGTCTCTCTGCATCACAGCCTTCTTTTACCGCCTGCATAAATGGCTCTCTTAAATCTTCCGGAATCTTGTTCCAGGCTGCATCAGACATACACAGCATAATATATACAAATGCGTGATGGCTTCTGGTAATGTTCTTTGTTACCTCATAGAAACCATTGTTATAGCAGTTGCAGACAGCGTTTTCACAGGCGTCAATGGTGCCCTGCTGCAGTGCTGTAAACTGATCGCCTGCTGCCATAGCCACTGGCATTGCGCCAAATGCGGTGAAAGCAGCCTGGTGATACTGATTCTCCATGGTACGGATGGTAACGCCTTTGAAATCATCGATGGTCTGAATCGGCGTGGTGGAGAATACATCACGGAAACCAGATTCCATATATCCGATCACATGGAAGCCCTGCTCTTCTGCCGCAGCTTCGATCAAATCGCCCACCGGGCCGTCCACTGCCGCATGGGCCTGATCTGCAGTATCCCACAGATATGCCTGGTCCAGAATGGACATCTCCGGAATAAAGTTGGTCAGTACCGAGTTTGCCACTGTTGCAATATCCAGGTTATTTCCCATGGTCAGCTCCAGCATGTCACGCTCTCCGCCCAGAGATCCGCCTGCCATTACATTGATCTTGATCTTTCCGTCAGTCGCTTCCTCAACCAGCTCGGCAACCTTCTGGCCGCCTTTTACGTAAGGGGATCCTTCCGCATCCACAAATCCCATCTGCAAAGTGATGGCGTCTCCGCTGTCTGCAGAATCCCCGGATGTGCTTCCTCCGGATGTGGAAGTATTTCCTCCGCCACATCCAGCCAGAGAAGCCCCTGTCATTGCCATTACCAGTAACAATGCTGTTAATTTTTTTGCCTTCATACTTTCTTCTCTCCTTCTTTTCTTTTTCTTTAAAATTCCATTTGATAATACTTCAGATAACGCTGGAATTTTTCCTGATACATCTCCACGTTCCGTGGATTGGGCCGAACCGTCCTGCTGGGCGTGATCGAAAATTCTTCTGCCTTCACCAGCCCCATCAGATCCATGGCCAATACCACCGCTCCCATCAGAGAACCCTGCTGTACTTCGTCAACTTCCATTTCTTTGTTGAAGATATCTGCACACATCTGGGTCCAGGCTTCTGAGTTCAGAATTCCCCCGGACAGCTTGATCCTGGTGGGCTCTTCGTTGACTTCCGTCAGCATTTGATAACAATGGTAAATGTTGAACAGCACCCCTTCCTGTACGCTGCGGTACAGGGCTTTTATATCGTGTCCTGCCTTCACACCGTAAAAGCCGCCGGTCCGTTCATCATTCCAGCCCGGGCATCTCTCTCCGAATATAAAGGGTAGAAAGACCGGAGTATCTATTGTATCTGTGATTCCTGACTCCAGGTCAGAATAAGAGATACCGTTTCCAATCTGGTTCCGCAACCAGTCAATACAGCTGCAGCAGCCAGCCACTGCCGCACCGCTCAGATAAGATTTGGGAGATAAATAGCACCAGGTACTGGGCTTTTCCGGGATTACCGCCTCCGGTGTTGTCAGCCGGATCGCGCCGCTGGTTCCCACTGAGAAGGTCATCACACCTCTGGCAAGGGCTCCCACGCCCACCTGATTCAATCCGCCGTCTGCATTGGACGACACCACAGGGATTCCTGCTCTGACTCCCAGAAGACCTGCGCCTTCATCGGTCAGCGGGTACATCTGATCGTAGGGGATCAGCTCCGGCAGACGTTCCTGGGGAATTCCCGCTTCTTTCAGCAGATCTGACGCATAGGTCCTGCGGTGAATATCCATCAGGCCGCTTCCAGAAGCCATACAGCAGGTGGCCACTCTTTGGCCGGTCAGCCGGTAAGTATTGTATGCTCCCTGCCCCATTATGTAATAGTCCTCCAGGGGATAGCCTTTTTCCTTCAGTAACAGAAGTTTGAAAAAGGGATAGGTTGCATTTACCATACATCCGGTTGTCCTGTAGTACCGATCCACATAGGCTGCATCCTTTCGCAGATCCTTACAGATCCCGGACGCCCCGGTATAGGACCAGGGATACATGGGTGTCACCGGATCCATGTCCTTATTAAACAGACACACACTGTGCCAGGCACTGCACAGAGAAATGACATCCACATCCTCTCCCTGCAGCAGATTCCTGCCTGCAGCAGCGGTTTTCTCAAAAACCAGCTTCGCATTATGCAGTGCGCCGTCTTCATACATCGGCCCGTAGACTTCTGTATGCATACGGGATTCTTTTGTTTCTGTGTCAAAATACATTGCCTTTGCGGAAGTTGTACTGGATTCTAAGGCAAGTATACGCATATGATTTCACCTTTCCTGTTATATCTGGATTTTCCAGAGTCCCGCTTCTGCTGTTTGCTCTCTGCATCGGAAAGCAGTGGCGGATTCTGACTCTGTTAAATTTTTTTCAATCTCAATAAAATCTTTTTTATAAAAAATAAAATCTTTTTATGCGATTATTATATCCCCATTTTCACAGATATACAATAAACTATTATGCCAGTCTTCCGCTGTCATTTTTAGTAAATATGTATATCTTTTTTCTCTTGACAGGAAATTTTACAACAAATTGTTTTATATTTTCAGAGTTTCAAAGGAGGATCCGGCAGAAACGGCCTCTTCGTATTCTTTTTTGACAATAGCTTTATGTAAACAATATACCATTTTAAAAAATTTTCACTATTTTACCAGATATCCGCCATCCACAGGAATGATAGCGCCGCCCAGATAATCGCTGGCATGAGAAGCCAGGAAGATGCAGGCTCCCTTCATATCTTCTCCAGTTCCCCAGCGATTGGCAGGAATCCGCTCTGTGATCTGCTGATATCTGGGATTGGCCGGATCCAGCAGAGCTTCATTCATCTTCGTAGCCATATAGCCAGGGGCAATGGCATTTACATTAATCCCTTTGGCAATCCAGTCATTGCTCATCTCCTTGGTCATCTGTGCAATGCCGCCTTTGGCAGCGGAGTAAGCCGGTACCGTCTGACCGCCAAACCAGGACACCATGGAAGCGATATTGATGATCTTGCCATAGCCTTTTTTCAGCATCACCTTGGCCGCCTCCTGACAGAGGATAAATACGGAATTCAGATTCACATTCAGTACTGCATCCCAGTCTTCCAGTGGAAATACTTCCGCGCTGTGCCGCCGCTGAATTCCATGGGCATTTACGATAATATCCAGGTCTCCTCCCAGAGCTTCCATGCAGGCCTCAAATCCCTTGTACACTTCCTCCCGGATCTGGAAGTTTGCCTTCACTCCATGGCACGAAAATCCTCTGTCACAGAATTCCTTTGCCACTTCGTACACCTTGTCAGAGGTTCCCACAATGGCCACTTCACAGCCGGCCTCCATCAGCCCTTCTGCCATTCCATAACCCAGGCCTCTGGTCCCTCCGGTTACAATGGCTTTTTTTCCTTCAATGTTGAATAATTCGTGCATGATTTCTCCTCCTTTTATTAATTAAAAATTTTCTTTTTCACGGGGTCAATAGAGCTCCATCCCGTCCCCTGGTCTGGGTCCAGGTGGTAACCGTGTTTTCGCAGGGATACTTGGCTGCTTCTTTCTCATTCAAATCCACACCCAGTCCCGGCTTATCATTGGGATATACATATCCGTTCCGGAATTCGGGAAGTCCGGGGAACACCTCCAGCAGCGCTCCTTTCTTTCCTTTCAGCTCCTGGATCACATAGTTGGGCGGCTCGATGCCAGACCATTCCTGCACGCCGAAATTCTGAGCAGCCAGGTCAATATGGATATTGGCCGCATGGGCCAGCGGCGACATATCTCCCGGTCCGTGCCATGCTGTCCGGACACCGAACTGCTCTGCAAAGATCTGCAGCTTCCTGGCCGGCGTAATGCCTCCGATCTGGCTGATATGCACACGGATGAAATCAATGAGCTGTTCTGTAATCAGGTGTTTCCATTCCTGACAGTTGTTGAACAGTTCTCCCTCTGCCAGAGGAATACTGGTCTGCTCCCGCAGTCTGCGGAACCAGGAAATCTGTTCCAGCGGGAGGGGATCCTCCAGGAAAAACAGACGGAAGGGCTCCAGCTCTTTGGCCAGCTGAATGGCTTCGATGGGCGCGATCCTTTCATGGACATCGTGCACCAGTTCAATCTCATATCCTTCCTTCTCACGGATTCCTGCAAAAAGCTTCACGGTATCCCGTATATATTTCCGGCTGTCCAGATAGACCCCATCTCCGGCACCTTCCGGCGCAGTTTTGGGAGCCTTTCCATAACCGTTTCCGCCGTATCCGCCGCACTGGCACCGGATATGGCGCAATCCCATTTCCCGGAACCGTTCGATATTCTCACAGATCTCATTCAGATCTCTTCCATCCACATGGCGATAGACCGGAACCCCTTCTCTGACCTTTCCTCCGAACAGCTGATACAGGGGCATTCCCGCCATTTTTCCCTTGATATCCCAGAGAGCCATGTCCACACCGGAAATCCCGTTATTTTCAATGGGGCCGTTTCTCCAGTAGGCATTCTGATGCATCAGCTGCCAGTTTTCCTCAATCTTCTCCACATCTCTTCCCACCAGTAATGGTTTCAGATAGTCTTCCACCAGCTGCTTCACCGCCAGATGACGGTAAGCGAAGGTGCCGCATCCCAATCCATACAGCCCCGGCTGGTTGGTTTCCACCTTGATGACCACCAGGTTAATGCCCTCTGGCGCCGTACAGATAACACGGATGTCCTGAATTTTCACACTCATATATTCTCCTCTCCACTTGTCACACGTCTGACATGTTGTTTTTTATTGAAAGCTCCGCTTTTTTACGGAGCTTATTTTAATTTTTACGAAGCTGATCCTTGCCATTTTGCAGATGCTCATACATCAATTCCTTTGCCAGCACTGCATCGTTAGCCCTGATCGCCGCCAGCAGACTGGTATGATACCGGATTCCTTCCCGATAGCCGAAAATGTCATTCATCTGCTCATGATATCGAACGGTTTCCTTAAACACCCTGGTCATTGTCTTTGCCAGAAGGGAATTCCCGGAAGCTTTGCAGATTGCTTTGTGGTACTCCATATCTGCAGATACGAAGCGCCTCTTATTCCCCTGGTTGCGCTTCATCTCTTCCAGATGCTCTTCCAGAATGGGGATCAGTTCCTGACGGCTGCGCAGCACTGCCAGATAACAGGCCTCCGGCTCCACGATCTGCCGGAATTCCAACACTTTTTCAATATCCTCGCAGTCCTTTGCCGTGATCATATCCTCCCGGCTCTGCCAGCTTTCCGCATCCGCATCCAGCAGATAGGTCCCTTTTCCATGGACGCTTTCCAGCACGCCGATTCCCGTCAGATGCTGGATCGCAGTCCGCACGCTGGCCCGGCTGACGCCCAGTTCCTTCGTCAGCTGGTTTTCCGAAGGAATCTTCTCCCCCACCTTCCAGGCTCCTTCTTCAATATTTTTCTTCAGATAAGCAATCACCTGATTTGTCACATTTACCCGTTCTAATTTCATCCTGTCTACATCCCGTTCTAACTTGTCTGACAAGTAAATTATAGTTTAATTTCTCCAATTCGTCAATTATTTTTCTGTTATCTGTCAAATTTTGGAACTATTATCCAAAACTTCTCCTGCAATTTCAGTAAAAACATCCTTTCCTCACCGATCCATCTCGGACTGCCGGCCGCTGTTGTGATGATCCCGGATGATCCGTTCGATCTCTTCCAGCCCGGAAGAAGGCAGATCCCCGGGAATGGTATTCTTCACTGCGCTGGTGGCATTTCCGTATTCCACTGCCTTCTGGCAGGAGAAATCATGGGCCAGCAAGCCATACAATGCCCCGGAAATATAAGCATCTCCGCTTCCAATGCGGTCCACCACCTCAATGTTCCGATAGGGCTCTTCCTGGTAATATTTCTTCTCTCTGGCATTGTAGAGCAGCGAACCGAAAGTATGTACTTTGGGGCTGTGCACCACCCGCTGGGTAGCCGCCACCACCGAGATCGGATACTCTTCAGCGAAACTTTTCAGGATTTCATAAGCATCTCCTTCTTTTCCGAACGTCAGCCGGGCTGTCTCTTCGGAGCAGAAGAAAATATCCACGTAGGGGAGGATTTTGCAGATACATTCCCTGGCTTCTTCTCCGGTCCACAGATTTCCCCGGAAATTCACATCAAAGGAGATCAGGGTTCCATTTTCCTTGAACTTCTTCATCATATAGACAGCGGTCTCCCGCACCTGTCCGCCCAGAGCCAGGGTAATTCCGCTGGTATGGAAACAGCGGGCCGAAGAATACAGTTTCTCCGGAAAGTCCTCAACAGAAATCTTACGCATGGAGGAATAATTTCTGTCATAAACAATTCCCGGTTTTCTGGGATGGGCCCCATTCTCATAATAGTAAATGCCCAGCCGGGCGTCTTTTTCATCATCGTATACCAGATAATCATCGCTGACGCCGCAGAAGCGAATCCGGTTCTTCGCATAGATTCCAATATTATTTGCCGGCAATTTGGAGATCACGCCTGTACGAAGCCCCAGCAGTGACACACCGGAGGCCACATTCAGCTCCGCGCCTCCCACCTGTTTCTGCAATGTTTCTCCCCGGGTAAGACGCTCATTATCCGGAGGAGAAAGACGCAGTAAAATCTCACCTAATGTGAGCAGATCAAATTTTTCTCCCATTTCATACTCCTTTCTTTTTTTGTTACCCATGGAGCCCCTTGCTTCTGTCCCTTTTATGCTGCTTTCATCATACCATAAATCAGCTCTGATTTCACCCTGGAATCGTATCCTTTGTAAGACTTTGCAGGCTCTCCGTTACATGTCACACCCGAATCACGCACCTGCTGCGTGGTTACGGGCCGATATGATTCGAAAGGCAGTTTGGCTTCGCGAAGCGAATTTTAAATGCCAAATTGCCCGTTACTGGTCAACTTGTGACCAGTAACGGCTCTCCACCGTTCTTTTTCTATGCAAAAAAAGGAGAGACAGCTGCCTGCTATCCGGCATTGCCTCTCTCGGGTTGAAAGCATTCCGGCAAATGTGCCGTTTGCCATCCTGCTTTCTCTATATTCCTGTGGCAAAATAGGAAACTCTTGTATGGGCCCGCCGTCCTTTATCTCTGTACACGGCCTGAGCCATCACCACCAGCCAGTTTCAGCACTTCATCCATGGAAACCATATTCATGTCTCCTTCGATACTGTGCTTCAGACAGGAAGCGGCCACTGCGAATTCAATGATCGCCTGTGGTTCATAGCCATTCATGGCAGCACAGATCAGTCCACCGCCGAAGCTGTCACCGCCGCCCACGCGATCCACAATGTGCATTTTATATTTCTTGCTGAAGTAATACTCGCCGCCATCGTAAAGCATGGCTGACCAGTTATTGTCATTGGCAGAAAGGGATTCTCTCAGGGTAATGGCAACTTTCTGGAAACCAAAACGGTCTGCCAGCTGCTTTGCCACATCCTTATAGCCTTCCCGGTTCACCGTTCCGGCGGTCACATCGGTGTCTGCTGCCTTGATTCCGAACACATCGGCTGCATCCTCCTCATTGGCAATACATACATCCACATACTGACACAGTCCTCCCATCACCTGTCCGGCTTTTTCCTTGGACCATAATTTATTTCTGTAGTTCAGATCGCAGGATACGGTCAGTCCCATTTCTTTTGCGGTCTTGCAGGCTTCCAGACAGATGGCTGCCACCTGATCGTTCAGTGCCGGTGTGATTCCGGTAAAGTGGAACCACTGTGCGCCTTCCAGGATCTTCTTCCAGTCGAAATCTGCTGTGGTAGCTGTGGCAATGGCGGAACCGGCCCGGTCATAGATTACCTTGGACGGTCTCTGTGACGCGCCTTTTTCCAGGAAATAAATTCCCACGCGATCGCCTCCCCGTACGATATCGCTGGTGTCCACTCCGTATCTGCGCAGAGCATTCACCGCTGCCTGTCCGATCTCATGTTTCGGCAGTTTGGTGACAAACTTGGCATCCATTCCGTAATTTGCCAGGGAGACTGCCACATTGGCTTCGCCGCCTCCGTAGGTTGCACCGAAAGACTCTGCCTGCACAAACCGATAATAGCCTTCCGGAGCAAGTCTTAACATGATCTCTCCAAACGTAACTACTTTTTTACCCATTTTCATTCTCCTCTTCTTGCTATTGTCATCCTTTATGTTTCATATCGTGAAACTATGTTTCGTATTATGATATCTCATAGCTTGCATTATACTATTTTTCAATTTGATGTCAATACCGGCAAATAAAAAAATGTATCGTTGTAACTATTTTTGGTTAGTGTTACAATGAATAAAAAGATTTTTTAGACACTTTGACTTGAGGAGTGAACCGACTATGGAAGAAAAAAACCCCATCCAGGTGGCCGACCGCCTGTTTCTGGTACTGGAAACTCTGGCCGAAGAAGGGCCTACCGCCTTAATGGATCTGAGCCGTATGCTGGATCTGCACAAAAGCACAGTGCATCGCCTTCTCAATTCTCTTATTTTTCTTGGTTATGTAAACCAGGATGTGGAAACCGGTAAGTACCAGTTGACCTTCAAGCTCTGCGAGCTGTCCAACAAGATCTTAAGCCGGATGGATATCCTGGATCAGGTTCGTCCGTATCTGCGGAAACTGGCCGATCTTACCGGAGAGACTGTCCACTTTGTGCAGCTTGACGGAACAGATGCTGTCTATATTTATAAAGAGGAGTCCTTGCAGAATTCTGTCCGCATGGTATCCAAAGTGGGCAGCCGCATTCCTTTATACTGTTCCGCCGTGGGCAAGGCCATGCTGGCAGATATGCCCCGGGAACAGGCAGACGCCATATGGCAGAAAAGCCATATCCGCGCCCTTACAGAACATACCATTACCAATTATTCGGATTTTATATATACTCTGGAGGAAGGAAGACAGCAGGGATATTCCCTGGATAACGAAGAAAACGAGATCGGCGTCCGGTGCATTGCCGTCAGTCTGCCGGATTACAAGGGACGGGCCAAATATGCCATTTCCATTTCTGCCCCGGTCAACCGTATGACAGATTCCCGCATCCAGTCCCTTTCTCATACCCTTCTGGATATCCGACAGCAGATCATGGAGCATCAGGGGCTGTGAGATGCACTCATAGGAAAATTGACAGGTTCCTTACAGGATCCTGTCAATTTTCATAATAATTCCTATGGATTTTACCGCATTGTTGTTATGAACCCGCAGCCAGTACCGCAGACGTTCTTCATCCTGATCAAAAATAGCCTGGATGATCTCCCGATGTTCTTCCACACCGGCGATGTCTTTCTCACTGGACTGCTTTTTAAAAATATAATTGCTGTACATGAACGGATTGATACTGTGATACAGATCCACCAGCTTTTTATTTCCGGAACATTTCAGATACAATTCGTGAAATTCGTTGTCCAGCATATAATTTTCCATAAACAATTCCACGTCATTATGATCTGTATACTTCTGGATCAGCTCCATATGTTTTTTTACATTTTCTGTCAATGCCTCTTTCAGCTGCTTATTCATCCGAACAGATTCTATGATTTCTTTTGTATAATACAGGTCCATCATCAGGCGCAGGCTGAAGATTTCTCTGGCATCTTCTTCATTCATGGAACGGATCCGCATTCCCTGGCGGGGAAAATTCTCCACCACCTGCTCCGCGATCAGCCGGTTCAAAGCCAGTTTCACCGGAGTTTCGCTGGTTCCGTATTTTCTGGCCAGTTCCTTGGCCTGCAGCTTCTGCCCGGGCTGCAATTCCTGCGCCACAATATCCAGCCGGATTCTTTTACAGATGGTATCTACCAGCGTTTCTTTTGTTTCTTTCTCTTCTTTTTTACTCATGTCAGATCTTCACCTCCCTGCTTATTGCAAAAACTCTTTCAAAAAATGAATCAGACATTCCATTTCTTCCCTGGTTCCAATGGTGATCCGCAGATAATTCCGGATTCTGGGAGAATCAAAATACCGCACATAAATATGCTTTTCCCGCAACGCCTGAAAAATTTCCTTTGCCGGACGACTCTTATGGGAAGCAAATATAAAATTGGCTTTCGAATCCGGGAAAGAAAAGCCCAGATCCCGCAGCTGCTCTTTGATCCATTCCCTTGTCTTAGTAATCTTCTGCAGCGTCTCCCGGAAATATACGTCATCTCTTACCGCTTCCACGCCCAGCTCCAGCGCGGTGCGGTCCATGGTATAAGAGTTAAAAGAATATTTCACATCATTGAGACAGGCGATCAGTTTTGCATTTCCCATGGCATATCCGATACGCATCCCGGCCATGGAGCGGGATTTGGAAAAGGTCTGCACCACCAGCAGATTCTCGTATTTTTCAATCAGCGGCAGTGCGGATACTGCACCAAAATCCACATAGGCTTCGTCTACGATCACCACCACATCCGGATTCTTCTGTAAAATTCCTTCGATCTGCTCCAACGGCAGCGCCACACCTGTGGGGGCATTGGGATTGGGAAATATAACTCCTCCATTTTCTCCGTAATAATCTTCCGGCACCAGTTCAAACCGGTCATTCAGAGGCTTTCGCTCGAAGGGGATCCGGAACAAGTTGGCCCATACATCATAAAAGGAATAGGTAATATCCGGGAACAATATGGGTTTTCCGGAATTAAAAAATGTGAGAAATGCCATGGCCAGCACATCGTCTGACCCCACACCCACAAATACCTGCTCTTTTGCCAGATGATAATAGTCCGCCAGCGCTTCCACCAGCATTCCTGCCGTGGGATCCGGATAAAGACGGAATTTCTCCGCCTGCAGCTCTGCCAATTTTTTCTGTACCCCCGGGGCAGGCGGATATGGATTTTCATTGGTGTTCAATTTGATCATATCTGGTTCATTGGGCTGTTCTCCCGGTGTATAGGGGACTACTTTACGTACATTCTTCTCCCAGCTCATCATATGCCTCCTTTTGTCTGTGTTTTATCTATTTTTCTGTAAATTTATTTCTTTCCTAACATTCCAAAAGTACATTTATTATTTTACTTGCCTGCCTATTTTTTGTAAAGCGGCTTTCTGCACTTTTCGGAAATTTCAGAAACCATACCGCCATGCGTTCCTGTGCATCCTTATATATTGAAATACGTTTTCATCTCTCCCTGAAAAGAAGAGTGCCTTGGGAATTTCTTTTTATACAGCGTGAAAATCTCCCTCCGTGCCCCACGCACTCCCATACTCTCTTTTATTTCTCCAACCATTGCCAGCAGGCTGGCCACTTCACCGTAATGATTCCTGTGTTGTCCGGATACGATTGCATCTGCTCTGCTGTACACGATTTCTTCCGCCCATGCCAGATACCTTTTCCGCTTCGCTTCTTCCATAGGAAAATGCCTCTTCCATCGCTGAAAATAATTCCAGAATTCACTCACGTTATGTTTCCGGCATTCCTCCAGTATTTCCTTTTCAAATTCCATCTGATTCTTCTGATTGTTTGTATCCGGAAATCCAACATAATTTGCAATGCTTGACGCTGCCTTTGAAGGGAGCGGATCTTCATACAGATAGATCAGAAAAAGTCTGATCCCAGTCCGAATGAAAGAAGAACTCCAGCCCAATGAACTTGTTGGATTTTTTGACAACTTTTTTACCTTTGCAAAATCTCCTGTATAAAAAAGCAGACTATCGTATTCGTACTGACTGATCACATTTCTGCGAAGCTCCTGATTTTTCCAGTATTCTTCGTTGGTGCCTGTTTTTTCTCTTAACAGCACCTCTTTTCCCCGCATGCCATACTTTTCTGCCATTTCTTCTGTTCCGAACAGGCGAAGATAATTCTTTACCGTAGTATCGGAACAAAAGCATTCCCAGCAAAAGCGCATCATTTCCTCTTCGTGCATCAGACGTGATGAAACAGATGCGGTTCGCAGGGCAATTTCACTCCGTATAGCAATGTCAGGATCTATTTTATCCAGAGCATTCTTTCCTACCTCTTCTATTTTTTCATAGCGATGCGCTTTCTCATATTCTTCTATTACAGTCAGATACAGCGATGGGTGCACGGAAACATTTTCTTCTGCCAGTTCAAGCAGCCCGGCTGTTCCTTTCCAGTACAGGATGGCCTCTTTCAAGAGTCGCGCCTCCAAATCTCCCGTTTTTTCTTTCAGCAATGCAATCCAGTCTTCCCAGAAACGTTCCGTATCCTGCAGATTTTCCCTTCCCACGTAAAACATCTTCTCTATGTGCAAATTAAAAAATGCGTACAAGGAGAAATATTGATATATATTTTGCGCACGTTCTTCTGGCTGTGATTCCTGATACTCTGCATACAATGTCAGGAGCGCCAGATGTTCCATATCTGCATTGATCAGATGATGATCCGCCAGCACTTCCATATCAACGGGATCGCCATACTCCTGATCCGTAGAAACATCCATTTGCCACAGCCACTGATAAATCTCATTTGCCTCCTCATATCTCCTGTCTTCTACGCAGTCCCCGGCAAATCGGATCATAGCCATAATTTTATCGCTAATCCCCTGCTCATCATAATATTCTGTAATCCAGTCAGGATCCCAGTATCCGCTGGAATAGTCTTCGTATTCCTCTGTATTAAGATAAAATTCCCCCTCATCAATTTGTTTCTGCCATTTTTGAATTTGTTCTAATTTTTCCTCCACAAACTCCCGGGACATTCTTTTTTGTACCGGCTGCACTTCTTCTTTTTCATCTGTTTTTTTATATTCTCTCACGATTTCCTGTAATTTCTGTTTTTGCTCACCTGACAATATTTCCTGCAGTTTCAGCAAAATTTCCAATAATTCTTCTCTTGATAATTTCCTTATTTCTTTCTCTATCATTTGCCCCTCCCATATTCCGTTCTTTTACATTTTTCCTACGTTTCTGTGAGAACCACCGTATTTCTCATCCGCTGCTTTCTTCGTTTGTCTATCCTTCTATTATACACAAAAACAGCCATATTCAAATATGACAGCTTTCACAAAATCAATCACATGGGAAAGCTGTCTTTGAGGCACAGGGTCCCAAATCCCACCACCGGATTGGGATACCGGTCAAATCCCGGGAGCGGCCGGGCTCCCCGCTGCAGATACGCCCGCAGCTTTTCCCCGTAGAGATAACGGTCATTTCCCTGCCGGACGCCCCAGTCCATCAATAAAGCCGCTGCCCCTGTCACAAATGGTGTGGCAAAAGAAGTCCCTGTCACCCGGGTATATCCGCCGCCCACATTGGCCGTCTCTATCCCCACTCCCGGTGCCACCAGATCCGGCATCCGCTCCATACTTCCCCTTCCGGAGAAATCCGCATAAGAAAAATAGCCGGCATCGTAGGCCCCCACCGCCACGATCCTTCCGGCTGTAGAAGGTATCGTCAAGGTATTATCCGGTGTGGGAAAATAAAATCCTGTCTGGGGCTGCAGCACGCCGCCGCCCGGAAGCCACAGATCATATCTCCCCTGCACAATTTTTCTTCCCCGCAGAATAATCTGCCAGATACCGGAATCCACATAATCTTCCAGCGGGATAAAATCTATATAAATTTCCTGCAAAAGACTGTGGGGACTTGGTTCTCCATAATAGATCAACAGCTGCGTATGGTACATATAATACCGCTGCGGCCCCAGCCTGGGATCCAACGGCCCGATCCGTTCCCCGGAAGGATGCTCGATAAATACCTCCATCTCATCTGTATAAGCCTTCCAGAGCTGTACATTCAATGACAGCTCATACGTGCTAACCGCCAGCTGCACCGAATGCTCCTGCCCTGTTTCCAGACTGCCCGAAGTATGCAGGGCATCCTTTCCATTATTTCCCGTACCAATACAAATGACCGTACGTCCCAAATTCGCCACATCATAGATATAGGTCTCCAATAGCGAATCTCCCCGATGAGAACCATAATTATTTCCAAAACTGATATTTATTGCCATGGGCATTCCCAGTTTCAGAGACTGCCTCACCAGATAATCGATCCCCTGAATCAGTTCCGTTGTACGGGGGAAAGAATCTTCTCTGGGATTTCCCAGTTTTACCACCACCAGTTCACTTTCCCAGGCCATTCCTTTTTGTACCCCGCCAGAAGCTCTTCCATTCCCTGCCGCAATACCCGCCACCTGAGTGCCATGTCCGCTCAGATCCCGGCTTGGTATCCGCCGGCTTTCGTCGGTTGTGTCCGATCCGGCAAGGATCTGATTTAATTCCTCTCTGGTAAATTCCGTTCCTGTCCGGTACCCTTCCGGCGGTCTTCCCTGCAGCGTCTGATCCCAGAGACTGACGATCCGGGTAGTCCCATCTTCCTTCCGAAAATCCGGATGCCGGTAATCAATACCAGAATCTACCAGACCAACCAGTATTCCCTTACCTGTAACGCCATACTGTTCTGTCACCGACCGGCTGGCGCAGGAAGCAACACGCCCCTGCTCAATGGTAAAAAACAGTCGTTTGGGTTTTTCCACATATTCAATTTCCGGCAGATTCGCAAATGACGCCAATCGTTTTTCCGGCAACGTAACCACCGCATACTCATTCAGAAGCCGTACTACAGAAATATCCTCCTGTTCTATCTCAAGAATGTTCCCCGTATATTTGACGATCACATCCCAGACCCGAGCACCGGCGTCATATCCCACATTCAGATTTAAAGATTTTTCCCTTTCCCGGGAAGTCGCGTCTACCGCGAGATTCAGCAGGTTATCAATTTTCTGATCCTCCATGTTCCCAACACCCTGGCTTTTTTTCATTTATATGCATGACAGGCCGGAATTAGCCGTATGCCGGAAGATTCCCATACATACCAGCCAGCTTCTTTTTTCCTTTCCACATGCTTCTCTATTTCTCTGAAAAGCTCTGTTCCATTCCTGACAAATATGGTATGATAGAATCCAGTTATTTATAAAAAATCATAAAGGAGGAGAACCAATGGCTGCCAAAAAGTCTGCGCAGAATGTCCATGACAAAAATCTGTCTCTCCATCTGAATGTTGCCTTTGCCATAGCTTTTCTTATACTTCTTATTCTTGGAATTTTTCTTGTCAGAGATAAGCTTCTCTATAATGCTTCTGAAATGGGTACTTATCTGGCCGAAAGCTATGCCATGGAAGAACAGAATCGGATGGTCTTTTATGAAATGTTTCTGAAACTGGGCGCCGGAAATCTGAATGAAAGTATGCGCAATAACGCTACCTCTGAGGAACTTCAACAGGAACTCTCCCATTATTCCCGCCAGCTGACAGAACTCCTGGGTTCCGAAATTATTGACCCTTATGCCGTAATAAACGGAACAATTATCGCCGCCTCCCCCTGGGAAGGCGATGCTACTTTTGACTATCAGTCCTCCACCTGGTATCAGCAGGCCCTTGATTCTGATAACGGGATAATTTTCACAGACGCTTATACAGATACGATTACGGGCGAACTGCTGATCACCATGGCAACCAAACTAAATGGACAGGACAATGTGCTTGCTTTTGATATCCTTCTGCGCAATTATCACACTCACCAAAACAAATCCTCCTTTCCCGCAGGCAGCTCCTATTTTCTGTTTGACAACAGCAATAAGCTGATCTATCTGACTGGGGGATTAGACATAGAAGATCCGGATACCCAGACCTACGCCCAGACTCTTCTGGAAGGCGTAAAAAAAGGAAGTTTCAGCAGCCATTCTTCCACGATCCGGGATCTGTCCGGGCAAAACCGGGCTGTTTACTATTTCTTTATGAACAACGGCTGGGTCTCCATCATCACCATTCCCGTTCATCAGATACTTCAGGGAAACCTGAATATGTTCATGGTCGTCCTTGGCATTATCTGCGGAATTCTCTGGATCGCCATGGTAATTGTTTTATTCCGGGAGCACTTTGGTCAAAAAGAAATCAAACATATCCGTGACACGCTTCGGATCCTGGGTGATACATATTATGCTATTTACCGCATTAACTTTGAAACAGAAACCTACGAATCCATCAAATCCTCTGACGATGTCAGAGAAAGACTGGGAAAAACCGGTAATTACGCGCATATGCTGGATATTGTCGGAGAAACAGTAGAGGAAAATACATATGAAGAATTCAAAAAGAATTTTTCTCTGAAAAACATTCGAAAACTCGTCAATAATCAGATTTACGAATTCGGCGGAGATTATCAAAGACGTTTCGGCCAGATTTATAAATGGGTCAGCATCAAGATTATTTTCAACCAGTCTCTGGGACTGAACGAAGTAATTATGTGCTTCCGTGAAATCGACCTGGAAAAGCAAAAACAGCTCCAACAGCACCAGATCCTGGAAAACGCATTGGAAACATCCAAAAAAATGAGCAAAAAGAAAAACCTGTTTTTCAGCAATGTCTCCCATGATATGCGTACTCCTCTGAACGCCATCATCGGACTCTCCGAACTGGCTCTGCAAAATCAGACCGATTCCGCCAAAACAGAAGAATACCTGCGGAAAATAGAACTAGCAGGCAAGCAGCTGCTCACACTGATCAACGATATTCTGGATATGTCACGCATCGAACAGGGAGAAGGCAGTTCCCTGGACTATCAGCCCATGAATATTCAGGAATGTGTGGAAAACTGTGTCTCCATTTTCCAGGAAACCGCCGCTTTGGAGAAAAAACACCTGGAGCTGTCTACGGATATTCAAAGCCCCATCGTTCTTTGCGATTCTTTCCGAATGAATCAGATACTGAATAATCTGCTTTCCAATGCTTTTAAATACAGCAACGAAGGAGCTCTTATCCAGGTAGAACTGCGTCAGCTGGACCAGCAGAAGGATCGCGGAAAATACCAGCTGATTGTCCGGGACACTGGAATCGGCATGTCAGAAAAGTTTTTGTCACAGATTTTTGAACCTTTTGCCCGGGAAACCATGTTCGCGCCCTCAAAAGCCGTAGGAACCGGATTGGGCATGCCTATCGTAAAAAGTCTGGTACAGCAGATGAGCGGAGAGATCACAGTCCAGAGCGAATTAGGAAAAGGAAGCATTTTCACCATTTCCCTTCCTCTGCAGATTGCCCAGATAACCGTCTCAGAAGATTCTTCTCCGGAACTTCCTGTTTCTTACACACTGGAAGGCAAAACGATCCTGCTGGCTGAAGATAATGAGCTGAATATGGAAATCGCCACGGAATTTCTTTCCATGATGGGGGCCGATATTCTTCCTGCCTGGAATGGGCGGGAAGCGGTGGAACGCTTCCAGGAACAGGAACCCTGGACCGTGGACGCAGTCCTTATGGACATGCAGATGCCGGAAATGGACGGCTGCACTGCCTGCCGAAAGATCCGGCAGCTGAACCGGCCGGATGCCAAAGCCGTTCCCATCATCGCCGTCACCGCCAATGCCTTTGCCGAAGATATCGCCCGGACCACAGAGGCAGGAATGAATGCCCATATTGCCAAACCCATCGACTTCCAACTGCTCTGCGAGATACTGGAGAAATATTCTGTCTCCCGCGGACAACAGGAATCTCCGGTACCCTCCCGGAAGCCGGAATAAGGCCGCCTGCCGGAAAGAACATAAACAAAACGTTCTGCTTTCCTGTCACACAGAAAATACATCGGGCGGGCATATCTCCATGCCCGCCCGTCAAAACGTCTGCTGTCTTTTAATCCGTCTATTCCAGAAACCCAAAGGGCTCTTCATCTTTCAGAAAATGCATGAGCATATATGCGCACATGATCGCCACCTTTTCTTCCTTCAGGATTCTTCGCACCTCGTCTCTGTCTGCCAGCACCACTTCAATTTCTTCACTGTCTTCCTGGCCCTCCGCTGACACCTGGCCGCTGGCATATCCGTAAACTGTAGCACAGGTCTCATCTGTCAGTCCCACCGTAGTAAAATATGGTTTCTCGTACATCTGCGGCTGACGCAGCGGCTGGAAATCCAGCCCCGTCTCTTCCTTCATCTCCCGAACCGCGCCATCATGAAAATCCTCTCCCGGTTCCACCAGTCCCGCCGGAAATTCATAAATATAATCATCAATGCTGTACCGATACTGCCGGATCAGAACAACCCGGTCGTGCTTCTCTCCATAAAGGCTGTAGATGATCACGCCATCTGCATGAGTCTCCCTGGTCTTCAGCTTCATCTCGTCCACAGACCGTGCCCTCGATGCCACATAGTACGTCCCCGGACGTCCTTTTTTATTTTCAGTTTTCAGTGTGTATAAATTCACGAACGGATTTTTGCTGGTATGCTCAATCTTTGTAATACGGCCCATTTCTTTTCCCGCCTTTCCTGTATTCTGTCAAAATTATACACGATACCATACCTGCCGGTCAACGAAAGCTCCCTCCTGTATCACTGCAGCAGACCTTTCGCATACTTTCCTTCAGCAGATCACTGGCAGGTTTTTTCCTCAGTGGCAGCAAAATGCCCGGCGATCGCTCACCGGGCATACTTCTGTCAGATAATTCCCTGCATGGATAAAATGATCAGCACGCAAGTGGCAATGATCAGAACTGCAACTGCGCCAATCCCAAAACTGCTTACACCTTTGCCGCTTTCAGTCCCTGCCGCCTGGGGCTCGATGAGTCTTGCCTTTCGAAGGGCCGTTACCACCGGCTTATAGATCAGCAGCAAAATGGCACTGTTCAAACCTGATTTCAGCAGATTGAAAGGCAGGAAAGTGGGGATCAGCATGGCTGCCACCGTTTCCCTGGGATATCCCATATACAGCGGCGTGATCAGATAATTCCACAGGAGCATGATCACTGTCATGGCAACACTTCCCAGCACCAGGCCTTTGATGGCTCCCTTCCGGCTGTGCTCCCTCTTATAAATAAAAGCCGCCACACAGGCAAAGGATACGGATGACAAAATATTCATGATACATCCGATAATCCCGGTATCGCTGACCGTCACCATCTCCACGATCCCCACGATAAAGGAAATCAGAAAAGAGGCCATGGGTCCAAATATAAACCCGCCCAGCGTTATGATCACATCCTTGGGTTCATACTGCAAAAACAGAACTACCGGGACCTTAATGATCACCATTACCATATATGCCAGTGCGCACAGCATTCCAATCTGCGCTGCTTTCTTTGCACCCTCATTCCTCACTGTCTGCCTGTTTCTTGATACCGCCTGTTCACTCATACTCATCTCTCCTTTATACAATATTTTTGAATCCTCCAAATGATCCTTCATTTCAGGATTCCGCCTTACGGCAAATTATAAAAGGAAATTCTTACTGGAAATCTTCTCTTCGATCTGCGCCTCCGCGGATCGTTCTTACGTGATAGGAAAGTCAGAGCAAAACATTCTGCTTTCCCATCACATAAAGAAAACCCCCGGGAAACTTCCCGGGGGATACGCACGTAATAGAAAAATATGACGTGTTTCTTCTCTCATCCAGACTATACTGTCGGTTCCGGAATCACACCGGATCAGCTGCACTGGGCAGGTCGCGGACTATACCGCCGGTGGGGAATTGCACCCCGCCCCGAAGAATTTCTTTTTATGTTACATACAGAATAGCACTTTTTATACAGGAGTGCAAGAGTTTTTTTGGTGGTTTGTTACAAAAATTCTCTGTTTTCTCTCCGGCAGCACCTCCCAATCCGGCATCGTCTGCTGTAGTATCGCATAATATTTCCGTCATTTGTCGTAAAATTGTCGTAAATACAAGGAGCCAAAATCCGCATGAACAGAGGCTTTTGCAGACTTTTTGCCCACACCATCACCTGCTGCATGGTCTTTATATCCACTCCTGCTTCCGCCATACGGGTGCAGCCTGTATGCCTGAAAATGTGATTTCTGATCCTGGGAAGCTTGTCTTCATGCTCCTGATTATAACAGTCTACTATCCTGTACAAAGCCTTATTAATATTTCTCCCATCTTTTTTCGATACAAAATGGCATGATCAATACGGATCGTTCTTTCTCTCATGTTTACATTTTTCCACGTCAGGCCCACGATCTCTCCAATACGGCACGAAGTTCCCTCTGAGAGGTGGTTTGAAAGCCGTTTTACGGTATTCACCTTACGAATTGTTTCATGAAACTGGCCGGATATATCAGTAATCAGGAAGCTTCTGGAAACCAGAATTCCATGCACTATATTTACAGTAAACTTCCGGTCTGGTTTCGGAAGGCTGCGGCAGATTTTATTTGTAAATGGCAAAAACGCAAGATCTCTTACTTCCTTGTCGAATTCTGGATATCATGCTATAATTTCCCCGTTACCGCCCCTATACTGGCAACAGAAAGGGGGTGTTCTACGTGGATTCATTTCTATCATTTCTTGTCGCTGTCATGGCTGGTGTAGTTTGCCATTACATCATCAAGTGGTTAGACAGCGATGACTAGCCGGTAACTGGCCCCGGTCTGTTCCGCCGCATACAGGAAAAGAAACCCCCAGAGCTGCCACTCTGGGGGTTTCGCTTTGTTGTCCTACGTGGACTATCCTATCTTCTTGTCTGGAATTATTATAGCATATGCAGAAATGACATTTCAAGCCTTTTATTTTACTTACACTATAATCACTCAGCCTCTCCTGGCCAGACTTCTGCATACATATATTATGCCATAACTATAAAAAATATACCAAGATTTCATTTATTTCGAATACCAGTTCATCCTGGATTATACTCACTCATAGCTTTCTCCCCAATCTCTGAGTATATTTTATTGATCAATTTTATCTACTATAGCCGCTGGAATGGTTATATTCCCCCCATTGTTGACTGATATGTAATTGTTCCGACAGATGTACCATAAATAGTAATATAATCATCTTCCAAAACTCTAGAGCTTACAATTCCCTTTCGAATTTTGGGATATTCGGAGCACATCCCGGTATAATATAGTTTTTCACATCTGCCTTTCCTGCGATTCCTCACAATGCAGATCCTGCTGCTTGGATTTATGATAAATACGGCTGGATCGGCAGGGAAATTTTAACCTCTAATCCGCGTGGGGTGTTGCCGGAAAAAGATATGATTCCCCGATGAGCTTTGACAATCTGCTCTACCAGCTTCAGGCCCAAACCATGCTCCGACTTCCCATCACTGTCCTGAGTGCTTGCAATGTCATCCCCCCGCTTCAACGCATTCAGGAATTCCGGAGCGATTCCCACTCCGTCATCCGAAACCGTACAGAGACAGCACCCGTTTTTTTCTCCGACAGAAAGCTCGATTCTACACCCCTGGGGATTGTGGGTGATACTGTTGCGGAGCAGGTTATCCAGCATACGCCGCAGGAGCCCGTCATCTCCCAAAAGGTGAATGGAACGCCCTGGCTGCAGTTCGTTAAATACAATTTCGTATCGGCTTTCCAGCCCGCTGTTCAGAACTTCGCTGACTGCCTGACGGCAAAGCTCTGTCCAATCCACATCTTTGAAGTGCACAGGCCGGAGCGCATATTCCAGCTTTGTGGTTAAATTCAAATCGTCGATTAACCGTCTCATCTTCTCGCTTTCCCGGCGGATGATGCCTGCCTGTTTTCTGGCTTCCTGAGGAAGAGCGCAGTCATCTTCCAGTTCACTGGCATACCCCAGTACCATCGAGAGCGGCGTGCGAATATCATGGGATACCCCGCGAATCCACTCCGCTCTTGTGTTATCCTTTTTCCTCATATAGTCCGCCGCCCGATTCAGCCCTGCGTTGATTTCAGCCAGTTCCCCCTGTTCATCCAAATGAGACGGTTTACCGTGGCTTAAATTCTGAATGCCTTGCAGAATCGGTGTCATCGCTCTTTCTATTTTGCGTGTGTTCCGCAGGATCAGGAAAACAATAAGCAGCAAATTGATCATAAAAACCGCTGCGATTCCACCGAACATGACTCCCATATAGGGCCATTCCAGAGAAAAGTAATATTTCACCACTGCTCCGGGCTGATAACCGACGACCATCAGGCAGCCGTCCGCCCGTGTCCATATTTTTACCGGGTAATCCTCCAGATACCAGCGGCTGAAAGAAGCTACTTCCGCACTTGTATAGGAATGCGGCAGATTTTCCGGTAAGTCCTGCTGCCAGACAACATCGCCGTCTTCATCCAGCAGCATGGCCCAGGCAGATTGATCTTCCAGCATGGAAAGAGCTGTGTCATCCGCGACCCACTTTCCATCCTGTAACACAATATGGTCTGAAAAATCACTGACAGAAAAGGCGGCGTCTGAACCGCTCATACTTCCCACGATTGTGATGGCAAGGAACAATACGATATTGACAGTCAAAAACAGAATCATGATTCCAACTGTGGAAAAAATATATCGCCGGAAGAAACGCTGCACCGTATTCATGGCGACACCTCCTTAAGATTGAGGCGGTAGCCAAGTCCTTTTACCGTAATCAGGGAGACCGGCTTCGATGGGTTTTCTTCAATCTTTTCCCGCAGATGCCGGATATGAGTAGAAAGGGTGCTTTCATATCCCTGCCAGAACTCTCCGCATATTGTCTCGCACAGGATACCCGTGGTAACGATCCGCCCTGCGTTTTGATACAGCTTTTCAAAGAGCTGCATTTCTTTCGCGGTCAGAGTCTGCTTCCCGCCGTTTTTCCAAACCTCTGCATTCGCCATATCCACAGTGGCTCCAGCCAATTCCACTCTTTCGTTTTGCTTCGGATAAGCACGGCTGAGGATTGCTCCCACCCGGAGCAGCAATTCTTTGGGCAGGAATGGTTTGGGCAGGTAGTCGTCTGCGCCGATTTCCAGCCCCTCGATACGATCCTCTGCTTCTCCGCGGGCAGTGAGCATCAGGACAGGCACACGGCTTGTCCTGCGTATTTCTTTCAAAACCGAAAATCCATCCATCCCCGGCATCATAACATCCAGTACGATCAGGTCCGGCTGCGCTTCCCGCCATATTCGCAGTGCCTCAGAGCCGTCTGAAGCGGTCAGAATATCCATGTATCCTGCCCGCCGGAAGATAGAAAGCAGCATTACCAATAAATCACGGTCATCATCCACCAACAGTATTTTATGATTCGTCATAAGCAATTTTCACCACCTGTTCTTGATTCCATTATACCGCAAAGGCTGCCGGATGCCTATTCTGTGTCCGAAATCTCAGAGATAACTCAAGGTTAGCTCAGCGTTATCTCAAGGTTGGGATGCTATGCTTGAACCATCACGAAAGGAGGGATTCGCTCATGAGCGATTATGTTATCGAAACCCGTGGCCTAACCAAAAAATATGGAGAACAGAACAGTGTATCCAACTTGTCCATCCATGTGCGGAAAGGGCGTATCTATGGTCTTCTGGGCCGCAACGGCGCCGGAAAGACCACTACCATGCGGATGCTGCTGGGCCTTACGCTTCCGTCTTCCGGCGATGTGAAGATTTTTGGCAGGCCGCTTCGCGGCAACGAAAAGAGCATCCTGCCCCGTATTGGCTCGCTGATTGAGTCACCCGGATTTTATCCCAATCTGACGGGAACGGAAAACCTTCAGATTTTTGCCAATCTGCGCGGCCTGAAAAACCCCAAATACATCAGAGACGCTCTGGAAGTCGTCAACCTGCCGTACCGGGACAAGAAGCTCTTCTCCCAATATTCACTGGGCATGAAGCAGCGCCTGGCCATTGCCCTGGCCGTCATGCACAACCCGGAACTGTTGATTCTGGACGAGCCGATCAACGGCCTTGACCCCATCGGCATCGCAGAGGTACGTGATTTTATCCGGGAACTGTGCAATGCCACCGGGAAAACGATTTTGATCTCCAGCCACATCCTGTCAGAGATCTCCCTGTTGGCGGACGACATTGGAATCATCGACCACGGCGTTTTGCTGGAAGAAGAAAGCCTTGAGGAACTGGAAGCAAAGAACGGAAAATATTTCGGTTTTACGGTTTCCAATGCGGCGCTGGCCGCCAATCTGCTCCAGACCAGACTGGGGATTCGCAACGTTGAAGTGGATAACGCCAGTGAGCTGAAAATACGCGACCTTCGCCTGGATCCCAAAGCAGCGGTTCGATTGTTTGTGGACGCAGGGCTGTCTGTATCGGACGCGCATCTTTATGAAGACACCCTGGAGGATTACTTCAGGCAAGTCACAGGAGGTGAGGGAATTGCATAAACTTTTGCGCTGTGAATTTGCCAAACTGCGGCGTAAGCCCCTGTTCTTCGCGGCTGCCGCTGTATCTGCCCTGATCCCGCTTGGATGCGCTCTGTTCCTTCCGGACTTTCAGGAGTTCACCAACGGTGCACAGGCGGTAGACGGCATGATGTCCACTCTGTTCCAGATGAGCGCCTATCTGCTGCTCATGCCGGCCCTGGTGGTACTGGCCTCTAATCTGTTCTTTGAGGAACAGGACAATGACACCTTAAAAAACCTGCTGACTGTACCGGTGAGTAAGCCCTCCCTGGCGGTGGCAAAAATGACCCTGCTGTTTCTATTCTCCATTACCTTCATGGCAGTGGGCGGACTGGTGATCCTGGCTATAGTAACAGCTGCTGGATGGGAACCGGTGGGATTCTGGCGGCTCTTTTTTGTGGGGATCGGTGAAGGGATCATGATGTGGACCGGAGCCCTGCCCTGTGTTCTTCTGGTTGTTCTTTTGAATCGCAGTTATATCGTTTCCGTGATCATCACCTTTTTCTATACGGCCGTCAACTATATTTTTGGCACGAGCGACTATTTCATCATGCAGCCGTTCGGTTTCAATCCTGGGACACTGCTCCCCGGACCGCTGGCCTTCCGCTGGTTCTTTCCGTATCTTGATATGTCAGACTCAAGTGAGCAAATGACAGAACTGCTGGAACGGATCAGCCCCTATTTTGTGACAACGCCGCAGGCATTTCTGGTCGTTATCACAGAATCGGCGGTGTTCCTGACTTTGATCGCGCTGGTCTATAAGCGCCAGAGCTGTTAAGGAGGTGTGAATCATGTGGAATATTCTAAAAGGGGAAGGGCGCAAGATGAGGCGCTGCCAGATCCTGCTGGTTGGTATTGTGGCTCTGGCTCTTTGTCCCGTAGTGCAGTACGGCACCCAGTTGATCGTCAATCCGGAAATTCGGGATCCCAACTATAATTTTGTCAGCCTGTTTGCCAATGTGATCTGGGGAAATACGCAGATTTTTCTGCCACTTTCTCTTGTCATGATCGGCGGATGGCTGATTGACCGGGAAAACACCAACGACACCATGAAGAATCTGCTGGCAGTCCCGGTATCTTATCCTAAGCTGCTGGGCGGAAAATTGATCGTGACTATCTGTCTGTCCCTGTTGTTCGGCATATACAGTGCAGCCATCACGGTCCTGACCGGTGCGGTTGCTGGTCTTGAAGGGCTTTCTGCCTTCGTCCTGCTGCAGCAGAGTGTGCAGGTAGTTGCTGCCGCTTTCAATACCTGTCTGGTTTGCATGCCGATGATTTTGATTTTCGGCCAGATAAGAGGGGCCTATCTTGGCGGTTCGCTTCTGACATTTTTCCTTGGGTATTGCATTTTGTTTTTTAAAAGCGGCTTTTTGCTTTCCGCCTATCCGTTTTCTGCGGCGCTGATCCTGGCTGGATTCGATATGCAGGCTTATAATGGCGCTACTCAATCCCCCAGTATTTTTCTGGCTCTGGCAGGTATAGCGGCAACCCTTGTTCTGACGATGGTGATTTTATTGTTTTCTCACCCAAGCAGCAAAGCGGGAAATAAGAAAAAAGCCAGTAAAAAGCGGGGCCAACGTCGGCACCACTCTGGAAAGTGAGGGCGCTGATCTCCTGAATATTACGCCCGAGTATTACGTGTTGAGCGACCATGCAGGTTGTTGCATATCCATTGAAATCGAATAAGGAGTATCTCTATTTCGCGGTATCGTTACCTGAGCTGAAGTGCCGTTTGCTTCTGCTGCTCTGTCACCTGCACTTCATCCGGCATCCTGTGGGTGTGGCAGCGCATCCGCCCAGTGCGGTTTCCCGCAGCTCATAAGGAATCCGTCTGCCTACCTTATACATGGCCTCTGCCATTTCGTCGAAGGGGATCTGCATCTGCACGCCGCTCAATATGACTTCCGCACACGCCAGAGCATTTGCCGCTCCCATGGCGTTCCGGCTCTGGCAGGGGATCTCCACCAGTCCGGCTACCGGATCACAGACCAGTCCCAGCAGATTGGACAGGGCCATGGATGCGGCCTGCAGGCTCATTTCCGGCGTGCCTCCCATGATCTCCACCACAGCACCGGCGGCCATGGCGGAGGCAGCTCCCACCTCGGCCTGGCATCCGGCTTCTGCGCCTGCTACAGAAGCATTTCTCATCAGCAGGTAGCCAATGGCAGACGCATGGAACAGACCTGCACAGACCTGCTCATCTGTCCAGTTTTTCTCTTCCTGCAGAGACAGCAGAACCCCCGGAAGAACGCCGGAAGAGCCGGCTGTGGGTGCAGCCACAATAACACCCATGGATGCGTTCATCTCCAGGACCGCCATGCTGTAGGCAATCATTTTATTCATCAGAGATCCGCCAAGGCTGTCCTCCCTTTTCCCATAATCCGTAATCTTTCTGGCTTCTCCCCCGATCAGTCCGCTCATGGATCTGTGGGGACTGGAAATCGATTTCTGTACGGAGTCTTTCATAATAGAAAGGGATTTCCGCATCCGTTCTTCTATCTGTTCCATGGTCATTTCCCCATTGGATACTTCACGCCTTTTCATGATTTCTGAAACAGAGCACTGTTCCTGCTCGCATATTTTTAGTAATTCCTGTCCGTTTTTAAAATCCATTTTTTCTCCTATCCGACTTTTTGATCCTGAATCAATAATACTTCATAAACCGATCCGTTCTGACGGATTTCTTCCAGTATTTTGTCCGGAATCCTCTCGTCTGATTCCACCACCGAATATGCCATGCCGCCTTTTGTTTCCCGAAACAGACGCATAAATGCGATATTCACATTTCCATTGCTCAGGCACCTGGTAATGTGAGTCAGCACTCCTGGCGTGTCCTTCTGGCGGATGATCAGGGTGCTGTATTCTCCGCTGATCTCCACCTGGATATTCTGGATACGGGTGATGCGGATTTTTCCGCCTCCAATGGACTCACCCCGGACCCGCATTTCATAGCCATGGATTCCCGTCATCTCAATATCCACAGTATTGGGATGCTCTGTCTCTGTCTCCACATCCGCCAGAAATTCATAGTCTACATTCTGTTCCTGCGCATGCAAAAAAGCGTCCCGGATCCGCAGATCATCCGGCGCAAAGCCCAGAATACCTCCCAGCAGTGCCCGGTCGGTTCCATGCCCTGCGTAGGTTCTGGCAAAGGATCCATATAAAATAAAGCGAACTTTCCCGATCGGTTCCGGGCACATTTTTCTTGCCATGCGTCCAATGGACGCCGCTCCCGCTGTATGTGAGCTGGAGGGGCCCACCATGTTCGGCCCCACCACCTCGAATATACCGATATAACCCATCCTTTTTTCCTTTCCTGCTTAAAACGCCGGACAGCCCCAGAAGCTGTCCCGTCTTCTCAGCACCCGTCTTCCTGTCTTCTATACCAGCATGCTCAGGCCAATTCTCTTCTTTTTCAGATCCAGAGAAATTACCTTCACCTCTACAATATCTCCCACGCTGACCACTTCCAGCGGATGGTTGATATATTTCTTTGACATCTGGGAAATATGCACCAGGCCGTCCTGATGGACTCCAATATCCACAAAAGCGCCAAAGTCAATGACATTCCGCACAGTTCCTTTTAAGATCATGCCCTCCTGCAGATCCTCCATATCCAGCACATCGGTGCGGAGAATCGGCTTTGGCATTTCATCACGGGGATCTCTGGCCGGTTTTTCCAGTTCTTTTACAATATCCCGAAGGGTCAGCTCTCCTACTTCCAGTTCCTGGGCCAGTTTCTTATAATCCTGTACTTTTTTGGAAATTCCGGCAAGCTTTCTGTTGGTTATGTCCTCCGGCGTATATCCCATTTTTTCCAGCAGTCTGGAAGCTGCCTCATAGCTTTCCGGATGCACACTGGTGGCATCCAGCGGATTACTGCCTCCGGAGATCCGCAGAAAACCGGCACACTGCTCATAAGCCTTCGGTCCCAGTTTGCCCACTTTCAGAAGCTCTCTTCTGGACTGGAAACGGCCATTTTCTTCCCGATAGGCCACAATATTTCTGGCAATGGTCTTGGATACCCCGGAAATATATTCCAGCAAAGAGGCAGAGGCTGTATTCAGATCCACGCCTACTTTATTTACGCAGTCTTCCACCACACCGCCCAGGGTGTCGCCCAGCTTTTTCTGGTTCATATCATGCTGGTACTGTCCCACTCCAATGGATTTGGGATCGATCTTCACCAGCTCAGCCAGCGGATCCTGTACCCGGCGGGCAATAGATGCCGCACTTCTCTGGCCCACGTCAAAATTAGGGAATTCTTCAGTCGCCAGCTTGCTGGCAGAATAGACAGAGGCCCCTGCTTCGTTGGTGATCACATACTGCACCGGCTCATCTAATTCTTTGAGCATATCCACGATAACCTGTTCCGACTCCCGGGATGCGGTACCATTTCCCACAGAGATCAGGCTGACTCCATAGGTCCTGATCAGCTTCTTTACAGTATCTTTGGCAGCTCGGATCTTCTTCTCATTGGTGGGCGCCGTCGGATATACTACTGTGGTATCCAACACTTTTCCCGTGGCATCCACCACAGCCAGCTTACAGCCGGTGCGGAAAGCCGGATCCCATCCCAGAACGGTTTTTCCTGCGATGGGAGGCTGCATCAGGAGCTGTTCCAGATTTTTTCCGAAGACACGGATTGCTCCGTCCTCGGCTTTTTCCGTCAGTTCATTTCGTATTTCCCGTTCAATGGCCGGCGCGATCAGACGCCGATAGCTGTCTTC
This sequence comes from uncultured Blautia sp., assembly GCA_900542045.1. GTDB lineage: Bacteria > Bacillota > Clostridia > Lachnospirales > Lachnospiraceae > Blautia_A > Blautia_A gallistercoris. The sequence continues at coordinate 40,689 of UQMI01000012.1, forward strand.
CACCACTTCTCTTAACACCGGAGCGGTGACCGGGTTGTCCCGGGTGATCACCTGACGGTTCAGATACTGCAGGATTTCCTCTTCCGGCGCAGCCACTTTTACGGTGAGGATCTTTTCTTTTTCACCCCGGTTCAGCGCCAGAACCCGGTGTCCGGCCAGTTTGGATACTGGCTCTTCAAAATCATAGTACATCTCATAAACGGATTCCGCCGTTTCATCTTTGGCCGCAGAAACGATCTTGCCCTGCTTCATGGTGAGATCCCGGATCCTGGTCCGGTAATCTGCCTCATCGGAAATATGTTCGGCCAGAATATCTTTGGCGCCCTGGATCGCCTCCTGGGGCGTGTGCACTTCTTTTTCCTCAGACAGATATGCCTCTGCTTCCTCTTCCAGAGGAGTCTGTGTCATCTGCAGCATTATGATATTCGCCAAAGGTTCCAGACCTTTTTCCTTGGCAATGGTCGCTCTTGTACGTCTCTTGGGGCGATATGGACGGTACAGATCATCCACCAGCACCAGTGTGGCCGCTTCTTCGATCTGCTTTTTCAGTTCCGGCGTCAGTTTTCCCTGTTCTTCGATACTGGAGAGCACCTGTGCTTTTTTCTCTTCCAGATTTCTCAGATAGTTCAGCCGTTCAGAAAGGGCACGGAGCTGTTCATCATTCAGAGCTCCTGTGGCTTCTTTGCGGTATCTCGAAATAAAAGGAATGGTATTTCCTTCATCGATCAGCTTTACCGCTGCTTCCACCTGCCACTTTTTTACCTGAAGTTCCTCTGTGATTGTCTGCAATATATCCATATTCTCTATTCTCCTTATTTCACGTCTCTGCATATGGCCGGGCGAAAGGATTTTTTTGGAAATCCCGCCCGTTCTTTTGATAGGGTAACAATGGTTTCCCTTTTTGTCAACCTCTTGTCACAATTCCGCCGGCATGTTAAAATGAGAATGGCTTAAAAAGCCGGTCAACCGATCATACACACTAACCGAACAGGAAGGAGGGCTTTTCATGGCCCCTTTGGACAACGAAAATGAAAATCCTCAGACACATATAACAAATGAACCCCCGGCTGACGGCAGTCTCCCGTCAGAAGCCCCGGAATCCCATTCCGAACCCGCTGACGGTGAAATGCCTTCCCGGCCCGCCCCGGACCCTGAGGCATCTGCATCTTCAGACGCCTCGCAAGACGTATATCATCAGGTGAGCCCTTCATGGCAGGGCAGCAGCCAGCAGCAAAACGGACCCTGGCAGCAGCAAAGCGGCCCTTACGGACAAAATTCCTATGGTTCTTATCAACAGGGATCAGCCGGCCCCGGCAATTCGAATACCAATTATTACGGACAGGATCAGTGGAATTCCCGGAACGCCCAGTATCAGCGGCCTCCCTACAGGCGTCGGACCAATAGCTTTGCAGTGGCCGCCCTGATACTTGGTATTCTTTCTCTGGTAACCAGCTGCTGTATTTTCAGTGGTATTGTATTCGGCGCATTCGGTGTTGTTCTGGCTCTTTTATCCAGAGGGCAGGAACCCATGGATACGCAGGCAAAAATAGGACTGGGACTGTCCATTGCCGGAATGGTACTTGGTTTTCTTGTACTGCTCGGATCTTTTATATTCCTTTCCTCTTCCGTGCATCAGGAGCTCGAGAACTTTTATTACAATAGAGTTCCGAACGATGAATATAATTATTACCATGATTATTTTGACCCCTATGGCTATGACCACGGAAGCGGTGATCTGGATGATTATTTTGACCAGTTCCGCTACTATTATGATAATTAAAACAGGAAGATCAGCCAAAACATTCTGTTTTTCCGCTGCATAAGATGCGAAAAGGTATCGGGTTCCCGGTCATTTACGGAACCTGATACCTTTTTCTGCCTTCAAAAATGCCTGCCGCTCATCTTTTCCCTGAAAAATGTTCACATCGGGATTCCCCAGACATGCAGCAGCAGATTTTTTATCAGTACATGGAGCGCCATCAACACCAGGGCCACATATAAATACCCATTTCGGTATTTCATCCCAACCGGCAGCCGTCCCCCGGACAGAAGCTCCACAGAATTCGTAAGCATATAGAGCACATAAAGAATGACTCCATACACAACTGTCACATGGTACCACAGTGCCTGCAGCACATGTCCCTGGAGCAGACTGAGCAAAGCTCTTGTACCGCCGCAGCCGGGACAGTAAAACCCGGTCAGCCTGTAGAACGCACAGGGAACCTGCAGAAACATTCCGCTGTTTATCCATACCAGATAGAAGAGAAGCCCCAGCAGCAGCGCTGCCCATCCCAGCAGATAGATTTGAAATTGTAAGCGGTCCATTTTTCTTTTCATAGATTTTTTCCTTTTTGTGAAACCTCCTGCTGTTTCTTGTAATCTCTCTTTAAACTTGTTATAATCTTCTATGACTGGAAAGCGGTCCTTTCCATTTCTACTACAACTATGGAATCGAGGTTATTTGCTATGAAATATTCTATCAGACAATTAAAATCCATGGCCCGGGAATCGCTTCAGGGAAACTATGGCACCATTATTTCTGCCCTGCTGCTCTACATGCTGATCAATTTTCTGATCAACTTTGTCAGCAACCTTCTGTTTCGCAACGGTTCCACGTTAACTGCTGTTGTGAGTTTCCTGTTTTCCTTTGTAATCTCTCTGATCATGTGTATCTTTTCTGCGGGACTGGACTACATGTATCTGAACATTTCCAGAAAACAGCCTGTGCAGGTTTCCGATCTGTTTTATATGTTTAACCACAATCCGGACAGAGTGATCGCTGCAGGTTTTGTACTCACTTTGCTCACCACACTGGCAGACCTGCCCATCACGCTTTCTCTGCTGTATCTGCCCGGACTTTCGGAAGGATCACCCACAGCGCTTCTGCAGTTTATGGGAATCGTTTTAATTTCCATCGTTCTTTCTGTGCTCCTCTGCTTTCCATTTTCCTTTGCCTATTTTCTTCTGGCAGAATCTCCGGATATGGGAGCAGGCGAAGCGCTGAAACAAAGCGCAGGACTGATCAGACACAACTTCCTTCGTCTCTTCCTTCTGGAATGCAGTTTTCTGGGACTGGCTCTTTTATCTGTATTTACTTTGTACATTGCACTGCTCTTTGTCATTCCCTATATGCGTACCAGTATGGTCTTTCTGTATCGGGAAGCAAGAGGCGAGCTGCATGCCGGTCCTCACACACAGGACAACGGTCCGTCTTTCACTCAGACATCCTTCCACGGCTATTCTCAGCAAGATGATTACAATTCAGAAGCCTGACTTTTGCATATAGCCAGAATAAAATGGAAGAATTTTTCCTTTGGAAATAATTTTGGACGCCGGTAGAAATCACCGGCGTCCGTTTTTTGTCCTTGCTTCTGCTGTCATCAGATTCTGGCCACACCGGTCTTTCTGCCGGCTTCTGCCACTGCTGCTGCAACTGCTTCTGCAACTCTCTTATCGAATGGATTGGGAATGATATAATCCGGGTTCAATTCATTTTCCGGAATCAGATCTGCAATAGCGTACGCTGCTGCAATCTTCATTTCATCGTTGATATCTGATGCCCGGATATCCAAAGCTCCGCGGAAGATTCCCGGGAATGCCAGTACATTGTTGATCTGGTTGGGGAAATCACTTCTTCCGGTGCCAACCACTGCTGCTCCTGCCTTCTTTGCCAGATCCGGCATGATCTCCGGTACCGGATTTGCCATGGGGAACAAAATAGGATTGGGAGCCATGGACTGTACCATTTCTTCTGTCACTGCTCCAGGAGCAGACACACCGATAAACACATCGGCTCCTTTGATCACATCCTTCAGAGTTCCCTTTTCCATATTCCGATTGCAGATTCTTGCCATTTCTTCTTTTTCTGCGTTCAGACCCTCTCTGCCTTCATAAATAGCTCCCTTTCGGTCACACATGATCACATTTTTCAGGCCAAGGCTTACCAGCAGACGGATGATCGCAGTACCTGCTGCGCCCGCACCGGAAGTTACTACCTTGATATCTTCCAGTTTTCGGCCGGTCAGTTTCAATGCGTTCAAAAGCGCTGCCGCTGTCACCACCGCTGTTCCATGCTGATCGTCATGGAAAATAGGAATATCACATTTTTCTTTCAGTTTTCTCTCGATTTCAAAACATCTGGGAGCAGAAATATCTTCCAGATTCACGCCGCCAAAGCTTCCAGCCAGCAGAGCCACCGTATTAACGATCTCGTCCACATCCTTGCTTCGGATACACAGAGGGAACGCATCCACTCCGCCGAATTCTTTAAACAGAACACATTTCCCTTCCATAACCGGCATGCCTGCTTCCGGACCGATATCACCCAGTCCCAGAACTGCCGTTCCGTCTGTCACAACTGCCACCATGTTGGCTCTTCTTGTATATTTATAGGAAAGGTCCACATCTTCTGCAATTTTCAGACATGGCTCCGCTACCCCAGGTGTATAGGCAACAGACAGGTCTTCCGGTGTTTCCAGTTTTGCACGGCTGATGACTTCCACTTTTCCCTTCCATAATTCATGCTGTTTTAACGCAAATTCTTTTTTATCCATTTTCATCTATCCTCCAAAATGCCCGCAGCTTTACAGTGCCTGCTGGGCAAACTCTTTTACAATTTTTACAGATTCGTTCATCTTTTCTCTCTCTTCCTCATCCATGGGAACCATCAGTGTCTGATTGATGCCGTCCCATCCAATTCTGCACGGAAGAGAAACCGCAACTCCGGCCCAGTCGCCAAACTGCTCACCCAACACATGTGCCACCGGAATAATGGCGCTGTCGTCCTTCATAATTGTTTCTACAATATTTGATACTGCCATGGCGATCCCGTAGAAGGTTGCCCCTTTCAGCTGGATTACCTCTGCGCCGCCGTTTCTGGTGCGCTCTGCAATCTCCTCTTTGTTCAGTTCCACGCCTACCTGACGTGCAAATTCGTCCATGGGGAAGCCGCCCACATTAGCTGAACTGAACACAGGCACCTGGCTGTCTCCGTGCTCACCAATGATATATGCATTAATGTCTTCGATATTTACCTGCAGTTTCTTGCTCAGCAGGTAGCGGAAACGTGCTGTATCCAGAGAAGTACCGCTTCCGATCACCCGCTCTGCCGGAAGTCCGGAAACCTTCTGTGCTGCCATGGTAGTGATATCTGCCGGGTTGGATACCACCAGCAGCATGGGATTTTTCGCATATTTCATAATATTCCGGGTAATATCCTCTACGATGGAAACGTTTGTCTTAGCCAGGTCCAGACGAGTCTGGCCCGGTTTTCTGGCAATTCCGGCAGTAATGATCACCAGTTTCGCATCGGCACACTCTTCATAACCGCCATGTCTTACCCATACCTGCTTGAAAAAGCTGGTTCCGTGGCCGATATCCAGGGCTGCTCCATGTGCACGGTCGTCATTTACATCGATCAAAACAATGTCATTGGCCTGTACTCTGACCATCAGTGTGTAAGCAATTGCCTCTCCCACATTGCCTGCTCCAACTACTACGATTTTGTCTCTGTGTGTTTTTTTCATAAGCTTCTCCTTATCTAGTATATACTTCCTTTACAGTTTCTCCTTGCTGATTATTGAAGCCGGCGGACCTCTGTCCCCGTTGCATCTGTCAGACAGGCATCCAGAAAGTTCTCTGCTTTTGATGCTCTCTGTAACTGCAGTCGGGATTCCGGTGATCTCCACTGGTTCCAGGAGCAGAAAATAATTCCCATCGCTGTTCTGCCCCTTTTTGAAATACCCGTTCTGCAGGATTTTTCCATTGCTTTCATACAGACGCGGCTGATCCGCCTCCTCCTCCGGCAAGGGTCTTTCCGCACATAGAAATCTTTCCTGCGAATCTGCTGCACTCTGTCCGTAAACCAATATTTCTCTGTCTGCACAGCCGCCCAATGCCATCCCCAGCAGGAGCATAGTCAGAACAATCGTTAATCTCCATTTTTCGCGTTGATTACCCATATTTTATCCCACTATTGTATACATTGTTCTTATTTTCATACAATCCGAAAAACATCTCTATCATATTATATTTCGCTCACAATTTCAATACTTTCTCTGATAAATATGATATTTTTTTGACAAAGCATTTCCATAGAATGCTTCCTTTCCGCCGCAGTGCGATCTCCGTTCCACTCCGGTCGGCGCAAAAAAAAGCGAATTTCACTCAGGAAATCCGCTTTTTTTCTGCCCTTCGTATACGAGTCATCATTCTCTTATCTTCTGCCTGATCCTGTTCCCGGATCAGCTTTCTATTTCTCTGCAGCCGCAGACTGCTTTTCCCTGACAGTTTCTAATCTGCCAGTCCAAAAGCATCGTGTACTGCATTCATGGCGCGCTCTGCATCACCTTCGTTGACCAGTACTGTAATTCGAATCTCCGAAGTGGAGATCATGTTGATATTCACATTCTGGCTGTACAGACACTCGAACATTCTGGCAGCCACACCAGGATTGCTCATCATGCCAGATCCCACGATTGACAGCTTGGCCACTCGTGTTTCCGTGCGCAGTTCCTGATATCCCAGTCTGGATTTGTGTTTCTCCAACTCTGCCACAGCCTCTTCCAGATCTGTATCGTTTACGGTGAAAGAAATATCTTTTGTTCCTTCCCGCCCGATAGACTGAATGATCACATCCACGTTGATATGTTTCTTTGCCAGCACGTCGAACAACTTAAATGCCATTCCCGGCTCATCTTTTAATCCAATTACCGCAATCCGGTCCGCATCCCTGTCCAGGGCCACTCCGCTTATCAGCATTCTTTCCACGTCTGAAACCTCCTCTTTCACTACCGTTCCTTCTGAATTATTGAGACTGGAACGTACCACCAGGGGCACGCCGTACTTTTTGGCCATTTCCACAGAACGGTTATGCAGTACACCAGCTCCTGCAGTGGCCAGGTCCAGCATTTCATCGTAGGTGATTTCCTTCAGTTTTCTGGCCTTTGGAACCAGACGGGGATCAGCCGTATATACACCATCCACGTCCGTATAGATTTCACAGGCATCTGCGTGGAGCGCCGCTGCCAGCGCCACTGCTGTAGTATCGGAACCTCCTCTTCCCAGAGTCGTGTAATCATCATATTTGTTCACTCCCTGGAAGCCTGTGACCACTACGATTTTCCGATTATCCAGTTCCATACGGATCCGTTCCGTATCGATCCGTTTCAGTCTGGCATTGGAATAGGCACTGGTGGTATGCATGGCTACCTGAAATGCATTCAGAGAAACAGCCGGCACTCCCAGCTTGTGCATGGCCATGGCCATCAATGCCACAGACATCTGCTCCCCGATGGTGAACAGCATGTCCATCTCCCTTTTGGGTGGTTTCTCATTAATATCCTTTGCCATGGCGATCAGTTCATCTGTATATTTTCCCATGGCGGAAAGAACAACTACCACATCATTCCCTTTTTGATAATCTTCTATGCAGCGTCTGGCCACATTGAAGATTCTTTCTTTATTTGCAACGGATGTCCCGCCGAATTTCTTTACAATTAACATGTTTCCAGTTGCTTCCTCTCTCAGCGGAACAGATATCCCATCAGGTCCCAGCCCCGGGCAATGGTATTTCCGCTGTTTTTGGCTTCTTCTTCATTATAGTGCCAGGTATGCTCCTGGGGAGCGGCACTGTCATAAATCATATAGGGCACCGGATCGGCCACATGAGTCCTGACCCGGATCGGTGTGGGATGATCCGGCATGACCAGCATCCGATAGGCTTCTCCCGATGCATCCATTCCTTCTTTTACCAGACGGATCACCCGATCGTCCAGATATTCAATGGCCTGTACCTTCTTTTCCACACTTCCCTGGTGTCCCATCTCGTCCGGCGCTTCCACATGAATATAGGCAAAATCATACCCGTATTCTGTCAGAGCTTTTACGGCTGCCCGGGCCTTTCCTTCGTAATTGGTGTGCAGACCGCCGTTGGCGCCTTCCACGGAAATATTATCCATGCCCGCTCCCACAGCAATTCCCTTCAGCAGATCCACTGCTGATATCATCACACCTTTTTTTCCGTACATCTGTTCAAAATTATCCAGAGCAGGACGGGTTCCCGCTCCCCAGAACCAGAAGCTGTTGGCCGGATGCAGCCCATTTGCCTTGCGTTCCAGATTCATGGGATGATTTTTCAAAATTTCATAACTTCTCTTCTGCATGGCCCGCAGTATCTGATCCTCCGGCAGATATGCACCGATCGTCTGCGTCAGTACATCGTGAGGCGGCGTCAGCGGCACCACGCTCCCATGCCTCCAGATCAGACAATGCCGGTAACTGGTTCCCACATAGAAACGGTAATCCTCACTTTCCAGTTCCTCGCACACATCCCTGAAAAGTACCGCCGCATCCTCTGTGGAAATCTCATCGGAACTGTGATCCAGTATCTTCTGCTCTTCATAAGGGACATCTTCCTCCGTCAGAGTCACCAGATTGCAGCGCAGAGCCACATCCTCTGCCTCCATGGGTACTCCGATGCTCAAAGCCTCCAAAGGAGAGCGCCCTGTATAATATTTTCTGGGATCATATCCCATTACCGAAAGATTCGCCGTATCGCTCCCGGGACTCATTCCTTCCGGTATGGTCTGCACCATGCCAATTTCCGACCGTCTGGCCAATACGTCCATAGCCGGCGTCCTGGCATAATCCAAAGGCGTTTTGTTCCCTAACTGGCTAATCGGTTCATCCGCCATGCCGTCTCCCAGAATTACCACATATTTCATAATCTCCTCCATATTCTGTCCAATACCAGACAGCGTCTGCCGAAAACAGCCGCCTCACAGCCTGATTATCCTGCGGACCTTCTGTGCTTAATCCTTAATACGGATCACTCCACAGATTTCCGGGAATTTTTCCTTTTTATCCTGGAACTCCTTCTGTTTCATCTCTCCGGTCACAAATCCAAACTCTTCCGGCAGTTCCGAAACGGTAACTGTCTCAACAGCTCCAAATACTTCCTGGATCTTTTCCAGATCCGCATCTGCATGGCCTTTGATACGGACAAAATAGCGGCCCGTTACTTCTCCCGCATCCATCAGCTCCAGACGCTTACTGCTCCAGTTCATCATAATATTCCGGTGCAGATGCTTGGCCTCATCTACCACGTCTGCCACTACCGCGCTGGCTGTCGGCAGCTTACCGGCTCCGCTTCCATAGAACATGGCATCTCCCAGCACATTTCCATGAATGAAAATACTATTGAACACACCATTTACACTGTAAAGAGGGCTGTCCTGACCCACCAGGAACGGCGCTACCATGGCATAGAACGAATTGCCTCCTACTTTACGGCTGGTTGCCAGAAGCTTGATGGTCATTCCCATGGCCTTGGCATACATCATATCCTCCGGAGTGATCTTTGTGATTCCCTCGGTGGGAATCTCTTCGTAATCCAGGAATTTTCCAAATGCCAGCGAAGACAGAATAGCAATTTTACGGCAGGCATCGTATCCCTCAATGTCCGCCGTAGGATCTGCTTCCGCATAGCCTTTTGCCTGCGCATCCTTCAGGACTTCATCAAAATCTGCACCCTCGGTGCTCATCTTATACAGCATATAATTGGTCGTACCGTTCAAAATACCTGTGATCTCATCAATCTCATCTGCCGTCAGCGAAGAATTCAGCGGACGAATGATGGGAATCCCGCCTCCGCAGCTGGCTTCAAACAGGAAATTGATGTCTTTTTTCTTCGCAATGTCCAACAGCTCCACACCATGCTTGGCTACCAGGGCCTTGTTGGAAGTTACCACGGATTTTCCTGCTTCCAGGGCTCTCTTCACAAACGTATAAGCCGGTTCGATTCCGCCCATTACTTCCACTACAATGGCTACTTCCGGATCATTGATGATCTCCTCATAATCATGGACCAGGATCTCCTGTACCGGATCTCCGGGAAAATCCCGCAGATCCAGCACATACTTGATCTGGATCTCGTCTCCCGCTCTCTTGTTGATGCTGTCATGATTGGTGTTGATCACTTCCACTACACCGCTTCCCACGGTGCCATATCCCAAAACTGCAATCTGTATCATTGGTATCACTCCCTGCCTAATATTTTCAGATAATGTATTCCTTTTTTCTGCTCAATGGTCTCCACCATTGCCGCCGCATCGCCTTCATTTGGCAAGATCGTCACACTTAAGGTCAGTGTTGCCACACCGCTGATGGGAATACTCTGATGGATTGTCAGAATATTCCCGTGAAAATAAGCGATGGTCTGCAGCACACTGGATAAAAGCCCTGGTTCATCCTCCATCTGAATAATAAAAGTCAGAGTCTTTCCTTTGGCTTCCTCATGGAACGGAAAAATATCATCTTTATATTTATAAAAAGAACTCCGGCTGATGCCCACCTGCTCCGTAGCTTCCTGCACGGTCTCCACCTTTCCTGAATCCAGGAGACGCTTGGCTTCCACTACTTTGATCAACACCTCCGGCACTGCTTTTTCTTTTACAACGTAGTACTTTTTTTTCTTTTCCATCCCCTCTGTATCATCCCCCTGTGTTCGCATATGAAATACATTTGTTTCCTATAGGAAGATATGTTAGCATATTACCCTCAATTCTGCAAGTCTTTTTTTGACAGGGCAATCCACTTCAAATAACCGTTAATAAAGGAATCAATGTCCCCGTTCAGCACTGCATCCACGTTGCCGCTCTCCACATTGGTTCGGTGATCCTTCACCATCGTATAGGGCTGCAATACATAGGAACGGATCTGATTGCCCCAGCCGATTTCTGTCACTTCTCCCCGGATGCCGGAAAGCTTCTCTTCATTTTCCTGCTGCTTCAGAAGATACAGCTTGGCTTTCAGCATCTGCATGGCCTTGTCTTTATTCATATGCTGGGATCGCTCATTCTGACACTGCACCACGATTCCCGTAGGGAAATGGGTGATACGGATAGCCGAAGAAGTTTTGTTGATATGCTGGCCTCCGGCACCGCTGGAACGGTAGGTATCGATCCGAATATCCTCATCCTTGATCTCAATGTCCAGGTCCTTCTCAATATCCGGCATTACGTCACAGGATACAAAAGAGGTCTGCCTCTTTCCTGCTGCATTAAACGGAGAAATCCGCACCAGACGATGTACGCCTTTCTCAGATTTCAGATAGCCATAAGCATTCTCTCCCCGCACTTCAAAGGTAACCGACTTGATCCCGGCTTCTTCTCCGTCCAGATAATCCAGGATTTCCATGGAAAATCCTTTCTTTTCCACCCAACGGCTATACATACGGTACAGCATACTGCACCAGTCGCAGGATTCTGTGCCGCCGGCTCCTGCATGGAGCGTCACAATGGCATTTTCACTGTCATATTCTCCAGACAGCAATGTCTTGATCCGGATCTCTTCAAAATCTTTCTGAAAATCATCCAGCATTTCCTGGATCTCAGGGATCAGCTCCGGATCGTTTTCCTCATACCCCATCTCGATCATGGTCTGGATATCTTCCATCTGGGTTTCCAGCTTCCGGTAAATTTCCACGTCATCTTTCAGGTACTTCAGCTCTTTCATTAATTTCTGGGAACGATCCGGGTCATCCCAGAAGTCCGGAGCTTCCATTTCTCTTTCTAATTCTTCGATTCGCTTTTCCTTGTTAGCCAAGTCAAAGTGAATCCCTCACTTCCACTAATGGTTCTGTATAGTTGTTCAGAATTGTTTTGAACTGATCTAATTCAACCACAGCTTCACCTTCTTTCTCAAATTTTTGATGGCCTTCCGGAGTCCGATACAGCCTTCTGCTCCAGGGGAACCCTGCTGTCTTCCTTCCTCCGGCGTCCTTATATACAATAGCATATCATAGGAAGAAACTCAACGCTGTTCCCGGAAAATGTCTGAGAAAAGAGGCCTTTCCGTTCACCGAAAAGACCTCTTTCCCCTTTTTATTTCTTCAATTCTGTGGAGATACTGCAGTTTTCCACCTGAATGGTTCCCTCTGACGCGAAGATGCCCAGAGCATCTCCCGGTTTTGTATACAGCCGGGCATTCAGTGCCACACCATTTACATAAATCGTTCCAATCGTATCGTCCACGATCAGCCGAATATGATATTTCTGTCCGGGCTCCAGTGTAATGGGACGTTCAGATCCCTGACTCAGATAAGAATACCAGGGCCAGTTGGGATTTTTCTCACAGAGATACCGGTCCTCATTGCAATGGAAAATAAACTGATAGGATTGTTCCGTCTGCACATCGTCGTAGACCCGAATACCGAAGGCATGGGTTCCTTCCGAAAATGTCACATCCGCTTCCAGACTGAACAGCTCTCCGCAGTGCTCTTTCAACACCCGTTCCGTTCTGCCTGCCGGACTCTCCAGCACAAAATCTTCCACCTTTTCTCTGTTGACAAATGCTTCCCAGACCGTATCCGGCACCTTTACACCCAGAGTCCCGTCTTCTCTCTGGTATACCTCATGGGGCACGAAGGTGCCTGCCCATTCATAATTTTTTCTGTCATCACAGTCTTCTTTGGTGGCTACCCATCCGAACAGGATCCGGTGTCCGTTCAGACAAAAGGTCCTTCCTGCATAATACGCCCGGCCATCGAATGCATCATCCTTCGGCGCGATCCAGGGACCGTCAATGCTTTTGCTCATCCGGTAGATCATTTTACTGCGGTCACTGTATTCCGTCACCACATGATACCACCAGTCTCCGATCTTAAATAGGTCCACCATCTCATGCATGACAAACAGCCCCGGTGCCCAGAAGTCTCCTTCAAATTTCCAGTTTTTCAGATCTTTGGATGTAAATTTCACCGTTCGGCCTGACTGCACCGTCTTGGGTCCTGCCAGCCGTGCGCCCAGGATCAGCATATACTGCTGCTTATCCTCGTCCCACAATACAAAAGGATCTCTCCAGTCGTCCGGATCATACCCCTCCTGAGGCGTAAACGTCAGCTTATCCTGGGTCTTGGTCCAGTGTACCAGATCATCGCTGACAGCGTGCATCAGCACCTGAGACGCTTTTCCCTGTTTTGGATATTCCCGGTTATAGCCGGTATAAAAGGCATGGTACTGTCCTTCGCCTTCAAAAATACTTCCCGCATAAATAAACTGATCCTGTTCCTCATCAGTTCCCCTGGGAATTGCCGTTCCCATATCTTTATAATGTACAAAATCGGATGTGGTAGCCAGGTCCCAGCCAAAAGGCTCTCCAAACGGACAGGGATTGCGGTTGTCTCTCTGATGGAACAGATAAAATTCCTCCCCTTTTCCATAAGGCATACAATCGCCAAACCAGGTTCCCGGATACTGATAATATAACTGATTCATTTTTTCTCTAACCTCCTGCTTTTTCTCAGTGCAGATAAAGGAAATGCCAGTGTCCGCACTGCTGCTTTTTTAACCTTTCACAGCACCTGCCGACAAACCTGCCAGCATCTTCTTACTGCAAAGAAAATAGAACACAAATACCGGAATAACAGTGACTGTTATGGCGGCAAAGGTTGCACCCCAGTCTGTCAGCCCCATGCTTCCCACATAATCATTCAACCCCAGCGTTACAGTCTTCATGTCCGTGGAACGGGTAAAGGTATAGGCATTGATATATTCATTCCAGCAGAACACAGCCTGCATGGTGGCCACCGTAATGATCGAGTTCAGCGACATGGGCATGACCATCTTAAAGAAGCATCCAATGGGGGAACATCCGTCAATAATGGCCGCTTCCAGCATTTCCTCCGGAAAAAATTTACTGAAGGAATGAAAAAGCTGTATGGAATAAGACAGCGAAAACGCGATCTGCGGCAAAATAATCGCTGCATAGGTATTGATCAGACCCAGCCGATTGAAAATCGTAAACAGGGGAATCAACGCCACCTGCATGGGAAGCATCAGCCCCAGCAGAAAATAATTCAGCAGGAACTTTCTCCCCCGGAACCGGATCTTGCTCAGGGCAAAACCGGCCATCAGCGCGATCAGGATCAACGGTACCAGAACGCCTACCAGCACAATGATACTGTTTTTAAAATACGTCAGCATGTGACTCTTGGTAAACACCGTAATGTAGTTTCCCAGATAAAGGGAAGAAGGAAGGGCATAGGCCGGCAGCTTCTGAAAATCATCCAGGGATTTAAAACTGGAAGTAAATACATACAGAAACGGATATACCTGGACTACCACCAGCAAAATAGCGATCACCCATTTGACCGTACCTCCCACAGAAAATTTTTTCTTTCTCATTCCTCTTCACCTCCTCCTGTAAATTTGCGGAACAGAAGACCAACCACCATACAGATAATGACGATCATGATAGCGACCGCACTGCCGTATCCATATTTCATACTGGAAAAGGCCTGCTTGTACATATACGTCGTCATAAGTTCAGATGCATTTCCCGGCCCTCCGTGCGTCAGCAGGTAAGAAAATTCGAAAGAACGCAGAGAACCATTTAATACCAGCAGGCAGTTAGCCACGATGACCGGCTTGATATAAGGCACTCTGACATAATAATATTCCTGTACCACAGAGGCCCCGTCAATCCGTGCTGCTTCGCTGAGTTCACTGGGAACACCGATAAGCGCTGCATAAAAGATGACCATATACAGTCCCAGATATTTGTATGCCTCCACGAACGCCGTCACATAAAGGGAAATGTTGGGATTGGAAATCCACTCCATTACTTTCAGGGACGGATCGATGAAAGAAAGCAGCTGGTTCACAATACCTGTAGGTGTCACGGACAGCAGCTTGGAAAAAATCTGGCAGATGGCCACGGAAGAAATGACCACAGGTATGTAATATAACGTCTGCAGGGTCACTCTGCCTTTTTTAATCCGGCTGAGCAGAATTGCAAACAGCAGACCGCCAAATACCTGTATCGCCACATTAATCACGGTATAAATAATCGTATGCCATACTGTGGAGCGGAACACCGTATCTGTGGTTAGAAGTTCGATGTAATTTTTCAGTCCCACAAACACTTTTTCTCCCACACCGCTCCAGTCAAAAAAGCTGTAGTACCCGGCCCAGATAATGGATACGATCACCAAAGCTGTATAGACCAAAAATGCCGGGAAGATAAACATAAAAATAATTGATTTCTTACCAAAGGCTTTCTGCAAAAAATCCCCTCCTCGTCTTCATAATCACAGCGTTCACAGTCTCTTTCTTTAAAAGAGACTGACGAGAAATTCGCCAGTCTCTTAACAGTCATATCGCGCACATCTTTATTCCGTGACAAAGGTATCACAGGTGGCAATAAACTCTTCCGGTGTGGTCAGGCCCTGTGCCAGCTTCTGCTGTTCGTCCACGATCTTGGTCAGCACATCTGAATCCAGTTTGTCATCCCAGGAAGTCCATGCGGTCTCCGCTTCTGCAAACATCGGCTGTGTGTCATAGTAAAGCTGCGGCAGTCCCTCCGGAAGCTCCTCGTTAAATGGAGAGAAGATGTTGGCCTTGGTATAGCAGGCTTCTGAGAAATTCTCACACATATAATCAAAGAATTCCTGCATGGTCTCATCATAAGTAGCTTTGTTGAATCCCTCGGCAAAACCGGCGTGTACCGGCACGTTGGTAGACATATTGTCCATACCTTCCACATCGGGTACCGGGAAAAATCCCAACTGCCCGTTGTCATACATTTCTTCAGCCAGACCGATGTTGCCGGATCCGGAATAGAAGATCGCGCCAGTGCCGCCAAAGAACAGGTTGCAGGCAGAAGTATAATCCACACTGGCAAAGCCCGGTTCAAAATATCCCTTGGTTCCCAAATCCGCCAGCAGATTTACGGCATGCTGAGCAGATGCATTCTCACTGAAACTGTCCGTTCCATCCTGGTAACCTGTAATAAAGTCAGATCCTCCCACTCTCCATGGGGAGAAGGATAAATATCTCATTAACTGCCATGCATCCGAACCGCCTACGACCACTGGTATCTCTCCGATATCCGCGATCTTCTGGCAGGCATCCTGGAACTCTGCCCAGGTTGTGGGTGTTTCTGTAATGCCGGCTTCTTCAAAAATATCTGTTCTGTACATGAAGTATTCACAATACAGTCCCTGAGGGAACAGATACAGATTGCCATCGTTGGCATCGGTGAGGAAGTCCCGCACTGCTCCGTTTAATTTGTCTGCATATCCGTTTCTCTCCAGCTCCGCTCCCACATCTACCAGCGCATCTATATCCAGACATGCCTGGGAAAGTGTGCCGTTGGGGCAGCCGAAAATATCCGGCAGCGTATTGCTGTTAATATACATCTGCAGCTTAGTAAAATAATCCTGCATATCATTTACCAGCTCAATTTCGTACTCCAGCCCTTTTTCCTCGCAGAAATTGCTGAGCAGCCAGTCAAATACCTGGAACTGTTCTGTGGACTCTGTTCCTTTCAGCAGGGCCGTAATCTTTGTTCTCTCTCCGTTTTCCGTACCGGATGCACTGTCTGAACTTTCCTGTTCCTCTCCGGTCTGATCTGCAGCAGATGTGCTGTTATCTGATGAACCGCCGCATCCACTGAGGATTGTTCCCGCCGCCATCACGGCCGTAAGAACCAATGCTGCTAATTTCCTTTTCATTTGTCTCCCTCCAAATACTGATTGCTGATTTACTGTTTACACGTTTATCATACTGTCCCGGTTTTCAAATCTCAATCTAAAAAACGGCTAAAAATGTGAAAAACTTACACATTTTCGCCGTTTTTTTATTAGATATGCACAAATCTTATACTTTTGCACGAATTTCATATATTTGATTCAGACAGACTGCCGGTATTCATTGGGCGTTACGCCATACTTTTTCTTAAACGCCTGAATAAAATAACTAAAATCATTATATCCCACTTTTTCCGCGATCTCATACATTTTATATTTATCTTCCAGGATCATTTTCCTGGCTTCCTCCATCCGGATTTCCACCAGAATCTTCAGAAAGCTCTGATTGGCGTATCGTTTCAGCAGACGGCTCACATAAGTCTTACTCATATGAAACTGATCCGCAATGAAATCCAGGGTCAGATTTTCCATATAATGATCTCTGAGGTACGCAATGATACGGTTCACGATATGCTGATACCGGTCTTCCGTATCCTGATGATTCTGGATTGTCAGCAAACTGAACCCCTTAACCAGATACTGGGTAATTTCCTCCACACTGGACGCCTGGCCGATCACCCGGATCCCATCCTGCAGAAAAGAAAAATCGTATTCCTTTTTCTGAAGAGCCCCCTGAATCTCACAGAGGAACGGATACTTCATACAGGCTACCAGAAGATCCAGCGCCATATACCGGCTGTTCTCCAGGTCCATATCAGCGTGATGAAACAGTTCCTCGATTTCCCTGCCTGCTTCCGCCGTCTGCCCGGAATAAATCTTCATGAACAGCCGCTGCTTCTGTCCCTCGGTAATTTCATGATTCTGGCGAAGTACCCCGTCCAGATCTTTGTAATGAACTATGGTATTCTCCCCAAGGTAAATACTCTGGCTGCACGCATGGCAGGCCTCCATATACGCCTCATGGATCTTATCCACATCGCACCAGACTTTGCTGACCCCAATACAGATTTTGTAACGGATCAGCTCCCGGGCCACTTTTTTCAGCTTCTCCGCTGCTGCAGTAGCCTGTTCCGTACAATCCCTGTCATTTTTCTCTCTGCCAAACAGCAGAAGAAACCCAAATTGAAGATTCATATCATCATATTCGCACAGTACCCCGCCGGAAAATTCACCGAAGATTTCTTCTCCGATATTCAGAAACGCAAACTGCTCCGGCCAGCTGTTATCTTTTTGCGAATGGGCATTTTCTCTGGTAATGGCAATACAGATATATTTTTCCACATGCATCCCCACTGCTTCCATCTGATGATCCAGCTCTCCCCGATCCCGTATTCTCCCATGGAGCAGATCATTGACCAGTTTGCTCCGAATATAGGGAATTTCTTTTTCAAATGTTTTCTGCAGATCCCGATAATATCGGTTCACCTGATTTTCTTTTTCAATCTCATGACACAGTCTCCGCACCAGCTCGTCCAGTTTCCGGAAATTCATGGGTTTCAGCAGATAATCTGAGCCTCCCACCCGGATAGCTTCCTGGGCATATTCAAAACTGTCATATCCCGTAAGAAAGACGATCCGTACATTCTCCTTCAGTCTTCTGGCTTCTGCTGCAAAAGAAAGGCCATCCATCTTCGGCATCTGGATATCAGTAAAGACCAGATCCGGCTGAAATTCCTCCAGTTTTTCCAGACCTTCCTGCCCGTTCCGTGCAGTAGCCACCAGCTGGCAGCCATAACGCTCCCAGGGAAAGGACGACATTCCGTCCAGAATAATAAATTCATCGTCAATCACCATTACTTTTACGCTCATTGCTCTTCTCCCAGTATATTATGATACGTCTTCAGCAGCTTTTCCGGATCTTCCATATAGGGAATGTGGATCGTAACTTCCGTTCCTTCCCCTTCCACAGAAACAATCCTGAGTCCATATTCTTCTCCGTAAAGGAACTGCAGCCGCTTGTGTACCGCATAAATCCCCAGATTTGTATGGAACCGGTCTCTGCTTGCCTTTTCCATACTCGGCTCCCGCAGCAGATTTTCCACTTTCGCCTGGGACATACCGATTCCCGTATCCTTTACTGTGATATCAATGGCATCCCCCACACGTTTTGCACTGATCAGCAGAGAACTTTCTCTCTGTGCGTCTTCAATCCCATGCACAATGGCATTTTCTACAATGGGCTGCACCACCAGTTTGGGAACTGCCTGAGACAGCAGCGAGGCATCCACATCATAAATGGTTTCAAAACGGTCCTGGTACCGCAGCTTTTGTATATACAGATAATCCTTCACATAGCCCAGTTCCTGCTCCAACGTGATGATGCTCTGTTTGTTGCTGATGGTTCCACGGATCAGGTTGCTGATGGCACTGACCAGATCACAGATTTCTTCCTGGCCCTCCTTAAACGCCATCCAGTTAATGGCATCCAGCGTATTATAGAGAAAATGAGGATTCATCTGGGACTGCAGGGTTTCAAATTCCATTTCTTTTTTCAATATCTCCGCCTGAGTCACTTTCTGGATCAGTTCTTTGATATCACACATGGCCTTATTGAACACCACATTCATTGTACCCACTTCATCCTGGCGTTCCTCTGACAGCCGTACATCAAAATCTCCCTTGGAAAACTGTTCCAGGGCATTCTTGGTTTCCTTCAGGGGTGAAACAATGTTGTTGGCAATGGTAAGGATCACCAGCGTTCCGATCCCCAATGCCAGACAGCTGAAGATCAGCGATACGTTCCGCAGTGCCGACAGATCCCGGTTGATATAATCCATGGAGATAAGGCCCACCGTATCCCATCCTGTGACACTGGAATGGACATACACTGCCATATTGGACTCTCCATCCTCCTGATATTCAAAGCTGCCTCTGGATTTTGTTTCCTCTGCCATATAAGACAACAGTGTCTGATTCGGCTCATTGCTGGTAATCAGTGCCTCATCATCCAGGATCGTGATTTTTCCCTGGCTGTCAAAATTCACCGCCTCTGCCAGACGGTCCAGATAACTCCGCTTCAGACCGATGCGCACATATCCCAGCGGGCGATAGGTCTGCAGATCTTTAATCAGTTTGATCATCTGCAGAGTATCCTCTTCTCCATTCTGAACCAGGATCCAGTGCCCCTTTGCTTCGTCTGCCTTGCGAAACAGTTCTTCCTCATCTGGAATTTCCCACTTCTGAGACCAGACAGAAATATAATAACTGGCACCGTTCAACCCATACAGTTCCATATCATTCATGGTGACACTGGAAAATTCCTTGACCATGATCCGCCGAATCTGCCGGTTTCTGGAATAAAAAGAATCGTCCGCCTCATCCAGCTCACTGGGTTCCGCATTCAGTTCCTCCTGCACCGTAGGATTATCTCCCATCATTTCCAATTTATTAATATTCTGCTCCATGAAATGATCCAGGGACATGGACAGCTGTTCCACAGTTTCACTGGATTGTTCCAGAGTTTTTCTGGAGATGATATCTGCAGAATACAGATAGGATGCGATGACCAGTATGATCAGCAGCGGAATCAAAACAACCAGAAAGCCCAGCACCAGCTGAGTTTTGATGCTGTGAAATTTAAATTTTGAAATACGAGAAAACATAAAATGCCTCCACCTCTGTTACAAACTCCCCCACATAAACCTGTTTCCTTCAGCAGCTTCTATTTTCCCTGCAGCAGTTTTCCTCTCAGGATCACCTGTCTGACCCGAAGATCTTCCTTATCCAGCATGACCAGATTGGCCATCTTTCCCGGCGAGATGCCTCCATAGCGGTCATAGATTCCCACGGTCTTTGCCGGATTCACTGCCGCGCAACGCACTGCCGTCTCCAGCGGGATCTGCATTTCCCGCACGGCTGTCCGCATACATTCCATCAGATTGGTATTGGAGCCCGCCAGCGTGCCGTCCTGGAGGGTTGCCCGGTTTCCTTTTACTGTCACAGGCTGTCCTCCCAGTTCATACTGTCCGTCTGCAAGTCCCGCTGCCATCATGGTATCACTGATAAAGACTACCCGGTCAATGCTAAACAGTTTCAAGGTGCTCCGTACCACCGCCGGATGAATGTGCACACCGTCACAGATCAGCTCCGCTTCGCACCGCCCGTCGTCCGCTGCCGCTATGACAGGGCCGGGATTTCTGTGATGAATGGGATGCATGGCATTATACAGATGGGTCATGTGGGTCACTCCGGCTTCCATGGCCTGCCTGGCGGTCTCATAATCTGCCGCTGTATGGGCGATGGACAGCACCACTTTTCCCGCTTCCTGCCGGATAAACTCCATGGCTCCCTCTTCCTCCGGAGCCAGATCCACGATCTTGAAGAGGCCGCCGGAAGCCTTCTGCAGCCGTTCAAACAATTCGACATCCGGCCGGTGGATGTATGCGCCGTTCTGTGCTCCTTTCTTTTCCATGGAAATAAAAGGTCCTTCCATATGGATCCCGCACAAAATGGCTCCCTGTCCGTTCCGGTGTTCCCGGGCTGCCTCTGCAATTTTCAGCAGCCTGTCTTCTCCGAATGTCATGGTGGCCGGCACAATGGTGGTCACTCCCACACTGGCCTCATAATCCGCAATGGCCTGGATGGCTTCTTCTGTTCCATCACAGAAATCATATCCCACACATCCATGAAAATGGATATCGGTCAGTCCTGGAATGGCATAACAGCCGCTTCCGTCCAGGATCTCTCCTTTTGCCTTCTCGGAACTGTCCGTAAACAGTTCTCCATCTATGAGCACATCTTTCTGCTCGAACTGGCAGTCCTCCGTATAAACCATTGCATTTCGTATGATCATCTCCGGCGCCCTCTCTTTCTTTTTTCTCATCTTACCATTATGCTGTTCCACTGTAAAGCGTCCTCATTTCCCGGAAATCTCCGTCAATGGAAGCTTCTTCCAGATCATCCGGCTCCTTTCTCCGCCGGTCCCCTGAAGGCCCCCCAATTTTCTCAGCCTTCTCTGGTATGCGTCTTTATCCCAGAAGCCCCGGCACCTGCTGCAGATCCCTGATTTCATAATCAGTTTTCACCGGTACATTTTTTTCTTTTCCTGCGGGATTGTACCAGCAGGTGACAATCCCCATGGTATTTCCGCCCAGCATATCGCTGGTAAGAGAATCGCCCACAATGAGCACTTCTGACCTCTTATAGTCTCCGATTTTCCTGAATACTTCCTCAAAAAAGCCCGTTGCCGGTTTTTCCACACCTATGTCTTCTGAAATAAACACACCGTCCAGCAAATCTGACAGCCCGGAATTTTTCAGCTTCTTTTCCTGGGCCATTTTTGTTCCGTTGGTAACAGCATATTGTTTCACTTTTCCCCGGCACGCCGTTACGGACTCCTTTCCATTCGGACAGAAACAGGCCGTATCCCCCAGCAGAAGCTGGTATTCTCTGTTAAACTCAGCGGCAGATATCTCTATATGGTATCTTGCAAAAAAATCCAGGAAGCGCCCTTCCAGCACCTCCGGTTTTGTGATCTCGCCCCTTTCCAGGCGCTCCCAGTAAGATCGGTTGATCCCGCTGTATGCATGGAGCATTTCATCTGTACACTCACCGAGCCCGAACATCCGAAAGCATTTTCGGATCGACACCTTCTCCGATTCCTCAAAATTTAAAAGCGTTCCGTCTATATCCCATAAAATAACTTTAATCTCTCCCATTTTTCCTCCCAATTCTTTATTATTCTGCAAGTTTCCGCAGCGTCTCTCCGGCAATCCGATACACTGTCCAGTCTGACATCGGTTCCGCTCCCAGTGATAAATAAAAATCAATACTTGGTCTGTTCCAGTCAAGACACCACCATTCCAGCCGTCCGCAGCCACGTTCCACCGCAATAGATGCCAGCTTTTTCAAAATAGCCTTCCCATAGCCATTTCCCCGGTACTCCGGCCGTACATACAGATCTTCCAGGTAAATTCCTGCACGTCCCAGAAAGGTGGAAAAATTATGAAAGAACAGCGCAAAGCCAACTTCCTGCCCGTCTGCCATCACAAAGAGCACTTCTGCTTTCTGTTTCTCAAAGATCCATTCTTCCAGAGTTTTTTCGTCTGCCACCACTTCATCCAGCATTTTTTCATAATCTGCCAATTCTTTTATAAACTGTAAAATCAATGCGCAGTCTTTTCTTTCTGCATATCTGAATTCCATCTGATCTCTCCTGTATTTTCTGAATCACTAAAATTTAACTGTTGTTATTTATGGGATTTTGCCATAATCCCAGATATATTGTATCATCTATGACAAATATAGAAAATAAATAATTACTTCTGCTCTGCAATAAAAGCGTCAGCAGATCAAAAGAGAAACTTCTATGACTTTCTCCTTTCCTGTTGTATAATATTGTTAAAGATTCTGTATGGACTGACTTCCCTGTTAGCTGCTTCAAAACCGGCAGCACCGGGAACTGTTCCGTTCTGCCGAAAACTCCAGGAGGTAATATGACCCCACCGATCAGCAAAGAAGAACAAAAAAGGCTGCGGCAGCAGTTTAACGGCCGCCAGAAAATTTTACTGGGCAGCAGTATTTTCCTGCTGCTTTTCGGCATCCTGACTGCAGTATTTGCACTTTTTTACGCGGTCAGCGGCGAAATGGGCGGAATCTTCTGCCTGCTCTGCGCAATGACCGGAATCACTGACCTTTTTTTCGCCGTCTGGGGAATCCGCCTTTCCGGCGAACGTACGACAGATTTTTCCAAAGCAGAACTCATCGTATATGAATCCCGGCCGTTTCTAGCCTTTGCATGGATCTGCTATTTCTTTGGGCTGTTCATCAATCTGGCTGTCATTGCCATGACCGCCTGTGAATCCTACAGCAGCATCCTGCTCTTCCTTTTTCTTCTGCTTTTCCTGTTTGCCTGGGCAGCCTTTTTTCCAGCTACCGCAACAGACGAATCCTTATGGATCAAAATTCTGTCTGGGGAATGACTATATTTGGCAGAGAATACACCTTCCCCAGAAGTCAGATCCATGAAGTAACCCTACTGCCCTCTCTTGGAGGTTTTGTGGCAAAAGATGCTTCCGGCCGAAAATTATTCCGTTTTGAGAATAATATGGTACACGCAGAAGAACTCTTCCATAATCTTGGCGGAACCATTCCGGAACTTTTTACGGAAGGCTGGCAGATGCAGTGGAAAAAAGCCAGTGAGCTTCAATGGGATAACTCTCAGGAAACAGAACATACACAACAGGCTCATAAAATCCGGAACGGATACCGCGTTCTATTTATTGTTAATTTAGTCCTCTTTGTATTCTTTTGCATATTCTGCCCCACAGATATCCTGAAGCAGAAATATCAGCTGCTTTTGCTTCAGGTACTTCCCCTGTGCTATTTTATCTATGCCTGGCGTTTTCATGATGTTATGGTCTGGCTTCCTCTCTCTGATATCAACGCCTCCGGAGAATGGAAGAAACATCATGTGGGAATGGGATTTGCCTATATCCATGTCTTTCTCACCATGCTGTTCATTACCAGCCCGATCTTGATGATACAGGTAAACTTCGTCACCGGAGAAATGAGCATGTGGGCAGCGGTACTGCTCCTCACTTTCCTGCTCTTTGGGATCTCCTGCCGTCAGACCCGCAAAATTCCCCATCGCAAACTGACGCTGGGAGCCTGTCTGTTTTTATTTCTGATCTACAGTATGGGGGTAATATATGCGTTGATTCCTTCTATTTCCCATCCCTCTTCTCCAACGCATTATCCGGCTCAGGCGGAAAACCTCCGGATCTATGAGGACAGAAACGGGGACGATTACTACGGAACCATCCTTCTTCCGGATGGACAGAAAGCCGAAATTGAAATGACATCCTCTGCCTATAAAGCCCTTCAAAACAAAGAACCTATGGTGGTCTGTGACAATGAGGCACCTTTGGGCATCCGCTATATTCACGTCCACAAACCATGAATCTGCAGGCAAGCAGCACCCTGTTCATTGCTCTGCGCAATAAGAAACAGGGCACTTCCCGGATTCGATGAAATTATACATAAAAAAGGAGTACGCACATATGTTAAACTGTCTCGCCGTGGGAATCGGCGGTTTTCTGGGAGCTGTCTGCCGCTATCTGATCGGACTGATCCCGGTAAAAGAGACCTGGCTGTTTCCCATAAAAACTTTTGGCATCAATATTCTCGGTTCATTTCTGATCGGAATGATTGCAGCAGCAGCCCTGAAGCAAAATGCATTGCATCCAAGGCTTGTACTGTTTCTCAAAGTTGGAATCTGCGGAGGATTTACCACATTTTCCTCCTTTGCTCTGGAAACCGGGGATCTTTTAAAAAACGGCAGCCCCGTCATAGGATTTCTCTATGCAACACTGAGCATCCTGGCCGGTGTACTGGCGGTATTTGCCGGAGAAATGGTGATACACTGAACAGAATACATAAGGAGGTACAAATGCATAACTTAAATCTGATCCAACTTTTATATTTTTTAGCGGGCGCTTTATTCATTGTCAGCGCGATCCTGGGTGGAAACAATGCTTTTTATGCTTTGGGATTCTGTTTTATCTGTTTGGGATTTGCAAATAGAAAAAATGACAATAACAAGTAGACATGATCATATCTATTCAGGAAATGCCGCAGACCGGAATCGAACCGGATTACTCCCTTTTTTGTTCTTCTTTTTTCATATGCTTTTTCTCTCCAATAAAAAAAGAGAAGTTCTTATATCCTCCTCTTTAAATCATATGTTATAATTATCAAGCTACCGCCCCCAAACAGGTAGAGAGGAGGGGGTGAGCTATCATGGATTTACTGTTATCTTTTTTTCTCTCTGTTTTGGCAAGCGTAGCTGCCTACTACATTTGCAAATGGTTGGACGGAGATGAATAGCTGGTAGCCAGCCTTGGGCATAAGCCACCCACCCAAAATGGAATAGAAAAGCCCCAGAGTTACAGCCTCCGGGGCTTTTCGTGTGCCATCATGGACACTGTTATCTTTTTGCCTATCGGCATTATAGCATATTCCAATTTAAATAGCAATATTCGTAAAATTCTTCTAACATTTTTGTTGTATTCATAAACGATTGCATTTACAACAAAATGAAAAGGATTAACTGCCCACAAAGTGGTTAGCCTAAAAAAAGCCCCTGAAAAATCAGGAGCTTTGCAATGCCGCAGACCGGAATCGAACCGGTACGGGTATCACTACCCACGGGATTTTAAGTCCCGGGCGTCTGCCAGTTCCGCCACTGCGGCTTATAAAAGGACAAAAAAATGGGACCTATAGGGCTCGAACCTATGACCCTCTGCTTGTAAGGCAGATGCTCTCCCAGCTGAGCTAAGATCCCATTTAAATGCATTAAATTTCTTTAATGCAACGACCCAGAAGAGACTCGAACTCTCGACCTCCGCCGTGACAGGGCGGCGCTCTAACCAACTGAGCCACTGGGCCAAATATGAAATTGAAAATGGACCTTCGGGGACTCGAACCCAGGACCGACCGGTTATGAGCCGGGTGCTCTAACCAACTGAGCTAAAGGTCCATAAAGCCGATGATCGGACTCGAACCGATAACCTGCTGATTACAAATCAGCTGCTCTG